>JADLBN010000172.1 GCA_020847675.1 Burkholderiales bacterium | reverse complement strand
CTGATCGGCCCCGAGGTCGCCGACGACAAGGCGCTCAACGTGCCCCTCGACCAGGCCGAGGTGCTCGTCACCGAGAAGGCGATGGAAGGCCGCGACCTCGCGTCGCTGCGGAACGAATCGTTCGCCGGACAGGTCGGCCTGCAGAAGATCGAGCGCGGCGGCGTGTCGATCCCCGTGGGCTTGAACCTCAAGCTCCAGCGCTACGACGTGGTGTTCGTCGTCGGCCTCAAGTCGGCGGTCGAGAAGTTCGCGTCGATGGCCGGTCGCATCGCGCGGCCGAGCACCGCGACCGACCTCCTGACGCTGTCGCTCGGCATGATCCTGGGCTTCCTGATCGGCGCGATCAGCTTCCCGCTCGCGGGGTCCAAGGTCGGACTCGGGAATGCCGGAGGACTGCTGGTCTCCGGCGTCATCGTCTCGTCGATGGTGTCGCGGCTGCGCTTCTTCGGCAACACCCCCAACGCGGCCCGCAACATCCTGGAAGACCTCGGGCTCGTGGTGTTCATCGCGATCGTCGGCGTCAACGCCGGCGCCGGGCTGATCTCGCAGCTCACCGGGACCGTCGCTTTGTACATCTTCCTCGCCGGGTTCATCGTCACCACCATCCCGCCGATCCTCGTGTGGGCGATCGGCTACCACCTGATGAAGATCAACCCCGCCGTGCTGATGGGCGGCGTAGCCGGCGCGCGCTCCCACTCGGGCCCCGCACGCGAGGCGGCCAAGGAGATCGACAGCTCGGTGCCGTGGATCGGCTTCCCGGTCGGTTACGCGGTGTCGGGCGTGCTCCTGACCGTGTTCGGCTACCTCGCGATGGTGCTGTCGAAGTAGCATTGCGGTCGGCACGCGCGGCCGGGGCGGTCCGCCGAAGGACCGCCCTGCTCCCTTCCGCGCACGAACCGGGACGGCATCGATGGCGCAGACCCTGATCGGGTTCCTCACCAAGTACCCGGAACTCGCGGTGTTCCTGGTGATCGGGTTCGGCTACCTGATCGGCAGCGTCAAGGTGCGCGGCTTCGGCCTCGGCCCGGTTACAGGATCGCTCCTCGCCGGCATGCTGCTCGGGTACATGGTCGAGATACCCGTCTCGTCGACCGCGAAGTCGCTCCTGTTCCTGCTCTTCCTGTTCGCGATCGGCTATTCGGTCGGACCGAAGTTCTTCAAGGCGATGAAGGGCGACGGGCTGCGCTGGGCGCTGCTCGCCACGCTCATGTCGGTGTCCGGACTGGTGGCCGCCTACGTCGTGGCGCGCGTGCTGAAGCTCGACGTCGGCATGGCGGCAGGACTCCTCTCCGGGGCGCTCACCGAGTCCCCCGCCATCGGCACCGCGGTGGAAGCGATCAACGCGCTGCCGCTCCCCGAGGCCGAGCGGGCGGTGCTGGTGGCCCACGTCGCGGTCGCCGACGCGCTGTGCTACGTGTTCGGCGCGCTCGGTGTGATCCTCTTCTGCAGCGTCGTCGGGCCCAGGTTGCTCGGCATCGACCTCCGCGCGGCGGCCGAGGCGGCCGAGAAGGCGATCGGCTACGAGCGCGAGAAGCCCGGCGTCGCCTCGGCGTGGCGGCCGTTCGAACTGCGTGCCTACCGCATCCGCTCCGGCGGCAGGGCCGACGGCAGCACGGTCGAGGCGATCGAGAAGCTGATCCCGGACAAGCGCGTGTTCGTCGAGCGCGTACGGCGCGGTGACGAGATCCTGTCCGCCGCTCCGGAGCTGAACCTCGCGGCGGGCGACGTCGTCGTGATCTCGGGCCCACGCGACGTGCTGGCCGAAATCGTCGGCGGGTCGGGCGCCGAGGAAGTCGACGACCGCGAGGCGCTCGACATCCCGATGGCGTCCTACGACGTGCTCGTCAACTCGCGCGACGTCGTCGGCAGGACGCTGCGCGAGATCGCGGACTCCGACCTCGCCGTGCGATCGGTGTTCCTGCGCGCGATCGTGCGCGGCGGTCAGGACGTGCCGGTCGCGCCCGGCGTCGTCGTGGAGCGCGGCGACGTCGTGCGCCTCACCGGTCCGGAACCGGCGGTGGTACGCGCGGCCGAGGCGGTGGGAGAAACGCTCTACCCGAGCGACCAGACCGACTTCGTGACGCTCTCGCTAGGCATCGTCACCGGCGCGATCATCGGCGTGCTCCTGGTCGTCCCGATCGGCGCGATGCGCATCGCGATGGGCACGAGCGTCGGCACGCTGCTCGCCGGACTCGTCACCGGGTACCTGCACTCGGTGCGCCCGCGCTTCGGCCGCATCCCGGAAGGCGCCGTGCAGTTCATGATCTCGATCGGGCTCGCCGCCTTCGTCGCGATGATCGGCCTCTCCGCCGGACCGCATTTCGTCGATGCCCTGCGCAAGGCCGGTGTCGGCCTGTTCTTCGGGGGCATCGTCGTGACCTCGGTGCCGCTCCTCGTCGGCCTCTACGCGGGCCGCTACCTGCTCAAGCTCGACCCGGTGCTGCTCCTGGGCGGCATCGCGGGAGCGCAGACGATGACCGCGGGCATGGCCGCGGTCCAGGAGCGTTCGGGCAGCCCGGTCGCCGTGCTGGGCTACTCGGGCACGGTCGCGATCGGCCACATCCTGCTCACGACCTGGGGCACCGTGATCGTCAAGCTCCTGAGCTGACCGCGGGAGGCCGCGGCCGCCGGCGCCACTCGCCGGGCGTGGTGCCGGTCCAGCGCCGGAAGGCGCGCATGAACGGGCTGACGCCGGCATAACCCAGGGCGGCGGCGATGTCGTCGAGCGACGCGTCGCTGCTCTCGAGGAGCTGGCGCGCGGCCTCGGCGCGAACCTCGTCGAGCACCGCCTGGAAGGTCGTGCCCTGCGCCTCGAGCCGGCGGTTGAGCGTGCGCCGGTGCAGGTCGAGCATCTGCGCCACCGCATCGCCCGACACGTCGTCCGACAGGAGGAGCCTGCGCACGGCGCGCCGCACCCGCTGCAGCAGGGAACCGCTACCTGCGCCGGCAATGCGACGCTTCGCCTCCGCGAATCGCGCGGCGTCCGCGCCTTGCATCGGATGCGCCATCCACCTCGCGGGGAAGCACAGCGCGCTGCGCTCGGCTCCGAATCGGGGAAGCAGCCGGAAATGCGCCCGGTACGGGGCGACGTCCGCAGGTCGCCGACGGAGCAGGTGCACCTGCGACAGAGCGAATTCCGGGCCGGCCATTTCGCGCAGCAGGATGGTGGCCCCTGCCAACACCGCGTCGTGGAGCAGTTCGACCCCTTCGACGCGCTTTCCGTAGACGCAGTAGCCGAACTCGACCGTGACGCCCTGTTCGATCAGGAAGGCCATCCCTGCGCTGCTGTTGAGGTGCTGGTGGACGGTCCACATGCGCAGCGCCGTCCCGAACGTCGGCGCGTGGCTCACCAGTTCACCCACGAGGCCCAGATCGGCGACGCGCCACATCCGACCGACGAGGAGTCCCACGTGCGGACAGGCGGCGCGTTCCGAGGTGCGCGCGAGCAGGGTGCCGAGGCTCCCGTAAGGAACCCTGCGCTCGGGCGAATCGAGCGCGTCGGCAGGCAGCCCGGCAAGACCCATCATCTCGACCGGGTCGAGCCCGAGTTGCCGGATCAGCGCCGGGAGCTGGCTGTACGCGCCCGCGCGCTGGGTGTCGGCGCGATCCGCCGCTTCGATCGCCGATGTCCGTTCGTCGGTGTTCCCCTGCTTCGACAACGCGATTCCTTCCATCGGTGGCAAACGGCCGGATCCGACCGGACCCGGCTATCCGGGCGCGAGCACCGCGCGGATTCTACAATCCCCGGTGGAAACCCCGGTTCGACTCGGTCGAGAACTGCAAGGACTCCCCCGGGCGTCCTGGTCCAGCATGGTGGCCGAAACGGGATGCCAGCGAGCACCTCGCGTGTCCGGCATGCGCACGCAATCCCCGAAACACCTTCCCGTCGTCACGATCCGCCGCGATCGTATCGGCGCCGGCCGCACGGCGGTCACGGTGTCGAACGGCGTGAAGATCGCGATCTTCACCGTAGGCGGCGACTTCCACGCGCTCGACGATGCGTGCCTGCGCTGCGGCGCGTCGCTCGGTGCGGGCGAGCAGACCGCGGGGCTCGCGATCTGCACCGACTGCGGCTGGGTCTACGACATCGTGTCCGGCGCGGTCGAAGGCGTCCCGGCGCTGCGCACCGGACACTACGCGGTGGAGGTCGCGGGTGATAACGTGCGCATCACGCTCCCCGCGCGAGCGCCCGACACGAGCTGATCCGCCCTGCACCGACCCGATGCTTCCCGCCTTCGCTCCCTGGCGCTCCGGTTACCGCGCCGCGTGGCTCCGCAGCGACGCGGTTGCGGGCGTCACGCTCGCGGCCTACGCGATTCCCGTGTCGCTGGCCTACGCGACGCTCGCCGGGCTGCCACCGCAGCACGGCGTCTACGGCTACCTCGCCGGCGGGCTCGCCTATGCGCTGTTCGGCAGCTCGCGGCAGCTCGCGATCGGCCCGACCTCGGCGATCTCGCTGCTGGTCGGGACCTCGGTGGCCGGCATGACCGCCGGCGCGCCCGGCGCCGCGATCGCGGTCGCGGCGCTCGTGGCACTCGTCGCTGCCGTCATCTGCTTCGCGGCATGGGCGCTCCGCCTCTCGTCGCTGGTGAGCTTCATCAGCGAGACGGTGCTGACCGGCTTCAAGGCCGGTGCCGCGCTCACCATCGCGATGACGCAGCTTCCGAAGCTTTTCGGGGTCAAGGGTGGCGGCGACGATTTCTTCGAACGCGCCGCGACGCTGGCGGCCCAATTGCCCGGCACGAACGCGGCCGTGCTGGTGTTCGGCATGGCCGCGATCGCGCTGCTCGTCTACGGCGAGCGGCGGCTGCCCTCGCGCCCGGTCGCGCTCGCGGTCGTCGCGATCTCCATTCTCGCGCTCACCTTCACGCCGCTCACGAACGCCGGCTTCGCCACCGTCGGCCTGCTGCCCGAAGGTCTCCCCGCCTTCAACTGGCCGTCGCTCAGGCCAGCCGACATCGACGGCGTCGAAACCCTCGCGCTCGCGTGCGTGCTGCTCGCCTACATCGAGGGCGTCTCCGCCGCGCGCGCGATCGCACAGCGCCACGGCGACACGATCGAGCCGCGGCAGGAGCTCTTCGCGCTCGGCGCCGCGAACCTCGCCGTCTCGGCGTTCCAGGGCTACCCGGTGGCGGGCGGCCTGTCGCAGTCCGCGGTCAACGACAAGGCCGGCGCGCAGTCCCCGCTCGCGCTCGTGGTTGCCTCGGTCGCGATCGGAGCGTGCCTCATGTTCCTGACCGGCCTCCTGCGCAACCTTCCGGAAGTAGTGCTCGCGGCGATCGTGCTCGTCGCCGTGAAGGGACTCTTCGACGTGAAGGCGCTGCGCGAGATCTGGACCCTGAGCCGGGGCGAGTTCGCGACCGCGCTGGTGGCGCTGACCGGCGTGCTGGTCCTCGGCATCCTCAAGGGCGTCTTGCTCGCGGCGATCGTGTCGATGCTCCTGCTCGTGCGCGCGACGGCGTTCCCGCACGTCGCACGGCTCGGCCGCGTGCCGGGCACGCGGCGCTACTCGGATGCCGAGCGCAACGCCGACAACCTCGCGGTCCCCGGCGTGCTCATCGTGCGGGTCGAGGCCGCGCTCCTCTACTTCAACGCCGATCACGTGCGCGAGCGCGTGCTCCAGCACATCGCCGCCGCGGGCGACGGCCACAAAGTCCTGGTCTGGGCCCTGTCGAGTTCGCCGCACGTCGACATCACCGGCGTGCGCATGATCGCCGGCCTGGCGCAGGACCTCGCGCAACGCGGCATCGCGCTGCGCATCGTCGATGCGCGCGCCTCGGTGCGCGAAACCCTGCGCAAGATCGCGGGCCAGGACTGGGGCGACATCGACCGCCGCCTCTCGCTCGACGACGTCGTGAGCGCCGCCGAGACGGCGACCGCATCCTGAATCGGGCATTCTGCGACCGCCCCGGCCAGAGGAGCTTCGCGCAGCCCGCGCGCGAGGCTTTTCGCGCCCCGCTCGCGCCGCGAGGTCGCGCGGGAATCGTCAGGCGACTTCCGGGATGAACTTGAACGGGTAGTTGGTCTCCCGGACCCGCCCGATCCTGCGCTTCGGCAGCTTCGGCTTCTCCCGCGGCGCGTCCCCGTGGGGAATGCGCCCGAGAATGTGGGTGATCGCATTGAGCCGAGCGCGGCGCTTGTCGTCGGAGCGAACGACGAACCAGGGCGCCCAGGACGAATCGGTGGCCTGGAACATCTCGTCACGCGCGACCGTGTAGTCGTCCCAGCGGTCGTAGGACTTGAGGTCCATCGGCGAGAGCTTCCACACCTTCCTGCCGTCGTCGATGCGGTCCTTCAGGCGCCGAGTCTGCTCGTCCGCCGAGACCTCCAGCCAGTACTTGAGCAGGATGACGCCCGAGTCGACGATCGCGCGCTCGACCAGCGGCACACCGGCGAGGAAGCGCTTCGCCTGGTCCTCGGTGCAGAAGCCCATCACGCGCTCGACCCCCGCCCGGTTGTACCAGCTCCGGTCGAAAATGACGACCTCGCCCGCGGCCGGCAGGTGCCGCAGATAACGCTGGATGTACATCTGCGACTTCTCGCGCTCGGTCGGCGCCGGCAGCGCGACCACGCGAAACACCCGCGGGCTCACGCGCTCGGTGATCGCCTTGATCGTGCCGCCTTTCCCGGCGCCGTCGCG
>JADLBN010000171.1 GCA_020847675.1 Burkholderiales bacterium | reverse complement strand
CGGCCGCGGCGTAGATTCCCGACTGACGCATCGCGCCGCCGAACATCCGCCGGTAGCGGATCGCGAGGTCGATCGTCGCGCGCGAACCCGCGAGGAGCGACCCGCCCGGAGCGCCGAGGCCCTTCGAAAGCGCAACCGCAACGAGGTCGAACGGCGCGGCGAGCTCGGCCGTCGTTCGTCCGCTGGCGACCGCGGCATTCCACAGTCGCGCGCCGTCGAGAAAGGTCGCGATGCCGCGCTCGCGCGCCGCGGCGCAGACGCGGATGCAGGTTTCCTGCGGCACGACGACGCCGCCCGACCGGTTGTGCGTGTTCTCGATCTCGAGGAGCGTCGTGGGCGGATAGATCACGTGCCCGCGCGGCTTCGCGGCCGCGATCAGGTCATCGGCGTCGAACACGCCGCGCGCGCCGACCTCGGTGAACTGCACGCCGGCGTTCGCCGCCGAACCGCCCATCTCGTGCCACACCGCGTGGCTCTCGCGGCTCACGATCACGTCGTCGCCGGGGCGGGTCAGCGTGCGCAACGCCACCTGGTTCGCCATCGTCCCGGAGGGCAGGAAGATCGCAGCCTCCTTGCCGAGGAGCGTCGCGACGCGTTCCTGCAACGCATTGACCGTCGGATCCTCGCCGTACTGGTCGTCGCCCACCGGCGCAGCGGCCATTGCGGCGCGCATCGCAGCCGATGGACGGGTGACGGTGTCCGAGCGAAGGTCGATGGCCATGGGCGGCCGATTGTAGCGCCGGAGCGGCTATGCCTTCCGCTTGTCGGCCGACGCCTCCCAGGATCCCCGGAGGGGGTCGCCTGGCACGCCCGTTGCTGGACCCGCGTCAGATACGACAAGGAATCCCGCCATGCCCGGAACAACCTGCCGGACCGCCCTTGTGGCGATCGCCTTCCTGTTCGCCGTCCCCGCGTCCGCACAGATGAACAAGTGCGTCGCGGCCGACGGCACCGTCAGCTACCAGGCGCGTCCCTGCTCGTCATCGAACGGCACGACGCTCGCGGCGAACCGGGAGGTCTCCGACCGCGCCGTGGCCGACCGCGAATACGCACAGCGCCGCGACCGCTGCCGCAACGCGAAGGACATCGCCGAGCGGCAGCGCGCGCTGCTCGCATCCGACGCGGCGGGAGACCGCAAGGCCGCGAGCGATGAAATCGCGATCCAGGAGCGGCGGATGCGCCAGGACAGTTGCGCCGCACTGTGACGATACGCTGCGCCCGCCTGGGGGCGGGCGGAGCGGTATGGAACTGCGTCACCAGTACGCCTGCGCCCTTGTCGGCAACGCAGCGCCCGTCGCAGGAAACTTCCCGCTACCAGTGGAACTGCAGCGCGACCGCCGGCCCGTTGAAATTCATGTCCTCCACCTTGCTCGACGACTTGAAGTCGTAGTCGAGGTAGCGCCACGCCGCGAACAGGTCCCACTTCCCGAACGAATACCCCAGCCCCCCCATCGCCTGCCACGTCAGGTCCGATTCGCCGGTCCCGATGTCGACGTAGTACGGAATGAACCACTTGCGCTCCGCTCCCAGCTTCACGCGCCCCTTCACCCCCACGATCGCATCCCAGTACGTGTCGCTCGACTCGAGCGACCCGGCTCGCCCCGGCGCCGGGATATCGCCGATGTTGCCGGTCAGCTCCCAGGTCACCTTCGGATCGAGCTTCAGCATCCTCGCCCCGCCCATCACCTGCATGACGTGCTCGGGCGATTCGATCGCGACGTAGGTCCCCGCCAGCGTCCACGCCCAACCCTTCAGGTCGTAGCTGACGTTCGCCTGCACGTCCGCCGGAATCTGCTGCCCCCCCAGCGAGAAGTCGCGCGTCCCCGACTTCGAATTGCCCAGATCCATGTAGATCACGTCGGTGAAGCCGCCCCAGCGCCCCTTCCTCGCCTCCAGCGCCCCCATGAACACGAACTTGAGATCCTCCAGCACCTTGTCCGCGTCCACTGTCACGCTCGTCCCGTCGGTCGGCTGCGGGAACGTCGTCTTCCCCCCGATGGACGGAAACCAGCCGTACAACGTCCCCGAAAACTGCCAGCCCTGCGCGGACTGCGCCTGGGCCGCGAGAGGCAGTGCGAGCGCCGCCGCAGCTACCAGCATCCTGGACATCGGTCTCGAACACGTCATGAGCATTCTCCCTGGAGCTACCGGAAACGTCCTTCGAAGGGACAGCGAAACCGCCCTGTCCGGGTGATAGGCGCGCCCGGCGAGCGCGCAGGCCACCGCGCTCTGGTTCCCCGGACCTGCGCGAGTGTCGGCCAAAGCTCCGGGTTTGCCTATACGCCCTTGGTCGAATGTCCGCCGCGGACCCTGCCGGGGTACGTCCATCCAGGGGTTCCTTCGGCGCCGGCACGCGGCGCGGTCAGTTGAGATCGCCGTCCTTGAGGAATTTCGTTCCGGCGACCGTCAGGATCGCCGCCAGCCCGGTCTGGGTAAGCTGGTAGAGGTAGACGCCGGGCGACACGGCGGCGGCGCCGCTGAACATCGCCCCCTCCCCCCCGGCCATGGCCGAAACGTTGGCCTGGGCCCCGAATTCCCAGCCCTGGTCGATGAAACCGCGCAGCGCAGATTTATGCGGGACCCTTCCTGGTCGTTTGAGGTCTCATGGCTTCAAATCAAACTCGCCCGGACGGCACGGCCGGCACCACGCTGGCCCGAGCGCCCCTGGACGAACTCGCCGCAAGCGCGAAACCACGGCCGGCGCCGGTCCGACGTTCGCGTGCCACCACGTCATCCGGCCGTCTATCGGCTCGTCGCCCGGAACTCATCGGGCCCTCCTGAACTCGACCACGTAGGTCTGCCCTGCAACGGCCTGGTGGTAGACGCCCCTGAGCGAATCGCTCGCGGGGTCGTAGGCGAGCGTGTACGTCGATCCGCCGTAGCCGCCTGCGCGCAGTTCGAGGAAGACCTTGAGCTTGTCCCCGTCGCGGCGCGCCTGTGCCATCGAGAACGGCGTCGGGCGCGGATTGGCGTACGCGGCTTCCAGCTTGCCGTCGGCTCCGACGCCGTTGATGACGATCATGTAGCCACCGTCCTGGCGCACCCATCGGCCTTTCAGCACGTCGGCCGCGGGCGCCGCCGCCCATGCCGCCGTGCAAACCATGAGCGCGACGGCCATGGCGACGGCGTACATCCGGTTGCGCCCGGGTCTCACTGCCGTTTCGCCATCTCTTTCATCGCCGCTTCGAGCCTGGCGACATCCGCCGGTGACAATTGCGGCCGATCGACCCTGATCGTCAGCTTGTTGAGCTTGGCGGTCAGTGCGAACGGCGGTTTGTAGTCAACGTCGTTGACACCGGTCAGCGTGTCCGACCCGATGTCGAAGGCCTCGTCCCACTGCAGGATCATCGGCAGTGTGCGCTTCATGCGCTGCGTGGCCACTACCTTGCCGTCCACCTTCAGCGTGCCGGTGCCGGGCTGGCCGAGGCCGCTGAAGTTGTTGAAACGCAGCGTACCGACGCCGATGCCTTCGTACCTGAAGTCGAACTCAACGGTGTGCCGTCCCGGCGGCAGCGCGTCCGGGCCTTCCCACCGGATGCGCTCGAGGTCGACCATGTTCCACAGGAACACCGGTTTGCCCTTGAGGAGGTAGAAGCCGTAGCCGGCGAAGCGTCCGCCGGAGGTCAGGATCATCCCTTCGGCACCGCCCTGCGGAACTTCGATGTCGGCAGTGATCGTGTAGGACGTGTTGAGCAGCAGCGGCGAGTCGCCCTGCGGCAGTCCGGTCATCGGCCGCGTGTAGACGAACTCGCTGCGCCCGGCGGTGATGTTCGGGCGCGGCGCGATGACGCGCGCCGCCACCGAGGCATCCAGCGGCAGCACGTTGTACTTCTTCGCTTCGGCGAGGAACTTCGCGCGCATCTGCGTCACCTTCTGCGGGTGCTTCGCGGCGATGTCGTCGGTCTGGTTGAAGTTGTCCTTCAGGTTGAAGAGCTGGAACGTCTGCTTGTTGAGCGGATCGGGGTTCGCCGGTCCAAACGCCTGCCACGGCGCGCGGTCGACCTTGGTCGACAGGAACCAGCCGTCGTCGTACAGCGCCCACTGGCCCATCATCTCGAAGTACTGGGTCTTGTGGCGCTCGGGCGCCTTGGCGTTCGCCGCGTCGAACGTGTAGGCGAAGCTCGTGCCTTCGATCGGCCGCTGCTTGATGCCGTCGACGACTTCGGGCGCGCGGATGCCCGCGGCCTCGAGCACCGTCGGCAGCACGTCGATGACGTGCACGAACTGCTCGCGCAAGGCGCCCTTGTCCTTGATGCGCGCCGGCCACGACACCACCATGTTCTGGTTGGTGCCGCCGAGCGCCGAGGCGTTCTGCTTGAACCACGGGAACGGCGTGTCGAAGGCCCACGACCAGCCGGCCGACATGTGGTTGTAGGTCAGGTCGGTGCCCCAGACGTCGTAGAACTTCATCTGCACGTCGATCGGCAGCTCGTTCAGCCCGTTGAAGAAGGCGACCTCGTTGGGCGTGCCCGCCGGCCCGCCCTCGGCCGAGGTGCCGTTGTCGCCGTTGATGTAGATGATCAGCGTGTTGTCGAGCTTGCCCAGGTCCTCGAAGGCCTGGATCACGCGCCCGATCTCGTGGTCACTGTACGCGGCGTAGGCGGCGAAGACCTCGACCTGGCGGATGAAGAGCTTCTTCTCGTCGGCGCTGAGCTGGTCCCAGGGCTTGATGAACTCCTTCGGCCACGGCGGCAACTGCACGTTGGCCGGCACCACGCCGAGCCGCTTCTGGTTGGCGAGGATGGTCTCGCGCAGCTTTTCGTAGCCCTCGTCGAAGAGCTTGAGCGCTCGGATCTTGTCCACCCACTCCTTGGTAGGATGGTGCGGCGCGTGCGTCGCCCCCGGCGCGTACTTGATGAACACCGGCTTGGACGGGTCGATCTGGTGCATTTTCGTCATCCAGTCGATCGCGTCGTCCGCCATCGCGGTGACCAGGTTCCAGGTTCCTTCCGGCTTGCCGAGGAAGGGGTAAATCTGCGCGGTGTTGCGGAACAGGTTCGGCTGCCACTGGTTTGCGTCGCCGCCGACGAAGCCGTAGAAGTACTGGAATCCCATGCCGGTCGGCCACTGGTCGAACGGCCCGACCTGGCTCGCCGCGAACGTCGGCGTGTTGTGGTCCTTGCCGAACCACGAGGTGTTATAGCCGTTGTCGAGCAGGATGCGCCCGATCGTCGCCTTGTCGCGGCCGATGATGCTGTTGTAGCCGGGGAAGCCGGTGGACTGTTCGGAGATCACGCCGAAGCCGGCCGAATGGTGATTGCGCCCGGTGAGCAGCGCGGCGCGCGTCGGCGAGCACAGCGCCGTGGAGAAGACGCGGTTGTAGCGCAGCCCCTCATTCGCGATGCGGTCCATCGCCGGCGTCGGGATCACGCCGCCGAAGGTGCCCGGCACGGCGAAGCCGGCATCGTCGGTGATGATCAAGAGCACGTTGGGCGCGCCCTTGGGCGGCACCGCGCGCGGCGGCCACCAAGGTGTGGACTGCAGCGCGCCGTCCTTGATGACGCCGCCGAACTTCGGGTCGGGTGCGGGCAGCTGGTTGCCCGGGATCGTGGTCGTCGCGCTGGGCGAACCGGGCGCGCCGGTGACATGCTGCGCGACCGCAGAACCCGCCAGAATGGCGCCCGCGATCCATGCGACGCCCATTGCGGACCGCCTGCCGAATAGCCCGGAACGTGACAGCTTCATAGGATCATCTCCTTGTCAAATCGACCTGTGGAACCGGTAACCGCGTTCGATCGCCTCGAGCAGCGCGCTCTTGTCGAACGGCTTGTAGAGCACCGCCACCGGCGCGAGCGCAGCGAGTGCCTCGCCCATCCGGCTCGGTCCCAGTGCAGTGATGAAGACGGTGGGCATATCACAGCCTTTCCTCGCCAGCGCTCGCTTCAAGTCGATGCCGTCGATCCCCGGCAGGTCGATGTCGAGGATCAGGCAGGAATGCTCATGGGGAACGCGGGAGGCAAGCAGGGCTTCGGCGGACTCGAACGCATCGATCTCGAAACCCGCGAGACGGATCGCGCGCGTGAGCGCACGCCGCAGCGAGTCGTCGTCGTCCACGAGCGTCACGTGCCTCTTCCCGGTCCCGCGTGCCGCCACACGGCCAATCTCCTCCGCCTCGCGATCCGGGGGAATACGATCTTGGTGGTACACGGCAGCTGCGGCTGTCGGTCCGGAGCTTGGCCAGACCTGACGAACGCCGCAGGGCCAGGCACGCGACGTCGTGCGGGCGCCACGACGCCGCCTCATGCGCCGAGCAGCAGTTTCAACGTCTGGCGGCCGAAGCGGAAGAACCTTCCGATGCCGCTGCCTCGATCGAGGACGGCGAAGCCTCCCGCGAGTGCGCGGGAGACTCGGGCACCCGAACCGACGAGGCAATACGACTATGGGTTCGGAGCGCTGCCGCCTACCCGGCACCCAGACGCGCGGCCATGCGAACCAGATCCGCGACCGAGGTCGCTCCCATCTTCGCCATCACCCGCCCGCGATGGATCTTGACTGTCGCCTCGGCCGCGCCCAGGCGGTCGGCGATCACCTTGTTGAGCAGGCCCGCCGTGACCAGCGCGAGCACTTCTCGCTCGCGCTGAGTCAGGGTCTCGTAGCGCCGGCGAAGCTCGGCGCGCTCGCTGACTTCCGTATCGAGCACGCGCGCCCGGGCGAGCGCCTCTCCGACCGTGGTAAGCAGCGCTTCACGGGTGAATGGCTTGGCGATGAAGTTGACCGCGCCGGCCTTCATCGCGCGCGCGGTCGTCGCGACGTCGCCATGCCCGCTGATGAACACCATCGGCAGCACACGCCCCGCCTGCCCGAGGGACTCCTGCAGGTCGAGTCCGCTAGGTCCGGGCATGCGCACGTCGCTCACGATGCAGGCGGCGCCGACGGTCACCGGATTGCGATCGAGGAAAGCGGCCGCGGAATCGAACGACACGACCCGGTGGCCGGCCGCGCCGAGCTGGCGTTCGAGCGCGCGGCGCATCGAAGCGTCGTCGTCGATCACGTACACGGTCCCGGTGTCGTGCGCCGACAGCGTCGCAGGCTGCGGCGAATCCTCCTCGGCACTCGCGCGGACCGGCAATTCGACGCGGAACGTCGCGCCCAGGCCGATCGCTGAGCGCGCCGAGAGCGTGCCGCCATGCGTCGCGACGATCGTCCGGCTGATCGCCAGACCCAGCCCCATGCCGCGCGCCTTGGTGGTGAAGAACGGCTCGAAGATGCGCTCCAGCGTTGCCGCATCCATCCCGGTTCCGGAGTCGGACACCTCGACCACGACGCCTCCTTCCGACGGCCGCGCGGCCAGCGACACGCGGCGAGCGTCCTCCGGGCTTCCGGCAACCGCGTCGATCGCGTTCAGGATCAGGTTGAGGAACACCTGCTGGAGCTGCACGCGATCGCAGACGACCCTGGGCAGGGCCGAGGAGAGGTCCAGCACGACAGTCGCGGCATGTTCGGCCGCGGCGCCCCCTGCGAGGTGCACGGCCTCCTCCAGGACGTCGCGAAGGTCGAGCTCGACCCTATCGACCTCGCCCCGGCGAAGGAAGCGGCGCAACTGCTGGATCAGCTCGCCTGCGCGCCGGTCGTCCGCGACGATGTCCGCCACCGTCGCGCGCACCTCGCCGAGGTCCGGCACCGGTGCCGCCAGCAGCTCCGACGCGGTCTCGGCATTCGCGAGGCTCGCCGCGAGCGGCTGGGTCAGTTCGTGCACCAGCGACGCGGCGAACACGCCCATCGTGCCGACGCGGGCTGCGTGCGCGGCCTGCGCCTGGGCCTCCTGTTCGAGTCGCTGCGATTCACGGCGCGCGAGCATGACGGCCAGCACGTCGCCCAGGAGTTGCGCGCGGCCGACGAGCACATCGGGCCAGGCGCGATGGCCGCGCGCGGAACCGAAGGAAAGCGCACCCACGACCTTCCCGGCCACCGACAGCGGGACGGCGATTCCGGCTTCTACTCGGAGTTCCGCCTGCCAGGTTCGATCGCTGGCCGAGTCGGAAGGCAGTTCGGCCAGGGCGCCGAAGTTCACCGGGGTGCCTTCGACCAGCCGCGCGATGATCCAGGGCATCCGATGCGCGTCCACGGTGTCCGGCACCGCCGCGGTACCCTCTGCCGCCCAGCGGTGCGTCATCGCGAACGCCGGCTTCTCGCCGTCGCGCCGCCAGATCGTGGCGCGGTCGGCCCCGAGCGCCGCGGCGACGTCGCGCAACCCGGACTCGAGTATCCGGTCCTGCGCGCTGCTCTCCGCCGAAAGCAACTCGCTCAGGATGCCGGACACCGCCCGCTCGAACTGCACCGCTGCGTCGAGTGCTTCCTGGGCACGCTTGTGCGCGAGCGCGTTGGCGAACACACCGGCGAGGACGCGCACGCGCTCGACGAGCGAATCCGGCCAGTCGCGGCGGCGGCGCAGGCACGCGAAAGCGATCGCACCCTCGACGCGTCCCGCCATCATCATCGGCATGGTCAGATTCGACTTGGCGCCGACGCGCGCGAACGACTCGGCATCGGTCGACGCTTCCGGCGGAAGGGCGTCGATCCGTGGCAGGACCACCGCATCGCCGCCACGCACGGTCCGAACCACCCAAGGAAAGTGATGCTCGATCGACTTCGGAGGAACCAGCGGCACCCCTGCGACGGCCCACGCATGGGTGACGCGCACTTCGTCACCTTCCTCGGCGTACCGCAGAAGTTGACAGCGATCCACGTCGAGCATCGCGACGATCTGCCGCAGCGAGTCGACGACGGCCCCGTCGACCTCGGCCGGCGCCAGGTTGACGAAGCGCGCCGACAGGTCCGCGAGCAGGCGCTCGAAGCGCAGCGCTTCGTGTTGCGCGGTGATGGCGGATTGGTGCATGGCGACGCGGCCCCGGCGCTGCATTATGCCCGGCGGCGCCCGGCCGGGCCCGGCGCGCGGTATGCTCGCCCACGGTGCCCGCCGACTGCATCGCGATGTTTCGCTCTCTCCTCGTTCGCCTGCTGGCCGCCGTATTAGCTTGCGCCATGCCACAGGCCGTGCAGGCCCAGGACCGGCATCCGACCAGGGTCCTGGTGGCGCTGCCCCCGGGCAGCACCTCCGACGTGGTCGCGCGACTGGTGGCCGAAGTTCTCAGGGAGCGTCTCGCGCAGCCGGTGGTGGTCGAGAACCTGCCCGGCGCGAGCGGACGCGTCGCGGTCCAGGCGTTCAAGGCCGCCGCTCCCGACGGAAGGACATTGCTCCTCGCCCCGATCTTCATTCCGGTCGTCGCTCCGCTCGTCCTCAAGGTCCCGGGTTACGATCCGGCGAAGGACCTGGTGCCGGTGACGCAAGTCGGAAAGTACGAGTTCGCACTTGCGGTGGGAGACCACCATCCTGCGCGCACCCTCGCCCAGTTCGTCGCGTGGGCGAAGACGAATCCCGCGGCGGCGAGTATCGGGAATCCCGCATCGGGCAGTCTGCCTCATTTCGTCGCGTTCGCGCTGGGGCAGGCGGCCGGGGTCGACCTCTTGCACGTCCCGTACCGCGGTACGGCGCAGATGGAAAGCGAGCTGGTCGGCAGCCAGATCGCGGCCGGGGTCGGCACCGTCACCGACCTCGCGCCCTTGCATCGCGCCGGAAAAGTGCGCGTGCTGGCAACGTCCGGCGCGACGCGCTCGGCGCTCCTCCCCGAGGTTCAAACGTTCCGTGAAGCCGGGTACCCGTCGATCGAGTTCGCGGGGTGGCACGGAGTCTTTGCTCCGGGTGGGACGCCCGCGCCAACGGTCGAGCGGCTCTCGGAATGGATCGCGGTATCGCTCAAGACGCCTGAGATGCGCAAGCGTTTCGTCGCGCTCGGCCTCGAGCCGACCGGGACGACGCCGGACGAGTTGAAGGCCGCCATGACCGCCGACCGCGCGCGTTGGGCACCGGTCATCAAGGCCGCAGGATTCAAGGCGGAGTAGCGGCGCACCCCCAACGCCTGGATTGGCCGATCAGGTCCCGCTGCACAGGCGCGGGGCTGGCCCCGCGAAGAGGAATCGGGACAGCCTGCCCCAGGACCCGGGCCCGTACCGGCAGATCTTCCGGATCGCGCCGCGCTTCGACGCGGATCGCTCCGGGATGGTGTTCCCCGAACACCACCTCGAACGCCCGGCGCCCACCGCCGACCCGCTCCTCTACCGGATGATGGAGGACCGCGCCCACGAAATGCTGTCGGGCGGGAACGAAGACGTGACCGGCCACGTGCGGCTCCTCCTGCGCCAGTGGGTGGCGACCTCCGACTGCTCGGTGGAGCGCACGGCAAAGGCGATGGGCATGCACCCGCGCACGCTCAACCGAGCGCTCGCGGCGGAAGGCACGACGTTCGAACGCCTGCGCGAGACGATTCGCTTCCAGGAAGCCTGCCGCCTGCTCAGGAACACGCGGATGCGCGCGGGAGAAGTGGCAGCGACGCTGGGCTGCGCGGACGCGAGTTCGTTCACGCGCGCGCTCCGGCCCTGGGCGGGAGCCAGTCCGGACCGCTGGCGCACTGCGGGCGGCGGCGCCGGCGAAGCCGTCTGAGCACGGTCGAATGCGATCAGTGCCGGCCGGCGCGGTCGGCGAGCAGCTGCTTCACGAGGCGGATGTGGGTGCGCAACTGGAAGAGCTGGGGAACGAAAGTCGCCGGCACGCGCATCGACGCCGCGCGCGACTCGACGCGCTCGAGTTCCGCCTGGAGTACGGCCGGATCGCCTTCGTCCGCGGCGATCTGGCGCTCGATCACCCGCAGCGACGCGTATTCCTCCTTGATGCGATTGCTTATCAACGCCCCGACGCCGGACGGAATCCATCGCAGGGCGGGGAGCGCGATCAGCAGGACCGGCAGCGAAAGCATGAAGATCCGCTGCAGGAAGTCGGCGAGCCAGAGCGGCAGGTACCGGCGCAGCATGCTCGGGCCGCTCTGCGCGTAGCGGACCGCCTGCTCGGACATGGGGATCGCGTCGACGGCATGCAGGTCGGGAAACTCGCCGCGGGCCTCGAAGAAACCGTTGCCGCCGTGGACCTCGCGCGCCGCGTCGACCAGGAGATCGACGATCGTCGGATGCAGCGTGTCGCGCGCCGCGATCATCACCGTCGATCCGATGAGACGGACGTCGCGCGGAGGCAGGTTGCGCTCGAAATCGAGCGTCGCCGCCGGCAGCCGCAGCGCACGCAGCCAGGTGAGACGGCGCGCGTAGGCGTCCGCGCGCGCGAAGTCCATGAGGCGGATGTCCGGACGCGCCAGCGCGTCGACGAACGCCGGATGCTGCGGCCCTTCGCCGAGGAACGCCACGTCGACCTCCCCGTTCAGGAGGGCCGAAAGCGCCTCGTCGAACGGAAGCTCGACCAGCCGGCTGGTCGATGCCGTGATCCCGTTGGCGGCCAGGAACGGACCGACGACCGTCGCGACTCCGCTGCCCGGCTCGCCGACGGCGATGCGCCGGCCGTGGAATCCGATGAGGTCGGTCACCTCGTCCCCGTTCCGATAGAGCACCCACAACGGCGCATAGGCGACGTTGGCCAGGTTGACGAGGCCGCGGGCGTCAGGCTCGCCCGCCATGCCCGCGACGAGGAAACCGGCATCGACGTTCGCCGACGCGTCGCGAAGCAGCGCGAGGTTGTCTCCGACGCCGCGCGTGACCTTCACTTCGAGCTTCACGTCGTCCCGCGCGAGGATCGCGCGATAGCGCTCCGCGAAGGCGTAGAGCGCTCCATGCTCCGGTCCGGCCGCGAACACGACATGGCGCGGCGGAAACGGTTGCAGGAACTGCATCGCCAGCCAGACTCCCGCCGCGAAGAGCACGACCAGCGGAACCACGATCGCCAGCAGTGCGCGCCACGAGAGGCCGTACCTGACCTCGAGGCGCGACATCGGCACCGATCTCGTCTCGTCGGTCATGGGCGTCCGGTTGGAAGGATCAGGCGTCTCGAAACGGGGCCGATGCTAACCGAAATGGGAGGTGGGCGGCGAGCGCGCAGTCGCGCGGCGCCTCCCCGCATCGATGCCGGGCCGGAAAGACGAAGGGCCTGCCGGCGGCAGGCCCTTGTGGTGCTGGTTGCGGGGGCGCCGCAACCGGACCCGTCTACAGGCGACGGCGCCTCACCTGCGCCGCGACCAGTAGCCCGGCCGACGGCTCGTGTGCGCAACCGCAAGGACTACGGTCTCGTCGC
Organism: Burkholderiales bacterium; assembly: GCA_020847675.1. Lineage (GTDB taxonomy): Bacteria > Pseudomonadota > Gammaproteobacteria > Burkholderiales > Casimicrobiaceae > VBCG01. Next base: position 4,338 of record JADLBN010000171.1, on the reverse strand, counting down.
CCTTGATCTGATAGACGATGGCAAAGGGAAAGCGGTCCAGCGCGGCGACGCGACGGTCTGGGCGATCTTTCCACTGAGGCGCTGCGCGGGGAAACTGGAAGATCGTCCCGAGAACCGCGTCGATCTCGTCTTCCAGATCGGCTCCGAGCCCGGCGCTGCGCGACTCGTAGTAATCGACCTCGTGATCGATCTCGGCGACCGCGAGTCGATGGATCCGAAGCTTCAACGATTCGTGCGGGTGGCGCGGCGCTGGCGCACGTGGGTGCGGTACTCGTCGAGCGTGATCGCGTCGGTGACATCACCGTCGACCTCGGCACCCCTGCTCTCGATCTCGGCTTCCCACGCTCGCGCTGCACCGGTTTCCGGTTCGCCGTCCAGACTCCGAATCAGCTCTTTCGCCAGGCGCGCGCGCTCCTCCGCCGGGAGGCGAAGAATGTCTGCAAGAACGTCCGTTGCCATGCGGCAATGCTACCTCATTCCCGGGCTTTCGGAGCCGCACGACCGCCTGCCCCAGAGAGTTCCCGGCATGAGAGCGATGAGGGAGCTGATGTCGCGCTCACGGAGAACGTTCGGCAGGACCACCAGGCAACGTTCCCGTTGCCAACAGGCGGCATCCCGAGTGTCGCCCGTCCGCGGAAAGCGAACAGTCCAGCACGATTCGGCGGTTGGGGGCGCGAATCGATGAAGCCGGGGCGGTTCAGTTGGCCCAATCCGGATGGACTGTGGCTGCAGGGTCGAGGCCGGGGCAGAACGAAACGGCCTGCATCGCTGCAGGCCGTTGATTGTTTGGTTGCGGGGGAAGGATTTGAACCTTCGACCTTCGGGTTATGAGCCCGACGAGCTGCCAGACTGCTCCACCCCGCGATGGACTTGGAAGTATAGCCGAAAGCGCCCGGCAGGTCAAAGTCGCTCCCGCGCCCCCGCCGCGCGGGCGCGGGGCTAGCGTGCCAGTTCGGCGCAGTAGCCGTGCTGGCTGCACTGCGTGCCGGACGGACAGGCGCCGAGCGGCTTCCCGTGCTTGTCTTGCGCCCACCCGGACGGCTTCGAGCCGTCGGGCGGCATGCAGCGCTTGCCCGTGCCGGGGATGCCGCTGCCGCCGCTGGCCGCGGGCCGGTTCGGCTCGCAATGTCCGGCGGCGCAGCGCTCGTCGTCGGCGCAATCGCTCTCGAACGCGCAGGCACCACGCGGACGAGCGCACTTGCCGAGGTCACACACCGCCTGCGGGATGCAGTCACGGCCGGTGTTGCAGGCGTCGGCCGCGGCGCAATTGCCCCAGGGCATCGTCAGACCGAACAGCGTCTGCGGGACGCAGTCCCTGCCGCCGCCGAGCGGCGTGGTCGGGCACTGCGCGTCCGACGTGCAGAGCTGGGCGGGCGCGGCCGGACTCCAGGACGCCGCCAAGATCGCGGCCGCCGCCGCGAGGAGGAAACGCCGCATCTCGGCCATGCCCTCTCCCCGGTCCGCATCGACGCGGCCACGCTACGCCCGCCGGTCGCGCGCCGTCAACCGGACGCCCGAAACGCCACGACATGGTCGATGTCGAGCCGGATTCCAATGCCTTCCCCGATCGCGTGGTCGTGGTGCGAGGGAACGACTGCGAGCACGCGCGTTCCCGACGCGAGCGCGAGCGTGTAGAGGAACTCGGCGCCGCGGAAGGTCTTGGCGACGACCGAGGCGCGCCACGGGCTCGCATCGTCGTGGACGATGTCGTCGGGACGCAGCAGCACGTCGAACGCGTCGCCCGCGGCCGCGCCGGCCGGCAGCCCTTCCGCGAGTTCGCCCAGCTCGGACACCAGGCACCCGCGGGCGTCCGCGACGCCGCGCACGAACACGCCCTGGCCGATGAAGTCCGCCACGAACCTCGTGCCCGGACGATGGTAGAGATCGTACGGACTCGCCCACTGCTCCAGCGCGCCGGCGTTCATCACGCCGATCTCGTCGGCGATCGCGAACGCCTCGTGCTGGTCGTGCGTGACGAGGATCGCCGTGATGCCGGTTTCCTTGAGAATCGCGCGCACTTCGAGCGACAGGCGCTCGCGCAGGTCGGTGTCGAGATTCGAAAACGGCTCGTCGAGCAGCAGGAGGCCTGGCTTGGGCGCGAGGGCGCGAGCGAGCGCGACGCGCTGCTGCTGCCCTCCCGACAACTGGTGCGGCCAGGCGCGCCCCGCGTCGGCGAGCCCGACGAGCTCGAGCATCGCCCGCGTACGCGACTCGCGCTCCGCCGCGGTCCAGCGCTCGAGGCCGAATGCGACATTGCGCGCGACGTCGAGGTGCGGAAACAGCGCGTAGTCCTGGAACACCATGCCGATGCCGCGCTGCTCCGGCGGCACGTTGGCGTCTTCGGACGAGACGACGCGGCCGGAGAGCGAGATGCTGCCGCCGCGCACCGGCTCGAAGCCCGCGACGCACCGGAGCACCGTCGTCTTGCCGCACCCCGAGGGCCCGAGCAGGCACCCGATCGAACCCGCCTCCATCGCGAACGAAAGCCCGCGCACCACGGGCACGTGGTCGTACGCGTGCTCGAGCGCCCGGACCTCGAGGGAGGCAGCGGCCATACGTCGAGTCTATCCGGTGCGCGTCCCGGACCGGCGCGCCTGCCGCTGCGAACCGTTCCCACGCCGGAGGTCGGCGAGCCGCGCGGCGATGCCCGGTCCGATCCGGCGCTCGGGCCGGGCGGAAGGCGAGCTCCGCACGAAGCTCGCCCGCGCGACGTCGAACGCTTCGGCGAGCCCCGCGGCCTTCTGCATTCCGTCGCCGAAGAACGCGGCCCCGAACGCGGTCGCGTCGCCGTCCGGGCCGCAGTCGCCGCGCCGGCCGCCGTCCCGCGATGCCACGACGACTGCGGTGTCGTCGTCCGCGAGTTCGTCGACGAATCCGCCGGCGCGGCAAGCCGACACCACGACGACGCGGTAGCGAATCCCGGCGTCGTCGAAGGCGCCGCGCAGCCGCGAAGGGGAGATCGGCATCAGCTCGAGCGGCGGCAGGCGGACGTCGAGTTCGCCCGCAGCGCTGTCGCGCGCGGCCAGGTAGACCATCGCGATGTCCTCGTCCGGATCCATCGCGGCCGCGAACTCGTCCAGCGTGTCGCGAAGGTTCGACAGCGTGGCGATCGGATCGGTCAAGAGCGTGCGCGGATCGTTGAGGAGCACGATCGAACGCCCGCCGGTGTCCCAGCGCGCATCCATCACGCGCCGGGCGGCTTCGACGTCGCTGCGAAAGCCCGGTACCGCAGCGTCGCCCGCGAAACCGACGAAGTAGAGATCGGTGACTCCCGGCCGGCCGTCCTCGAGTTCAGCGAGCGCGTCGTCCAGGATGCGAAGCTGTTCGGTCAGCACCGGCTCCGAGGCCGGACTGGGATAGCGCGGGTCGGCCGTCTCGAGCAACGGGGGCGCGAACCAGGGATGGAGCGGGAGGATCGCGCCCGACAGGAAGATCGGCGCCGCCAGCAGAGCACCCCCCGCGAGCGCGCCGGCGAAGCGCCGCGACCCGCGGTACTCCAGCGCGACCCACGCGACGCGCGCGAGCACGACCAGGATCCACAGGAGCACCGCGTCCTCGACCGGTCCGACGAAGTCGGGCGGCACGCCGAGGTTCTGCCACGGCAACCCGTTGGCGAGCTGCAGGACCGGGAAGGACGCGAGCGCGATCGTCGGGACGGCGAGCACGAGCGAGCGTTCGCGCAGCGCGAGAGCGAGGACGGCCGCGGAGAGCAGCAGGACGCCGCCCGAATACACTTCGCTCCCGAGGCCGTACCACGAGAACGAGGCGCCGTCCCCGTAGCGCATCGCGTCGGCGACGACGTCGGCGAGAGCCGAGACGACGGCGAGCGCGAGGATCTGTCCGACGCCGATGCGGAAGGCGAGGCGCCGAACCGGCAGGAACAGCGCGAGCTTGAGTCCCGCCGCGAGGTTCTGCGCCAGGCCGCGCGCGACTACGCGCATCAGTCCGCCGCTTGCGCGTGCGACGCCACGTAGGAGCGCACGGCGTCGGCGTCGTTCGCCATCAGCGTCCTGTACTGCGGACGCTCCTCCAGGCCGTCGAACGCCCGCGGCCGGCCGGGTTCGCGCCCGAGCGCCTCGCGGATCGTTGCGGCGAACTTGGCGGGCAACGCGGTCTCGACGCACAGGAGCGGCACGCCGCGCTCGCGGTGCTCGAGACCGACCTTGAGGCCGTCGGCGGTGTGCGGATCGACCATGCGGCCGTACCGCCGGTCGATCGCGCGGATGGTCGCGAGGCGGTCGGCGTGGGTGCTGCGCCCGGAGACGAAGCCCGCGGCTTCGACCTCGCGCCACGCCGCGGTGCCGGAGAGGTCGAACTCGCCTCGCCGCGCGAGGTCGT
>JADLBN010000170.1 GCA_020847675.1 Burkholderiales bacterium | reverse complement strand
CTTGCGCCGGTTCTTCGCGACCTTGTCGGCGGCGGCGCCCAAACCCGTGTCGCGCACCGCGAGTTCGGCGAGCGCGCGGTTGCGCGACGGCTCGACGATCGCCCAGCCCGCCGCGACCGCGAGTTCGTCGGCGCGTTGCTGGTCGCAGCCGTCGATCACACGCTGGGCGGCGCGGGCGCGCGCGACGAGCGCCGCGACCTCGTCACGGATGCCGTCGGACGGCGGAGGGGGTTCCCGTGCGCTCATGACGCGGCGGAGACGAAATTCGGGGTCCGAGTCGGGTTTCCGCGCACGCGCGCGGAATGTCGGCCGCCCGGAGGGAAACTCGACTCTGACCCCGAATCGTCACTCCGGCGTGATCTTCGCCTCGCGGATCACGTACTCCCACTTCTTCAACTCGTCGCGGATCATCGCGTCGAAGGTGGCGGTCGAAGTCCAGGTCGCCTCGGCGCCCTGCGCGAAGAGCTTCTCCTTCACCTCGGGCATCGCGAGAACCTTCGCCATCGCCGTGTTGAGCTTCGCGACGACAGGCGCCGGAGTCTTCGCCGGCACGAGGAGGCCATACCACGAGTCGACGACCACGTCCGGCCCGCCGTTCTCGGCGATCGTCGGCACGTCGGGCGCCGAAGGCGTGCGCTTGCTGCTCGTCACCGCGAGCGCCTTCAGGCGCCCCTGCTTCACGAACTGCAGCGCGGCCGGGAGCGAGACGAACAGGAGCGGTACCTGGCCGCCGATCGTGTCGGTGACCGCCGGCCCGCCCCCCTTGTAGGGGATGTGCGTCATCTGGGTGCCGGTCTTGAGCTTGAACAACTCGCCGGCGATGTGACCGGGCGAGCCGATGCCGACCGACGCGTAGTTCACCTTGCCCGGGTTCGCCTTCAGGTAGGCGATCAGCTCGGCGACGTTGTTGACCGGCAGCGACGGGTTCGCGACCAGGACCTGCGGAATGACCGCGGCGAGGCTCACCGGAGCGAAGTCGCGCTCGGCATCGTAGTCGAGCTTCGGGAAGAGCTTCGGATTGATCGTGTGCGACGACAGCGTGAGGAGGACCGTGTAGCCGTCGGCGGGCGCGTGCGCGGCGATCGCGGTGCCGACGCTGCCGCCGGCGCCGCCCTTGTTGTCGATCACGATCGGCTGGCCGATCTCGGGCGAGAGCTTCTCGTTGACGATGCGCGCGACGACGTCGGTGCCGCCGCCCGGCGGGTAGGGCACGATCATCTTCACCGGCTTCGTCGGCCAGTCCTGGGCGAGCGCCGCCTGGGCGGCGATCGCGCAGAGGAGCGAAAGCGTGATGCGGGAGAGCGCGGACATGAGGCTTCCTCCTCGGACTGGCCGGCGACGATCCGCCGCCGGCGGACTACTACCGCTTCGCTTCGGTGGACTTGTACTTCGCCAGGTGGCGCGTCGGCATCGCGAGGGCGTCGCGGCGGAACGGGTCGCCCAGTTCGCGCGTCACCATCATCTCGAGCACCGTCGTCCTGCCGTCTTTCTGCGCTGCGGCCGCGGCGCGGAGCGCCGGTCCCACGTCGGAGAGCTTCTCGATCCGGAGTCCCTCCGCACCCATAGCCTTCGCGACCGCGGCCCACGACGGCTGCTTGTCGAGGTTCACGCCCAGGAAGCGGTTGGCGTAGAAGTCGACGTGGTTCTTCTTCTCGGCGCCCCACTGGCCGTTGTTGAACACGACCGCCGTCACCGGGATCGCCTCGCGCACGCAGGTCTGCAGTTCGCCGAAGCTCATGCCCCAGGCGCCGTCGCCGACGTAGGCGATGGCCGGGCGGTCCGGTGCAGCGACCTTGGCGCCGATGATGGTCGGGAACGCGTAGCCGCAGTTGCCGAAGCTCATCGCCGCGAACATCGAGCGCGGCCGGTCGAAGCGCAGGTAGGAGTTGGACACCGAGCAGATGTTGCCGATGTCGGTCGAGACCATTGCGCCTTCCGGCATCGCGCGCTCGAGTTCGCGCAGCATCTGTCGCGGGTGCATGTACGGGCTGTCCTTGGTCACTTCGAGCGACCACGGATCCTTCTCGCGCGTCCAGGTCTCGAGTTCGGCTTCCCACGCGGCCTTCTCCGCCTTCACCTTCGCGAGGCGGTCGGCCTGGTTCGCGTGGCTGGCGAGCGTCCGGCCCTCGAGGCGCGCTGCGAGCGCGACGGCGGCGGCCTTCGCGTCGCCGCAGATGCCGACGGAGATGGTCTTGACCAGGCCGAGCATCTTCGGATCGGCATCGACCTGGATGATCTTCGCCTGCTTCGGCCAGTAGTCGATCCCGTACTGCGGCAGCGTGCCGAACGGTCCGAGCCGCGTCCCGAGCGCGAGTACCACGTCGGCCTGGCCGATCAGCTTCATTGCCGCCTTGCTGCCCTGGTAGCCGAGCGGACCACACCACAGCGGGTGCTTCGCCGGGAACGCGTCGTTGTGCAGGTACGAGACCGCGACCGGCGCCTGCAGCGCCTCGGCGAGCGCGATCGCCTCCGGCTGGCCGTTCGCCATGATCACGCCGCCGCCGGCGAGGATCACCGGGAACTTCGCCGAGGCGAGCAGCGCGGCCGCCTCGTCGAGGCTCTTCTCGCCGCCGGCGCCGCGTTCGATCGTCATCGGGCGCGGAATCTCGCACTCGATGTCGCCGTAGAAGAAGTCGCGCGGAATGTTGAGCTGGGTGGGCCCGAGTTCGAGGTGCGCGCGGTCGAACGCGCGCGCGGTCAGCTCGGCCATGCGCGCCTTGTTGTTCACGTGCGCCTGGTACTTGGTGATCCTCGAGAAGATCGGCAACTGGTCAGTCTCCTGGAAACCCCCGAGTCCCAGCGTCATCGAGCCGGTCTCCGGCGTGATGCAGACCACCGGCGAGTGCGCCCAGTACGCGGCCGCGACCGAAGTCACGTAGTTGGTGATGCCGGGGCCGTTCTGCGCGATGCACACGCCGTGCCGCCCGGACACGCGCGAGTACCCGTCGGCCATGTGGCCGCCGCCCTGCTCGTGCGCGACCGAGATGAAGCGGATCCCCGCGAGCGGGAACAGGTCGAGCGCGTCCATGTAGGCCGAGCCCACGATGCCGAACACGGTCTTCACGCCCTGAGCCACGAGCGTTTCGACGAACGCCTCGGACGGCGTCATCTTCTGGCGGCCGGACACGGCAACCGGGGTCGGGAGGTCGGCGGGCTTGTTCATGGCGATTCCTTCCGGAGTCGGTGGAGCGGGGGCAGCCAGTGTTCCACAGCGGCGCATCCTCCACAAGGCCGAGAATCGAAATATGGGTTGAAGGATTTCATATTTCGATATAAACTTACCCCATGGCGTCGAAGCGAGACCGCGTCCCTCCGCTCCTGCGGGCCTTCGGCCTGCTCGAGCGCATCGCGTCGGCGAACGGTCCGGTCGCCCTGCAGGAACTCGCCACGGCTTCGGAACTCCCCAAGCCGACCGTCTACCGGATGCTCGCCATGCTCGAGGACGCCGGGCTCGTGACGCGCGAACCCGACGGGCGGCGCATCGCGGCGGGACCGCGGCTCGTGCGTTTCGCGCTCGACGTCCAGTTGTCGGAAGCGGTGCGCGCTCCGCGCCACGCGATCCTGAAGCGCCTCGCCGACCACCTCGGCGAGACAGTGAACCTCACGATGCTCGACGGCAGCGAGGTCGTCTACCTCGACCGGGTCGAGACCGAGTGGCCGCTGCGCATGACGCTGCAGCCGGGCTCGCACGTGCCGCTCCACTGCACCGCCAGCGGCAAGCTCCTGCTCGCGCTGCTCCCCGCAGCCAGGCGGCGGCGGATCGTGGACGAACTGGCGCTGCCCCGCTTCACCGACCACACGATCACCGACCGTCGCGCGCTCGACGCCGAACTCGCGTCGATCCGCCGCGACGACCTGTCGACCGACAACGAGGAGTACCTGGCCGGGCTGGTGTGCGTTGCGGTGCCGGTGGCGGCATCCGACGGACGCAACGTGGCCTGCGTCGCCGTCCACGCGCCGGTCGCGCGCATGCCGCTCGACCGCGCGCTCACGCACGTGCCGGCCCTGCGGGACGCGGCTGCAGCGCTGGGCGCGACCTTCGGGTCCGCCCGGCCCGCGTAGACGCGCGCGGGACCGGCGCCGCTCCTTGCGCCAAAGGATCCCCGGCCCGCCGATTCGAGCCATGGCGCGCGGGCCGCGTTTCAGCGGGCGTCCTCGCGGATCATGTCGGAGGCCTTCTCCGCGATCATGACCACCGGGGCGTTGGTGTTGCCCGACACGAGCGTGGGCATGATCGAGCAGTCGACCACGCGGAGCGAAGCGACGCCGCGCACGCGCAGCCGGTCGTCGACTACTGCCATCGCGTCGTCACCCATCCGGCAGGTTCCCGAAGGGTGGAAGATCGTCGCGCCGTACGCCCGGGCGAAGGCCAGGAGTTCGTCGTCGCTCTGCACCTCCCGACCGGGCCGGTGTTCGTCGACGATGTACGGCGCGAGAGCGCGAGTCGCCGCGAGCCTTCGCGCGTAACGCAGCGACGCGACCGCGCAGGCGCGGTCCCCGGCGGTCGAAAGGTAGTTCGGCTGCATCGACGGCGCGGCCATCGGGTCGGTGGACGCGATGCGGACGTATCCGCGCGAGCCCGGTCTGAGCTGGCACACGCTCATCGTGAACCCCGAGAACGGGTGCGGCTTCGCGCCGGCGAGGTCGGCGGAGAGCGTCGCGAAATGGAACTGGATGTCCGGCGTCGCCGCCCCGGGCATCACGCGCGTGAACAGGCCGCCCTGGTTGATCCCGATCGCGAGCGGCCCCTTGCGCCGGAACAGCCACTGCGCGCCGATCGCGGCCTTGCGCCACCACGACGCGAGGTCGTCGTTGGTGGTGATCGGCTTCGAGCACTTGTAGATGACGCGAAGCTGCAGGTGGTCCTGCAGATTCTCGCCGACGCCGGGCAGGTCGCGGATCACCGGGATGCCGAAGCTCTGCAACAGCGGCCCCGGACCGATGCCGGACAACTGCAGCAGTTGCGGACTCTGCAGCGCACCGGCCGCAAGAATCACTTCACGCCCTGCCTGCACGCGTTTCGTCTCGCCGCCTTGCCGGTACTCGACGCCGGTCGCACGCGCGCCTTCGACCAGGACGCGCGTCGCGTGCGCGTTGGTCTCGACCGAGAGATTCCGCCTGCCGCGCGCGGGCTTGAGGTACGCCACCGCGGTGCTGCAACGCCAGCCGCGGTCGGTGAAGAGCTGGTAGTAGCCGACGCCTTCCTGCACGCCGCCGTTGAAGTCATCGGTGCGCGGAACGCCCAGTTCCTCCGCGCCGGCGATGATCGCCTCGATCAGTTCGTGCCGGCCTTCGATGTCCGAGCACTTGAGCGGCCCGTCGCCGCCGTGCGCGGGCGAGGCGCCGCGCTGGTTGCCTTCGCTGCGGATGAAATAGGGGAGCACATCGCTCCAGCCCCAGCCGCGGTTGCCCGCGGCCGCCCAGCGGTCGTAGTCCTCCGGCTGGCCGCGCACATAGATGAGTCCGTTGATCGACGAACTGCCGCCGAGGCAGCGACCGCGCGGCCAGTAGATCCGCCGGCCGTCCATGCCCGGATCGGGATCGGTGTTGAACCCCCAGTTGTAGACCGGGTGGAACATCGTCTTGCCGTAGCCGATCGGGATGTGGATCCACAGGTAGCGGTCCTCCGGTCCGGCTTCGAGCAGGAGCACGCGCTGCGTCCCGTCGGCGGAGAGGCGGTTGGCGAGCACGCAGCCCGCCGTGCCGCCGCCCACGATGACGTAGTCGAAGCTTTCGTCCGATGCGGAACGGGTCATGGCATTCTCGAAATGTGAACCTGACGCTACGGTTTTGCGAGAAAGTATTGCCATTCGAGCCGCGACTGTCTACATTGCCAGTCAACGCGAACCCGCTTCAAGACGGAACGCGCCCGATGCCGCGCTCCCGCGGTCCAGTCCAGGAGGAATCATGACGTTGAAACGTTTGGCGAGCGCCGTGATCGCGGCGGCTTCCGTCGCGCTCGCTTGCTCGGCCGTCCAGGCGCAGACGGCCCAGAACCCGGCGAAGTGGCGCATCCAGACCGCGGTGCCGTCCGCGAGCATCTACTTCGAACTCCTGAAGAACTTCGGCGATCGCGTCGACAAGATGTCGGGCGGGCGCATCAAGATGGAGATGCTGCCCGACGGCGCCATCGTCCCCGCGTTCGAGATCCTCGACGCGGTCGACAAGGGCATCGTCGAAGGCGGGTACGCGTGGACGCACTACTGGTCCGGCAAGCATCCCGCCGCGGGCCTGTTCAGCAACCCGATGGCCGGCGCGGGCGTCGGCCTCGACCAGATGTCGCACATCGCCTGGATCTTCGAGGGCGGCGGCTACGATCTCTACCGCAAGCTCTACAGTGACGTGCTCAAGGTGAACGTGGAGCCGCTGTTCATCCAGCCGATGGGCCCGGACCCGCTCGGCTGGTTCAAGTCGCCGATCGCCTCGACCGCCGACTTCAAGAAGATGAAGTACCGCTCGCCGCCGGGCATCACCGGCGAGATCTTCAAGGAGATGGGCGTGGCAGCGGTCGCGATGCCGGGCGGCGAGATCGTCCCCGGCGCGCAGCGCGGCGTGATCGACGCGGCCGAGTGGATCGTCCCGGCCGACGACCTGAACCTCGGCCTGCAGACCATCT
>JADLBN010000169.1 GCA_020847675.1 Burkholderiales bacterium | reverse complement strand
GTGGGTGACGACGAGTCGCGCTCCGGCCCGGCGTGCCATCGCTCCCCAGAGCGCGAGTTCCGCCATCGGCGAGTTCGCCCAGACCGCGTCCGCTGCCCGCGCGTGCCGCCACGCGGCAAGCGGATAGCCCGGCATCAGCGCCCCCCGGCTCACCCGCAACGGTGCGGCGAGCCGGACGACGTCGACCCCCGCGACGGTCTCGCGTGCGGCCAGCGCCGGGTCGTGCCGTGCCGCCAGCACGGTCACGCGGTGTCCCCGTGCGGCGAGGGCCTCGGCCACGCGCTGGACATGGAGCGTGTAGCCGCTGCGATGCGGCAGGTAGTACTGGAGCGCGGCGAGAATGGAAAGCCGTCTCACGGCGTGCCCGGTGCGCTTCCCAGCCTGACGATCGACGTCTGCCCCTGCCGCCACACCACGTCGCCCAGCGATTCGACGCCGGCCACGTCGACCGGTCCGTGGCGTTGCCGTTCCAGGCGGCCGACGACCACGAAACGCGGGCGCGCCCGGGCGAGAAACGCGCCCGCTGCCGCTCCCTTCGGATCGCGATAGAGCGCTTCCACCTCGTGTGCGATGAGGTCGCGGGTAGTGCTCGCCCCGCGCCACAACCACTCGTGCATCGGCCATCCGAGCACCGACGGAACGCCGGTGTTGGACGAGATTCTCGCAGCGTAGGTGTAGCTTTCGCCGACCGCCTCGACGATCGAGTCGCCCGGTCGAGCGTGCGCGCGAAGCCACGAGATCGCGCCGAAGTCCTCGGGCGTCTCGCGCACGAGGTAGCGGTTGCCGTCGAGCGTCCATGGGCGGTGCGGTGCGACCGCAAGCGAACTCGAAGCGACGAACCACGCGAGGTACAGGCAGGGCACGACCGCGAGTTCCACGGCTCCCACCGCGCGCCAGGGCCGCCGCGTCCCGTCGACCGGATCGACCAGCAGCGCCAATCCGGCCGAGGAGGCGAGCACCAGCATCACGAAACCCTGAAACCCGAACTTGAACGCGGTGTTCGCGCGATACCAGTCCGCGCCGTAGATGTCCCTGACGTACGCGACTTCCGCGAACAGCGTGCAGGCGAGGCCTCCGAGCAGCAGCACCAGCAGGAACCGCCACTCGGCACCGGTGCCACGGTCGCGCGCGCTGCGCCCGCCGACCACGGCGACCCATGCCAGCGCAAGCTGCGCGCCGTAGAGCAGCGCCCACTGCCAGGCCGGCGTGCGGCTGTGCACCCAGTCGATGCCGGAGGCGAACGGGACGAAGCGGACCATGAACGGCGCCAGGACGAGAGCGAGGCCCGCGAGACCGGCGGTCACGGTGCAGGCGAAAGCGCGCAGGCCGTGCTCGCGCGCGCCGAACCTTCCGGTCGCGACGACCGAGGCCGCGACGACGCTGCCGTAGATCGCGGCGTCCCAGGCATTGGTCGCGGCGAGCGCGCCTACACCCGCGCCCAGCACCGCCGCGAGCGCGTGCGCGGCGCGGTCGCGTCCGCTGCGCGCGAGGCGGATCCAGACCAGCAGCACGCCGAGCAGCGCGAGCACCCCCGGCAGCGCGATAACGTGCGCGTGCAGGTCGCCCACGTAGAACGCGTAGGCCGGAAACTCGTGGATCAGCTTGTCCGCGGTCGGAGGATCGTGCCCTACGAACCGCGTCGAGTCGGAAATCCAGTAGGGCTTTGCCGGCGCCGCGGTCCACCCGAGGCGAACGGCGAGCGGCTTCAGGAGCCCGTAGACGTAGCCGTGGAGGTTCCCGCCCATCGTGATCCAGAGCCCGGCGACGCCCGCGGCGATCGTTGCGCCTCGGGGCGCGAGGACGGACGCGATCTCGCCCGCGAGCGCGGCCGCGATCTGGAACGAGGCGCCGAACAGCGTCGCGAGCATCAGGTTGAAGCCGAACGCGGGCGGCACGCCGGTGAGTTCGATCAGGAATGCGGTGACGACGTGGCCGAAGTAGTAGTAGTTGATCGTCGCGCCCGCGAGCCAGGGATCCGGAGGGGGCATCGCGGCCGATGCGAGCGCCGCGTTGACGAAGCCGAAGTCCATGAACTTCTCGAGTCCGTAGATATCGTGGTTGAAACCGCGCATTAGGAGATACGCGGCGAACGGCAGCGCGAACCACGCCTCGGCGCGCAGGAATCGCGCGCTCGCGTCGCCGGGCACCGCGCTTTGCCCGGGCTCGCGCCGACGGCGCACCGCCGCCGCGAGCGCGAGCGCCCCGATCGCCACCACGGTCGCGACACGAATCGGCATGGTCGCGAACACGGGAGCGGCGTGGGCTCCCGCCCACAACGCGGCCGCGAGGCCCGTCCCCAGCACCCAGCGCCCTGCCGCGTGGACCAGCGCCGGCCCCGCAGGCAGACGTCCATCGAGCACCGCGCGCGCCGCCGCGCCGAACGCGGCGAGCACGAGCCACCATCGGAGCGCGTAGCCGATCGAGATGGCGACTTCGGTCACGAGCGCTTCGAAGGCAGCGAGCGCGCGACGGCGCCGAGTTCGCGCCACGCGCGCACGCAGAAGCGCGCGAGCCGTGCGGGCTTGAGGCTTCCGGTGCCTCCCGAGCGCGGGCGGTGCACGACGACCTGCTCGACCACCTTCGCGCCTTCGCGCGCGAGCAGCATCGCCAGCAGGATCGACGGCACCGCCGGTGAGGCGGGCGCGACGGACGCAAGGCGCTCGCACCAGCGCCGCTCGACGAGCTTGTAGGGCACGTTGGCGTCCGCGTAGGGAACCCCGTGCACGAAGCGCAGGAGCACGCGCACGACACGCGTGAGCACGAGCCGGTGGATCGGATCGTGCCGCAGCCGGCGCACGCCGAGCACGGCGTCCGCGTCGACCGCCGCCTCCCAGGTGTCGCGGAAGCCGGCGAGCGATACCTGCGCGTCGGCGTCGACGAGGAGGCACCGGCGTCCGCGCGCTGCGCGCAGCCCGGTCATCAGCGCCGCGCCGTGTCCGCCGTTCTCGCGCCGGACGAGCCGCACTCGGGCATCCCGCCGGCTCCACGCCTCGACACGCGCGGCAGTCCCGTCGCGGCTGCCGTCGTCGACGACGACGAGTTCGACGTCGGGCGTGACGGCAAACACGTCGCGGACCACTTCCTCGATCGCGCCGTCGATGCTGGCCTCCTCGTTGTAGGCGGGCATGACGACGGACAGGTCGAGCGTGGCGGACACGGAAGGCGGGAGCAGGGATGACCGGTCGCTATGATACGGGCCTGAACTCGTCACGCCGCCCGTCACCCTCCCGCCGATCATGCCCCACGCGTCCACGCTCGTCCTCGGAGCCGGCATGACCGGGCTCGCGGCAGCCAGCGTCTGCGACGCGGTCGTGCTCGAGCGCGAGTCGCGACCGGGAGGCATCTGCACCTCCTACTACGTGCGGCCCGAGACGCCCGGGCGGTTGCCCGACGCGCCGGCGGACGGCGAGGCGTATCGGTTCGAGATCGGCGGCGGCCACTGGATCTTCGGGGGCGCGCCGCACGTGCTCGCGATGATCGACGCCCTCGCGCCGCTGGAGCGCCACGCGCGGCGCTCGAGCGTCTATTTCCGGTCGCAGGACCGCTACGCCGGGTTCCCGATCCAGCACAACCTGCGGGATCTGGGCGAAGCGACCGCAGCGAAGGCGCTCGCCGAGATCGTGTCGGCGCAGCCGGGAAACCCGCGCACGATGGCCGAATGGCTCGAACGGAGCTTCGGTCCCACGCTCTGCTCGGCGTTCTTCGCGCCCTTCCAGGCCGCCTACACCGCCGGCCTGTGGACGCGCATCGCGCCGCAGGACGGCTACAAGACGCCGGTGTCGATCGCGGAGGTCGAGCGCGGCGCCCGGGGCTTGAGCACCCCGGCGGGCTACAACGTCACGTTCGCCTATCCGCGAGGCGGCCTCGACGCGGTCGCGCGCTCGCTCGCCGCCCGGTGCGACGTGCGCTACGGCACGGAGGTCCTCGCCATCGACGCGTCGGCGCGCACCGTGGCGCTCGCCGACGGCACCACGTGGAGCTACGACCGGCTGCTCTCGACCCTGCCGCTCGACCGCACCCTCGCGATGTCGAAGCTCGATCGCGGCGAGCATCCCGATCCTTCGACCGGAGTGATGGTCCTGAACCTGGGAGCGCGCCGCGGTCCGGCCTGTCCGAACGATCATTGGATCTACCTTCCGGAGAGCGAGGCGGGTATGCATCGCGTCGGCTGCTACGACAACGTCGCCGACCACTTCCTGCCGTCGAGTCGCCGCGGCATGGGCACGCACGTCGCGCTCTACGTCGAGCGCGCGTTCGCCGGTCCTCGGCCGCCGATGTCGGAGCAGCGCCGCTACGTCGCCGCCGCGATCGAAGAACTCTCGCGCTGGGGATGGATCGCGAACGTCGAGGCATCCGACCTGACCGTCGTCGACTGCGCCTACACGTGGTCGTGGCCGGGCAGCCGCTGGCGCGAGCGCGCGATCGACGCGCTGGAGAAAGCGGGTGTGCAGCCGATCGGCCGTTACGGCCGCTGGCGCTTCCAGGGGATCGCCGAGTCGATCGGCGAAGGGCTTGCAGCAGGAACGGCGGTTCGCGAGAGCCGCTGAACCGGCCGCACAAAGACGAAGCCGCCGCCGGTCTTCCCGGCGGCGGCCCCGTCGACTCGGGCCGGACGGACAGGAGGTCGCCCGGCTGGAGTCCGCGAAACTTCAGGTCAGCCGGACAGGCACGAGCTCATGAACTTCTTGCGCTCGTCGCCCTTCATGCCACCGGCCTTGGTGTTGCAGGCCTTCATCTTGTCCTGCTGGGTCATCTTCACCGCCGGCTCCTTGCCGGAGAGACAGGCGCTCATGAATTCCTTGCGCGCGTCGCCGGACTTGCCTTCGGCCTTCGCATTGCAGTCCTTCATGCGCTGCTGCTGCGGCGTCAAAGGCTTGTCGGCCGCTGCGGCAGCCTTCGGCGGATCGGCGGCGAAAGCGGCCGAGGCGAGCGCGAGGGCACCGGCCGTGACGAGAGCGGTGATGCGGATCATCGAGAGGTCTCCGGATTGGGGATGGAAAGGTTTGCGGTAGCTGCCGACCGTCGCAGGGGCGCGGCCGGTTCGCAAGGCAGTCTACGCATGCCACAACGCGCGGCGCAATGATCCGGACGACGCAAGTCCGGTCGAGTGTTGCGCGGCCGCAGCACGGGACGCTCGCGCAGCGGGACACGAACACATCGAGCGCGGCCCGTGCCGGCTGACCGGTCGGCCAGCCGCGGTCGGGCGGCCGGATGACGCGCCGCGGAAACGGGTGTAAGCTCTTGTTTTCTCGACGCTCACCTGACCGCAAGGCGCCACGCCCGATGACGACCGCCCAACGCAACCGCCACGCTGCCGCCGGTGGTCAGACCACCGCCCGCCCGGTCGACGACACCCGCATCACCGAGATCACCGAACTCGCACCGCCCGCGCACCTGCTGCGCGAGTTTCCGGTCTCCGAGACCGCCGCGATCACGACGTACGAGCGGCGCCAGGCGATCCACCGCATCCTGCACGGTGCCGACGACCGGCTCGTCGTCGTCGTCGGCCCCTGCTCGATCCACGACTACGACGCCGCGATCGACTACGCAACGCGGCTCGCCGCGCTCAAGCGCGAACTCGAAGGCGACCTCGCGATCGTGATGCGCGTCTATTTCGAGAAGCCGCGCACGACGGTCGGCTGGAAGGGTCTCATCAACGATCCGCGCCTCGACGGCAGCTTCAGGATCAACGAGGGCCTGCGCCTCGCTCGCCGCATCCTGCTCGAGATCAATGAACTCGAGCTGCCCGCAGGCACCGAATACCTCGACATGATCACGCCGCAGTACATCGCGGACCTGATCAGCTGGGGCGCAATCGGCGCGCGCACGACCGAGAGCCAGGTGCACCGCGAGCTCGCGAGCGGACTCTCCTGCCCGGTGGGATTCAAGAACGGCACCCACGGCGACGTGCGCATCGCGGTCGACGCGATCAAGGCGGCGAGCGCGCCGCATCACTTCCTGTCGGTCACCAAGGGCGGTCACTCGGCGATCGTCCACACCGGCGGCAACGAGGACTGCCACATCATCCTGCGCGGCGGCAAGACGCCGAACTACGACGCGGCCAGCGTGGGTGCCGTGTGCAAGGAGCTCTCCGACGCGGGGCTTGCGCAGCGCGTGATGATCGACTGCTCGCACGCCAACAGCCAGAAGAAGCACGAACGACAGCTCGACGTCGTGGCCGACATCGCGGCGCAGGTGGCGGGCGGCGAGGAGCGCATCGTCGGCGTGATGATCGAGAGTCACCTCGAGGCGGGACGGCAGGACCTGAAACCCGACGCGCCGCTCGCCTACGGCGTCTCGATCACCGATGCCTGCATCGGGTGGGAGTCGACCGTCGGCGCGCTGCGCCAGCTCGCCGACGCGGTCCGCAGGCGTCGTCTCGCACTCGCCGACGCGGCCTGATCGCGCGCGGGGGATCCAGCGGCCCGCGCCGGTATCCGCTGCGACGCGGACGCGGGTGGATTCGGGTTTCGACCGCCGCGCCGGCGGTCCCGGAGGGAGACTCCCTTGATGCAGCCAGCCGACCTGCGATCCGCACCGATCGAGGTCGAGCTGAAGCTCGCGATCGATCCATCGGCGGCCGCGGCGCTGCGCTCTCATCCGTCGGTTCGCGACGCCGCGCGCGGCCCGCGCCGAACCGACGCGATGGTCGCGACCTACTTCGACACGCCCGACCACCGGCTGCAGCGTGCCGGCGTCGCGCTGCGCGTGCGGCGCATCGGACGCCGCCATGTGATGACGGCCAAGGGGTCGCCGGTCGAGGACGCAGCTTCCGGCGTGGTCTCGCGCCCCGAGTACGAGTGGCCGGTGCGAAGCGACGCCGTCGACACGATGCGCCTGGCGACCACGCCCTGGGCCGGGCTTTTCGCCAAGGCGCTGCGGCGGGGCCCGCTCGCCGCGGTCTTCGTGACGCGGTTCACGCGCGCGTCGTGGCCGCTCGCCTTCGCCGACGGCACGACCGCGACGCTCTCGCTCGACCAGGGCGAAATCGAGGCACGCGCGCACCGCGCGCCCATCTCGGAGGTCGAGATCGAGCTTGCGTCGGGCGATCCCGCGCGGCTCGTCGACCTCGCCGACCGCCTCGCGGCCGACCTGCCGCTCTCGATCGAGCCCAGGAGCAAGGCCGAGCGCGGCTACACCCTCGCCTCGGGCGAACGCGTTCCTCCGTCGCGCGCGTGCGACATCGACCTCGACAGGGGAGCGGGCGCCGGCGAGGCGATCGCCGCCACGATGGTCGAATGCCTGCGCCAGATCGAGCGCAACGCGGTGGGCCTGCGCGACGAAGGAACCCGGGACACCGAATGGATCCACCAGTTGCGCATCGGCGTGCGGCGCCTGCGCTCCTGCTTGTCGCTCGCCGGCGACCTCGCGTCTGGCGACCTCGTCGACAGACTGCGCGCCGATACGCGCTGGGCACTCGATGCGCTCGGCCCGGCGCGCGACCTCGACGTATTTTGCGGCGAGACACTCCCCGCTGCGATCGCCGACCTCGAGCGCGCGTCGGGCGCGACCACGCCGCTCGCGAACGAACTGCGCGCGCTGGCGCGGCGCGCGGCGACGCAACGCCGGCGCGCCGATGCCGCGGCTCTTGCGTGCGTCGCGTCGTCGCGGTTCACGCGCTTCGTGCTGGCGACGTCGCAGGCGGCGGGAACGATGCGCGCTGCCGAGAAGGCAGGGGAGCCCGCGCAGCGCTACGCCGCACGGGTGCTGGAGCGGCGCGCCGGGCGCATCGCCCGAGCCGGTGCCGGACTCGCCCGGGCCGGCACCGACGAGCGCCATGCCGTCCGAATCGCGGCGAAGAAACTGCGCTATGCGACCGAGTTCTTCGCGGCGCTGTTTCCGAGGAAACGGACCCGCGCCTACCGCGACGCGCTCGCGGACCTCCAGGAGATCCTCGGCGAGTGGAACGACGCGGCCGTCGCACCTCGCATCGCCGCGACGCTCGCAGGACCCGTCTCGCCTGCGGCCGTGGCGATCGAGGCGTGGTCCGCGGGACGAGCCGGCGACACGGGAGAGCGCCTCGACGCCGCCTGGTCGCGCTTCGTCGCCGCGAAGCCGTTCTGGATCCGGACTTGAGCCGGCACTTCGACGACCCCGGACCCTATCGCGCGCCGCCGTGGCTGCCCGGCGGGCACGCGCAGACCATCTGGCCCGCGTTCCTGCGCCGTCCCGGCGTCCCGATGCGGCGCGAGCGCGTCTCCACGCCAGACGGCGACGGCTGGTCGTTCGACTGGCTCGACGCACCTTCCACCCCCGGCGCGCCGGTCGTCGTGCTGTTCCACGGGCTCGAGGGCAGTTCGTCGTCGCACTACGCGCGCGCCCTCATGGACGAGGCGCGGCGCGCGGGCTGGCGCGGCGTCGTTCCGCACTTCCGCGGCTGCGGCGGCGAACTCAACGCGAAGCCTCGCGCCTACCACCTCGGCGACCACGAGGAGGTGGGCGCGATGCTCGCCGCGGTGCGCGAGCGAGTGGAGCCGCTGGCACCGATTCACGCGGTCGGCGTCTCGCTCGGCGGTTCCGCGCTGCTCAACTGGCTGGGCCGCACGGGAGCGCGCGCCGGGGGTCTGGTCTCCCGGGCCGCCGCGGTCTCCTCGCCCGCGCATCTCGTTCCCGCGGGCCGCGCGCTCGACCTGGGCGCGAACCGCATCTACGCCCGCCTGTTCCTGCGGTCGCTCAACCCGAAGGCGCGCGCGATGGCCGAACGGTTCCCCGGCTGCATCGACGCCTCGCGCCTGCGGGACTTCACCCGCATGTGGGACTTCGACGACGCGGTCACCGCACCGCTGCACGGCTTCGCCGGGACGCTCGACTACTGGACGCGCGCCTCGTCGCTGCCCTGGCTCGCCGGCATCGTGGCGCCTACGCTGATCCTCAACGCGCTCAACGATCCGTTCGTCCCGGCCGAGGCGCTCGCGCGGCCGCAACACGTTTCCGCGGCGGTCAGGCTCGAACAGCCCGACGGTGGAGGCCACGCGGGATTTCCAGCGGGCCCGCCGCCGGGGCGGCTCGACTGGCTGCCCCGGCGCCTGATGCACTGGTTCACCGCGGAAGGGTGACGCGACCGGTATCATTCCGCCGGCGCCGGCGCAATCCACGCAACCATGACCCTTCCTCCCGAGATCTTCAAGGCCTACGACATCCGCGGCATCGTCGGGCACACGCTCACGCCCGACGTCGTCCGCGCCATCGGCCGGGGGCTCGGCACGCTCGCGCGCGAAGCGAGCCGCGACGCGATCGCGATCGGCCGCGACGGCCGGATCTCCGGACCCGAACTCGCCGGCGCGCTCGCCGACGGCATCCGCGCCGCGGGCTGCGACGTGATCGATCTGGGCATGGTCGTCACGCCGATGACCTACTTCGCGAGCCACGCGCTCGCCACCGGCTGCAGCACGATGGTGACCGGCAGCCACAATCCGCCCGACTACAACGGGCTCAAGATGGTCGTCGACGGCACCACGCTCGCGGGCGACGCCATCCAGTCGCTGCGCGCCCGTCTGGACCGCGGTGACGTCGCCTCCGGCGCGGGCCGCTACCGCGTGCACGACGCAGGGAGCGCCTATCTCGACCGCATCGCTGGCGATGTCAAGCTCGCGCGCCCGATGAGGATCGCGGTCGACTGCGGGAATGGCGTGGCCGGCGCGTACGCGCCGTCGCTCTACCGGCGCATGGGCTGCGAGGTGGTCGAACTGTTCTGCGAGGTCGACGGCCGGTTTCCGAACCACCACCCCGATCCGTCGCAGCCCGCGAACCTCGCCCAACTGATCGCGCGCGTGAAGGAAGGCGATTGCGAAATCGGGCTCGCCTTCGACGGGGACGGTGACCGCCTCGGCGTGGTCACGAAGGACGGACACGTGATCTACCCGGACCGCCAGCTCATGCTGTTCGCGGCTGACGTGCTCGCGCGCGCGCCCGGCGCGACGGTCATCTACGACGTCAAATCCACGCGCAACCTCGGCCCCTGGATCGCGAAGCACGGCGGCGTGCCGCTCCTTTGGAAGACCGGACACTCGCTCATCAAGCACAAGATGAAGGAGACGCGCGCGGCGCTCGCCGGCGAGATGAGCGGCCACACGTTCTTCGGGGAGCGCTGGTACGGCTTCGACGACGGCCTCTACGCCGGTGCGCGCCTGCTCGAGATCCTGTCGCGCGGCGCGGATCCTTCGGCGGTGCTCGACGCGCTCCCGGATGCGCTCTCGACGCCGGAATTGCAGTTGCCGGTCGCCGAGGGGGAGCAGCACGCGCTGGTCGGCGAACTCGCCGCGCGCGCGCGCTTCCCCGGTGCGAGCGAAGTGATCCGCATCGACGGCCTGCGCGTCGAGTACCCGGACGGCTTCGGCCTCGCCCGCGCATCCAACACGACGCCGATGGTCGTGTTGCGCTTCGAGGCCGACGACGCGGCGGCGCTCGCGCGCATCCAGGGCGAGTTCCGGCGCGTGTTCGGGGAAGTGCGGCCGGCGGCCCGGCTGCCGTTCTGACCCGGGAGTTCCGATGGACGACGTCAAGCCCGCCGTCACCGTCGCGGACATCGAAGCCGCGCGCGAGCGCATCCGCGGCGGCATCTACGAGAGTCCCTGCGTCGAGTCGATTCCGCTGTCGAAGCTCACCGGCGCGCACGTCTTCTGCAAGCTCGACTACCTGCAGCGCACCGGCAGCTTCAAGGAGCGCGGCGCGCGCAACGCGCTGCTGCAGCTACCCGACGAGGCGCGCCGACGCGGCGTGATCGCGGCGTCCGCGGGCAACCACGCGCAGGGCGTCGCCTACCACGGCAGCCTGCTGGGCGTACCCGTCACCGTCGTGATGCCGCGCTTCGCGCCGCTCATCAAGGTCACCAACTGCCGCAACCTCGGCGCCGAGGTGATCCTGCACGGCGAGGACCTGACCGAGGCGCGCGCGAAGGCGCTGGAACTCGCCTCGGAGCGCGGTCTCGTGTTCATCTCGCCCTACGACAACGCCCACATCGTCGCCGGCCAGGGCACGATGGGGCTCGAGATCCTCGAACAGGCGCCCGAGGTCGAAGCGGTCGTCGTGCCGGTCGGCGGTGCCGGCCTGATCGGCGGCATCGGCCTGGCGGTGAAGGCGAGGAAGCCCTCTGTCGAGGTGGTGGGCGTCGAGCCCGAGAACGCACCTTCGCTCGCCGCGGCGTTCGCGCGCCACGCCCCGGTGCTGGTCGCGATGTCTCCCACGCTCGCCGACGGTCTCGCGGTCGCGCAGACCGGCGCGATCACCTACCCGATCGCGCGCCGCGTCGTCGACCGTCTCGTCACCGTGGACGAAGCGTCGATCGCGCTTGCGATCCTGCGACTCGTCGAACTGGAGAAGAGCGTCGTCGAAGGCGCTGGCGCCGCGCCGCTGGCGGCATTTCTCGCCGGCAAGCTCGATCACCTCAAGGGAAAGCGCGTCGTCCTCGTGCTGTGCGGCGGCAACATCGACCTGACTATCCTCGACCGCGTGATCGAGACCGGACTCGTCACCGACGGGCGGCTCGCGCGCTTCACGGTCTCGATCTCCGACCGGCCGGGCGGACTCGCGAGACTCACCGGCGTCATCGCATCGACTGGCGCGAGCGTCAAGGAGATCGTGCACGACCGCGCGTTCTCCGGGCCGGACGTCTCTGCCGTGCGCGTCGTGTGCGTCGTCGAGACGACCGGGCACGAGCACGTGAAGCAGTTGCACGCCGCGCTCGGCGACGCGGGCATCAGCGTCGTCGCGTAGCGGCGAGCGGGATGCGGCAGGCGTCGATGTCCGCCCGGAAACGCATGCGGCTTTTCGACAACGCCGGGTTCGTGTCACGATCCCATCTGACACTGCACGGGGCGTGACGCAGTCGGCCGCGCCGACCTCATTCGACCAACACGCGAGAACCTGAACCTCCACGGCGCATCGTGACTGCCACTTCATCAGACAAGCTCGCCGTGCTCATCGATGCGGACAACGCGCAAGCCTCGGTGGCAGCAGAGCTGCTGGCCGAAATTGCGCGCTATGGAACCGCTACGGTCAAGCGCGCATACGGTGACTGGACCACGACCAATCTCGTTGGCTGGAAGAGCGCCCTCCACAGCCTCGCCATTCAACCTGTCCAGCAGTTCCGGTTCACGACGGGCAAGAACGCCACGGATTCGGCGTTGATCATCGACGCGATGGACCTTCTGCACGGCGGCAGCGTCGATGGATTCTGCCTGGTGTCTTCGGACAGCGACTTCACGCGCCTGGCCACCCGCATTCGGGAAGGCGGCCTTTCGGTGTTCGGATTCGGGGAGAAGAAGACACCCAGGCCCTTCGTGGCGGCCTGCGACAAGTTCGTCTTCACCGAGATCCTCCGCCCGCAAGCGAAAGCGACGCCTGCACCGGCGCCCCTGCTGGCGGATGAGTCGTTGCAGCCCGTGCTGCTCGAGGCGGTCTCGGCAGCCATGCGCGAAGACGGCTGGGCCCCCTTGTCGGCGGTTGGTGGCCTCATCGTGAAGGCAAGCCCTTCATTCGATCCCCGCAACTACGGGTTCCAGAAGCTGGGCGAACTGGTACGAGCCCAGTCCTGCCTGGAAGTCCGAACGGTCTCCGCGGCGGATGGTTCACCCAATGTCCAGCTTTTCGTCCGCCGACGCGAAGCGTGAGTCACGGTTCGCTCCGGCGCGCCGCGGCCTTCGGAGATCGCACATTCGACGGCCTCGCCGCCATGATGCCTCCTCGATCGGACTCCGCCTTCCCTGGAACGGGACCTGAACCCGTCACCATGCGCCGCACCGGCTTCGTCACGCTCACGATCCTGTCGCTCGGGGTCGCGGGCTACGCTCTCGTCGCCTACGGGCTCCTGCCACTGGGGGCGGTGGTGCACCCGGACATGCGTCCGACGTTCGAAGCGCACAGTCGCCTCACCCTCTACGTGCACGTGTTCGCTGCCGCGCTCGCCCTCGCGCTCGGCCCGTTCCAGTTCGTTGCCCGGCTGCGTTCGCGCCTTCCCGCCCTGCACCGCGGGTCGGGGCGGCTGTATCTCGGCGTCGGCGTCGGGCTTGGCGGACTGGCCGGCCTCGTCGTGGCGTTCAACGCGTTCGGCGGCCCGGTGGCGCGGGTCGGATTCGCCTGCCTTGCCGTGTCGTGGCTCGTCACCGGCTTCAACGCCTACCGGGCCATTCGGGCAGGCGACGTCGCGCTGCATCGCCGCTGGATGGTCCGAAACTTCGCGCTCACGCTCGCAGCGGTGACGCTGAGGCTCTGGCTGCCGGGTCTCGTCGCCCTCGGCATTCCGATGGACGTCGCCTACCCGCTCATCGCGTGGCTCTGCTGGGTGCCCAACCTGATCCTCGCCGAGCGGCTCTTCAACAGGCGAGAACCCCTCCGCGCGCGGCCGACGCCCGCGAGCGGAAGCGGCTGACGCCGGTCACCGGCTAATATGGAATCCGGACCCGGCGACAGAGCATCCCGAGGAGCCACGCGGGGCCGACCAGCAGGAAGCGGACGTCCTCGAGGAACGAGGGCTTCTTCCCCTCGATCCGGTGGCCGACGAACTGCCCGATCCACGCGACGACGAACACCGCGACCGCGATCGGGAGCGTCGCGCCGCCGAGGAGCGTCAGCGGATAGACCATGATCGCGGAGACCGCCAGCATCCCGGCTGCGATCGTGAACGAGAGCGTCAGGTAGAACACCATCGCGACTCCGATCAGCACGTAGGCCGCCGCGGGCGACCACGACCACAGGAGCGCGAGGAGGCTCCAGGTGATGAGCGGCACGCACACCCAATGGATCGCGTTGTTCGTCGGGTGGCGGTGCGACTCGCCGTAGCGCTCGAACAGCGTGTCGATCCTGCGGTTCACGCGCCTGCCCGAACGCTCAGGCCGGTTTCGGACGGATGAGCCACTTGCGCGCGACGACGACCGCGGCGACGCCGACGAGTCCCGCGACGTCGCTCGACGACGCCGGGTAGACGAGTGCGAGACCCGAGACGATCAGCACGACGCGTTCGAGGATCGAGAGCCGCCCGGCGAGCCAGCCCTGCACGCCGCAGGCGAGCGTGACGATCCCGATCATCGCGGTGACCGCGATCCACGCGACACCGAGCCAGCTTCCCTGCGGCGGGGTCTTCAGCAGCAGGCCGACGCCCTCGGACGACAGCACGAACACGAAAGGCACGACGAACGCGGGGAGCGTGTACTTCCACGACTGCAGCGTCGTCTTGTAAGGGTCGCCGCCGGTGATCGCGGCCGCCGCGAACGGCGAGAGCGCGGTGGGCGGCGACACCTCGGAGAGCACCGCGTAGTAGAAGATGAACATGTGCGCCGCGTAGTCGGGCACGCCGAGCTTCATGAGCGCAGGCGCGGCGATCACGGCGCAGATGATGTAGCTCGCCGTCACCGGCACCGCGAGACCGACGATCCAGACGATCAGCGCGGTGTAGATCGCGGTCAGCACCAGGCTGCCGCCGGCATAGCTGATGACGATCGCCGAGAACTTGAGACCGAGCCCGGTCTTGGCGACGACCCCGACGATGATGCCGGCCGCCGCGCACACCGCGGCCACGTTCAGCACCTGCGATGAGCCGTCGCGCAGCGCCTTGACGAGGCGCCGCGGGAAGAGCGCGTGCTCGCGGTCGAGGAAGCTCACCGCGAAGGTGACGACGGTCGCCCAGAACACCGACAGGATGGGCGAGAAGCCCATGACGAGGAACACGACGATCGCGATCAGCGAGATGAAGTGGAAACCGTAGCGCCTCGTGAGCCGCCACAGCGATTCGACCTTCGCGGCGGTGCCCTGCGACATGCCGAAGCGGCGCACGTCGATCTCGACCATCACCAGCAGCGACAGGTAGTAGAGGATCGTCGGAACGACTGCCATCAGGATCACGTCGAGGTAGCCGATCTTCAGGAACTCGGCGATCAGGAACGCCGCGGCGCCGAGCACCGGCGGCGAGATGATCGCGCCCAGCCCCCCCGCGGCGAGCAGGCCTCCGGCGGCCTCCTTCCCGGAGCCGGCCTTCGCCAGCATCGGCCACGCGACCGAGCCGATCGTCACGGTCGTGGCGACGCCCGAGCCGGACGGCCCGCCCAGCAGGAACGACGCGAGCACGACGGTGCGCCCCGCGCTCGTGTGCTTACCGCCCATCGCCGAGAAGCTCCAGTCGAGGAAGAACCTGCCGGCGCCCGAGTGCTGCAGGAACGCGCCGTAGATCGTGAACAGGATGATGAGCGAACTCGACACGTCGACCGCGGTGCCGAAGATGCCTTCGAGCGTCTGGTAGAGGAACCCGGACAGGCTCGCGAAGTCGTAGCCGCGGTGCGCCCATTCGCCGGGCAGCCAGGGACCGGCGAACGCGTAGGCGATGAACGCGGCGATCACGCCGGTCATGATCCAGCCGGAGGTGCGCCGGCACGCCTCGAGCACGAGGATCACGAACGCGACGCCGAAGAAGGTGTCGGACCGGTTCGGATCGACGTTGCGGTCCCAGATGTCGTCGCCGCCGGCGAGGAGATAGGCGATGGCGGCGAGCCCGAGGAGCGCGCCGACCACGTCCCACCACATGAGCCGGTTGCGGTAGCGCGGCGCGATCGGGAACAGCAGGAACACGAGCACCAGCACGAAGCCCACGTGCACAGGCCGCAGCACCAGCGCGGGCACGATCTCGACCGCCGCGTACAGGTGGAAGAGGCTCATGCCGACGAGCAGCGTCGTCGCCAGCACCGCGAGCGCGCCGCGGAAGCGGCTCGTCGCGCCCTCGTCCTGCTCGATGAACGCCTCGGCCGCGCGCAGGCGCTCTTCGCTCACGGCCTCGTCGGCCGGCGGTCTTTCACCCTTGCGGACTGGTTCGGCGGACACTCGCGCCCCTCCTCGTCGAGGGCTGGAGTCTAGCGGCGAGTTCGCCGGCGCGAAACCGGGGCGGCCCCGCGGGCCGGCCCGTCGCGCCGGGGCCGGATGGCGCTCCGGCCCCGGAACGGCGTCAGTTGGGGAACTTGACGCCCTGCTCCTCGAAGTACTTCTTCGCGCCCGGGTGCCACGGGAGCGGCGAGCCCACCGCCTGGTAGCGGAGGTCGATGTTGGACGCCTCCTTGTGCACGGCGACGAGTTCCGGCTTCTTCTCCATCAGCGTCTTGACGATCTTGTAGGCCATGTCGTTGCTCATCTTGTCGTCGGCGACGAGGATGTTCCAGACGTCGATGTTCTCGACCGGCTTGTCCTGGCCGGCGTAGGAGCCCGCCGGAATGATGCCCTTGACGTAGAGCGGCCCGTACTTCTGGTTCATCGCCGCGATCGCCTCCGAGTGGTCGATCAGCTTGACCTTGATCCCCGGCGTGGCCGCGAGATCGGTGATCGCGGCGGTCGGCACGCCGCCCACCCAGAAGAACGCGTCGATCTTGCGGTCCTTCAGCGCGTTGACGCTCTCGGCGGCGCCCAGGCGCGCCTGTTCAATGTCCTTCTTCGGATCGATCCCCATGGCCTCGAGCACGCGCAGCGTCATCACCTCGACGCCGCTGCCCGGCGAGCCGGTCGACACGCGCTTGCCGCGGAGGTCCGAGAGCTTGTTGATGCCCGAGCCCTCGACGGTCACGACCTGCATCCGGTTCGGGTAGAGCACCATCAGCGTGCGCGCCGCGACCGGGGCGTCCTTGAACTTGCCGTGGCCCTTGTAGCCGTCCCAGGCCGCGTCGACCATCGAGAAGCCCACTTCCGC
The DNA here is from genome assembly GCA_020847675.1 of Burkholderiales bacterium. Classification (GTDB taxonomy): domain Bacteria; phylum Pseudomonadota; class Gammaproteobacteria; order Burkholderiales; family Casimicrobiaceae; genus VBCG01. The sequence goes on along the minus strand of JADLBN010000169.1, from coordinate 23,607 downwards.
CTTGCCGCTGGCGATGAGCTTCAGGTTGTCGACCGATCCGCCGGTGACTTCCGCGGTCGCGGTCATGCCGGGGACGTACTTGGACAGGATGTTCGCCATCCCGCCGCCGAGCGGGTAGTAGACACCGCCGGTGCCGCCGGTGGTGATCGAGATGCGGTTCTGGGCCGCCGCGTCGGGGGCAACCGAAACCGCGGCGACGAGGGTAATGGCGGCGAGCGCCGCGCGAGTCCATGCGTGCATGCTTGAAACCTCCAGGAATCGAACCGCGCCGAATGCGCGCCCGTTTCGGACACCCTCGCCCGCCGGAGCCGCGGTCGCCGCGGCCCCCCCGGGTCGGGGCGGCCTGTCGTTTCTTCGCGGCGATTCTAGCGCAGGTTCCGAGACCGCAGGCTCCGGCCGCACGCGCGGCCCCGCGGCCACCCCTGTCCATGCCGGGACGCCCCTCGCGCCCGCGCAACGGGGCTCAGGCCGCGCCGGCGAGATCGGGGGTCACGCGCGCGCGCCGCTCGAGCACCGACACGTGAAGCGGGAAGGCCCCGTCGCGCCGGTCGAGGAAGTACTGGCGCAGCGTCCGCGCGATGGTCCGGAACGCGAGGCGCTCCCAGGGGATTTCCTCTTCGCGGAAGAGGCGCACCTCGAGGCTCTCCGGCCCCGGCCCGAAGCCGCGGTCGGCAAGCCGCGCGAGGAACATCACGTAGACCTGGCTGATGTGCGGCAGGCTGATTACCGTGTAGAGCCCACCCATCTCGACGCGCGCGTTCGCTTCCTCGAGGGTCTCGCGCGCGGCGCCCTGCTCCAGCGTCTCGCCGTTCTCCATGAACCCCGCGGGCAGCGTCCACAGGTCGCGACGCGGCTCGATCGCGCGCCGGCACAGGAGCACCTCCGTTCCGAGCGTCGCGAGGCAGCCGACGACGACCTTGGGATTGCGGTAGTGGATCGCGCCGCAGGCCGCGCACACGTCGCGCGGCGCGGTGTCGCCCTCCGGGACACGCCACTCGATCCGGGACGAGCCGCATTCGCTGCAGTAGTTGATGATCGTCCTCCGAGGTTCGCCTGGCCCCGGTCCGGAAAACCCGGTCAGCCGCCCGTCTCCGCCCGCAGGAACCCGGCGCGGTAGTGCTTCAGTTCGTCGATGGCCTCGTGCACGTCGGCGAGCGCCGTGTGCTTCGACTCCTTCGAAAACGCCTTCGCGACGCCCGGCGCCCAGCGCCGCGCGAGTTCCTTCAACGTCGACACGTCGAGGTTCCGGTAGTGGAAGTGATCCTCGAGCGAAGGCATCCACCGCGCGAGGAAACGCCGGTCCTGGCAGATCGAGTTGCCGCACATCGGCGAGGACTTCGCCGCGACGTGCGCGCGCAGGAACGCGAGCGCTGCAGCCTCGACCGCGGCTTCGTCGAGCGTCGACGCCTTCGACTTGTCGATCAGTCCCGAGCGCCCGTGCGTGCCCCGGTTCCAGGCGTCCATCGCGTCGAGCGTCTCGTCGCTCTGGTGGACGACCCAGGTCGGCGCCTGCGCCACCGTCTCGAGCGCAGCATCGGTCACCACCAGCGCGACTTCGAGGATGCGGTCGCTGTCGGGCTTCAATCCGGTCATCTCGAGGTCGATCCAGATCAGGCGGTCGTCGGCGGCGGCAACGGGGAGAGGAGGCATCGAGGGGGAACGGCGGCACGGCGACCGCTGTCGTAGAATGGAGCGCGCATTTTCGCACAGCCCCCGCGCACGATGACCGCCGCCGCGTTCTCGACCCTCTTCCTCGCCGCGGTCGCGCTCGCGCTCGCGCTGGAGACCTGGCTCGCGCTGCGCCACGTCGCGTGCGTCCGGGCGCACCGGGAAGCGGTGCCCCAGGCCTTCGCCGGCCGCATCGGCGTCGAGGCCCACCGAAGGGCCGCCGACTACACGATCGCCCACACGCGCCTGTCGATCGCCGCGTCCGTCGCGAGCGCCGTCGTCGTCGTCGCGCTCACGCTGGGCGGCGGCCTCGAACGCTTCGCGGACGCGACCGGTCGAATTCCGGCCGGCCCTCTCGCGCAGGATCTCGCGCTGGGCGTCGCCGTCGTCGTCGCCTTCGCCGCGGTGTCGCTGCCGTTCTCCGCGTGGCGCACCTTCGTCGTCGAGGCACGCTTCGGCTTCAACCGCACCTCGCTCGCGACCTGGCTCGCGGATCTCGCGAAGGGGACGCTGGTCGCGGCGGTACTCGGAGCGCCGCTCTTCGCCGCGGTGGTCGCGCTGATGGGCGCCGCCGGTGCGCTCTGGTGGATCGCCGCGTGGGCGGTCTGGACCGGCTTCCAGTTCCTGGTCGCCTGGGCCTGGCCGACGTTCATCGCGCCGCTGTTCAACCGCTTCACCCCGCTGCCCGAGGGCCCGATGCGCACGCGCATCGAGGCGCTCGTCGCCCGCTGCGGGTTCACTTCCGGGGGCCTGTTCCTGATGGACGGCTCGAAGCGGTCGAGCCACGGCAACGCGTATTTCACCGGGCTCGGGCGCGCGAAGCGCATCGTGCTGTTCGACACGCTGTCGCAACGCCTCTCGCTCGACGAGACCGAGGCGGTCCTCGCCCACGAACTCGGGCACTTCAAGCTTCGGCACATCGCGAAGCGCCTCGCCTGGTCGGCGGCGGCGTCGCTCGCGGTGTTCGCGCTGCTCGCCTGGCTCGCGGCGTCACCGTGGTTCTGGGAAGGCCTTGGCGTCGCCTTCCGGCCCGGACGCGACGGCATCGCGCTGGTGCTGTTCGCCCTTGCGCTGCCCTCGTTCACCTTCCTGCTGGCACCGCTCTCGTCGTGGTACTCGCGCCGCCACGAGTACGAGGCCGACGCGTTCGCGGCGAGCCACGCGTCCGGCCGCGCGATGGTCTCCGCGCTGGTCCGGCTCTACGAGGACAACGCGGCGACGCTCACGCCGGATCCGCTGCACTCGGCGTTCTACGATTCGCACCCGCCGGCAGCGCTGCGCGTCGCCCGGCTCGAGGCGCTCCTCGCCGCGCCGGCCGCCGCGTGACGCCACCGCGCGCCGGAGCCGGTTCGCCACCGCAGGCCGCGGCGAACGACGCCTTCGCCATCCTCGCCGCGCGCGCCGTCGTGCCGGGTGCGCCTCTCGCGCCTTCGACCGAGGTCCGCGCCGCGCTCGCGCTGCTGCCCGGTTGGACGGCGGACCGCCGCGCGCTCGCGAAGGAGTACCGCTTCGCCGACTGGCGCGGCACGATGGCGTTCGCGAACCGGGTCTCCGAACTCGCGAACGAAGTCGATCACCACCCCGATCTCGCCATCGGCTGGGGGCGCTGCGTCGTCGTGTGGACGACGCACGACGCCGGCGGCGTCACGGGCAACGACCTCGCGTGCGCCGCGCGCACCGAGATCATCGCTTTGCGCACGGGAAGCGCCGGCGGATGAGTCGGCGCGGCAACGCGGCGCCACGGCGCGGCGCAAGGGCGCGAACGTCTTGCGCGCCGGCAGGCGCAGGCGCGAGGCCGGGCCTTCCGCGGAGCACGACCCGGCAGGACAGGTGCCGGTGAGCCGTGTCCGCAGCGGCCTCGTGGTCGCGGCCCGGCGCCGCCACTACGCGGTGCGCGCCGACGACAGCGGCGCGGTCGTCGATTGCGTGCTGAAGGGCCGTCGCACGGTCGTCGCCTGCGGCGATCGCGTCTCGTTCGAGCACGCCGCGGGGTCCGACGCGATCGTCGCGGTCGAGCCGCGCGCTTCGCTCCTCTACCGGTCCGACGCATTCCGCGAGAAGGTGCTCGCCGCGAACGTGACGCAGGTCGTCGCCGTCGTCGCGCCGGATCTCGCGATCGACGAGAACCTGCTCAACCGCTGGATCGTCGCGGCCGAACTCGAGCACTGCCGCTTCGTGCTCTGCGCCAACAAGTCGGACCTCCCGGGATATGACGCACTGCTCAGGCGCCTCGCCCCGTACCGCGCGTTCGGCTATCCGGTCGCCGAGTGCGCGGCGAAGCGCTCGGTCGAGGCGCTCGAGCGTTACGTGCGCGGGCAGCGGAGCGTGCTGATCGGCCAGTCCGGCATGGGCAAGTCGACCTTGCTCAACGCACTCGTCCCGCACGCACAGGCGCGGACCGGCGAGGTGTCACCTGCCCTCGGCAGCGGGCGGCACACGACGACCGGGACCGCGCTCTACCCATTGTCGCCCGATGCCTCGGCGTGGCTCGTCGACTCGCCGGGCATGAAGGTGTTCGGGCTCGCGCACGCCGAGCCCGAAGCGCTCGCCGGTGCGTTCATCGAGATGCGCCCGCTCCTCGGCCACTGCCGCTTCCGCGACTGCCGCCACGACCGCGAGCCGGGTTGTGCCGTCGTTGCCGCCGTCGATGAGGGTCGTGTCGCGCCGCAGCGGCTCGCCCTGCTTCATGCGTTGCGCAGCGAGGCGGAAGCCGCGCGCGATCCCTCCCGATAGCGGCCGGTGTCAGACACGGTGTCAGACACCGTGTCTGACACCGGACTTCAGGGAAGCAGGTTGGCGACCGTGACGAGCAGGATCACCGCCAGCCACAGGATCAGCGCGCGCCAGACGAGCCCCACCGCGGAAGGCAGCGCTTCGGGCTCCGCGGCCTCGCCGATGCCGAGGTCGGGCCGCCAGTCCGGCTCGCCCGCGTGCGTCGCTACCGGGCCGCCGAGCACCACGCCCAGCGCGCCGGCGCCGCTGGCGAGCACGACGCCCATCGCGCGACCGCCTTCCTCCCGCGCCCACGCGGCGGCCTGAGTGCGCCAGCTGGCGATCGCGTCCTCGAAATCGCCGACGGCGGCGAACGCGGTCGCGGTCAGGCGCGAGGGCAGCCAGTCGAGGAGGTCGAGGAGACGCCGGACCGGAACGCCGAACCGGTCGCGCTCCTGCACCGGGGGCACCACGTCGCCGCCAGGCTCGACCGGCGCCCACTCCTGCGCGAGCCGCGCGCAAGAGCGGTAGAAGACCGCGCCGACCGGCCCCGGAAGCACGGTGAACCAGAACAGCACCGCGAACACCTGCCGATACGCGTCGGTGAGCCCGCGCTCGATCGCGAGCCTCGCGATGTCGCCCGACCCCAGGTCCGCAGCGCCCCGCCCGCGCCACGCGCCCAGCGCGCGCCGCGCGCCGGCGAGGTCGTTCTCGCGAAACGCCGCGACGATCGCCGACACCGCGTGGCTGAACCGGCGGAAGCCCATCAGCGCGTAGAGGACGACGACGTTGAAGGCGAGCCCGGCGAGCGGATGAAGCGTCGCGAGCGCCCACCACGCGGATCCGGTCACCACCACGGGCGGCAGGATCGCGAGTGCAGCGGCGATCGCGCCCTGGAGCGCGGTGCCGCCGTTGTAGGCGCGCTCGAGCCGGCGCGCCTGCTGCACGAACATCCGCTCGATCGCCATCCGCCACTGCGGCGCGTGCCACTGTTCGAGGCCCAGCGCAACGAGGATCGCGACGAGGTTCACGCGGAGCCGCTCAGGTCTTGAGTTCCGGGCGGTCGCGGTACTGCTCGAGCGCCTCCGGATTCGCGAGCGCGTCCAGGTTCTTCACCGGCCGCCCGTGGACGACGTTGCGCACCGCGAGCTCGACGATCTTGTTGCTCTTGGTGCGCGGAATGTCGGTGACCTGCACGACTTTGGCAGGCACGTGGCGCGGAGTCGTGCTGGTCCGGATGTGCTTCTGGATGCGCTCGACGAGCGCGGTGTCGAGCACGAGACCGGGCCGCAGCTTGACGAACAGCACGACGCGGACGTCGCCGACCTCGCCCGGGGGCCAGTCCTGCCCGATCACGAGGCTCTCCTCGACCTCGTCGAGCTGCTCGACCTGACGGTAGATCTCGGCGGTGCCGATGCGCACGCCGCCCGGGTTGAGCGTCGCGTCCGAGCGGCCGTAGATGACGAGGCCCCCGTGCTCGGTGACCTCGGTGTAGTCGCCGTGGCACCAGACTCCGGGGAAGCGCTCGAAGTACGCGGCGCGGTACTTCGCGTCGCCCGGATCGTTCCAGAACCCGATCGGCATCGACGGGAACGGCCTCGTGCAGACGAGTTCGCCGCGCTCGCCGCGGCCCGGCGGCACCGGCTGGCCGTCCTCGTCGAACACGTCGACGGCCATCCCCAGGGCCGGGCACTGGATCTCGCCGCGCCACACCGGCAGCGTCGGATTGCCGAGCACGAAACAGCTCACGATGTCGGTGCCGCCCGAGATCGACGACAGCGCGAGGTCGTCCTTGACTGCCTGGTAGACGTAGTCGAACGACTCCGGCGCGAGCGGACTGCCGGTCGACAGCATCGTGCGCAGCGTCGCCAGCGCGTAATCCTTGCGTGGCACCAGCGCGGTCTTGCGCAGCGCGTCGATGTACTTGGCCGAGGTGCCGAAGTGCGTCATGCGCTCCTCGTCGGCGTAGTCCCACAGCACCCGGCCGGCCCGGACGAACGGCGAACCGTCGTAGAGGAGCAGCGTGGCGCCCGCCGCGAGCCCCGACAGCAGCCAGTTCCACATCATCCAGCCGCAGGTCGTGTAGTAGAAGAGCCGGTCGCCGGGCTTCACGTCGCAGTGCAGCCGGTGCTCCTTCACGTGCTGAAGGAGCGCACCGCCGGCGCCGTGCACGATGCACTTGGGCACGCCGGTCGTGCCCGACGAATAGAGGATGTAGAGCGGGTGCGAGAACGGCAGCTCCGCGTACTCGATCGGCGCCGGCGCGTGGGGTGCGATGAAGTCTTCCCAGGCGAGCGCCCCGCGGACAGGTGCGGAATCGCCCGGACCGGCGGCGGCCCCGAGGTAGGGCACGACCACCACGCGCTCGACCGACGGGAGTTTCGCAACGATGTCGGCGACCTTGTCGAGGATCGCCACCGGCTTGCCGTTGTACCAGTAGCCGTCGACCGTCACGAGCACTTTCGGCTCGATCTGCCCGAAGCGGTCGAGCACGCCCTGCACGCCGAAGTCCGGCGAGCACGACGACCAGATGGCACCACGCGACGCGCCGCCGAGCATGGCGACGATCGTCTCCGGCAGGTTGGGCATCATCGCGGCGACCCGGTCTCCCTGCACGACGCCCGCCGCGGCGAGCGCCTGCGCGAAGCGCGACACCGCGTCGCGCAGCGCGGCGTGCGACAGGCGCGAGCGCGCCTTGTCCTCGCCGCGGAAGACGAGCGCGTCGCCGGCGTCGCCGGGATCGCGGCGCTCGATCAGGTTGCGCGCGTAGTTGAGCGTCGCGTCGGGGAAGTACTTCGCGCCGGGCATGCGGCTCGCGTCGACCAGCACACGCTCTCCCCGACGCCCGAGGATGCCGCCGTCGTCCCACACCTCGCCCCAGAACCTCTCCGGCCGATCGATCGACCAGCGCCACAGCGCCGGGTAGTCCGCGAATCGGAAGCCGTGGCGCGTCTCGACGCGGCGCGCGAACGCCGTGATGAGCGCGTTCTCCACCCGTTGCGGCGTGGGAGTCCAGAGTGGTCGGGACGTGGGCATCGGGGTCTCCTTCAGGACGCGCGGAACTCGCCGGCAACGGCAGCCGGCAACGGCACCGGCCGTCCGTTCGCGTAGTCGACCCACACGATCTTCGCCGCCCCGTTCGCCGCCCGCTCGCCCGCGCAGTCCAGTTCGTAACGGCTCTCGATGCTCGTCCGCCCCGCGCCGCCGAGGTACATCCGCACCTCGACCTCGCCCGGGTAGGCGAGCGGCACCAGGAACGTGCAGCTCGCGTTGACGACGACGATCCCGGTGCCTTCGGGGACCGCGCCCCGCCGCCGCTGCGCCTCCAGCCACTCGATGCGTGCCTGCTCCATGTACCGGAAATAGACGGTGTTGTTCACGTGGCCGAGCGCATCCATGTCGCCCCAGCGGATGGGTTGGGTGGACAGGTGAACCGGAACGCGTGGCGCTGACATGATCGGATACGATGCGGGGCGGGATGCGATCATTATAATTCCCGCTTCTCCCACTCGCCCGCGACCGGAACTCCGCCGAGGGCGGCCACGCGAGGGCCCGACGCCATGACGCGCGAATCGATGGACTACGACGTGGTGATCGTCGGCGGCGGCCCCTCCGGCCTCGCCGCGGCGATCCGCCTGAAGCAGCTCGCGTCGGCCGCCGGGCGCGAGGTGTCGGTCTGCGTCCTCGAGAAAGGCTCGGAGATCGGCGCGCACATCCTGTCGGGCGCGGTGATCGATCCGCGCGCCCTCTCCGAACTCGTCCCGGACTGGCAGAAACAGGGCGCGCCGCTCGACACGCCGGTCACCGAGGACCGTTTCCTGGTCCTCACCACGGACCGCGCCTGGCGCATCCCGAACTGGGCGCTGCCGCGGCTCATGGACAACCACGGCAACTTCGTCGCGAGCCTGGGCAACCTGTGCCGCTGGCTCGGCACGCAGGCCGAGACGCTGGGCGTCGAGATCTACCCCGGTTTCGCGGCGGCCGAAGTCCTGTTCGACGAACACGGCGCCGTCGCGGGCGTCGCGACCGGCGACATGGGAATCGCGAAGGACGGCACGCACAAGCCCGACTACCAGCAGGGCATGGAGTTGCGCGCGAAATACACGCTGTTCGCCGAAGGCTGCCGCGGGTCGCTCTCGCAGGAACTGATGAAGCGCTTCGCGCTCCGCGACGGCGTCGACCCGCAGAAGTACGGCATCGGCTTGAAGGAACTGTGGCAGGTCGATGCGTCGAAGCACCGGAAAGGCCTCGTCGTGCACAGCCAGGGCTGGCCGCTCGATTCGCGCACCGGGGGCGGCTCGTTCCTCTACCACTTCGGCGACGGACTCGTGTCGGTCGGCTTCGTCGTCCACCTCAACTACGAGAATCCACACCTGTCGCCGTTCGACGAATTCCAGCGCTTCAAGACGCACCCCGCGATCCGCGACACGTTCGCCGGCGGCAAGCGGCTCGCCTACGGCGCGCGCGCGATCAGCGAGGGCGGGCTGCAGTCGGTGCCGAAGCTCGCGTTCCCGGGCGGTGCGCTGGTGGGCGACGCCGCCGGCTTCCTGAACGTCCCGCGCATCAAGGGCTCGCACAACGCGATGAAGTCGGGGATGCTCGCGGCCGAGGCCGCGTTCGCGGCGCTGGGCGAATCGCGCGCGCACGACGAACTCGCGGCCTACGACGCGGGATGGCGCACGTCGTGGATCCACGACGACCTGTGGAAAGTGCGCAACGTCAAGCCGGGGCTGCGCTGGGGGATGTGGCTCGGCTCGCTGCACGGCGGCTTCCACATGTGGATGAACGACCTCGGGCTGGGCAAGCTCCTGCCGTGGACGCTGCGCCACGGCAAGCCCGACTGCGAGTCGCTCAGGCCCGCGGCACAGATGCCGCGCATCGAGTACCCGAAGCCGGACGGCACGCTCACCTTCGACAAGCTCTCGAGCGTGTTCCTGTCGAACACCAACCACGAGGAGGACCAGCCGTCGCACCTCCGGCTGCGCGACGCCTCGATCCCGGTGTCGGTGAATCTCGCGCTCTACGACGGCCCGGAACAGCGCTACTGCCCCGCGGGCGTCTACGAGTTCGTGAACGACGCGCCGCCGGCGACCGATCCCGAGGCCACGATGGTGCGCGGGCGCATGCGGCTGCAGATCAACGCGCAGAACTGCGTACACTGCAAGACCTGCGACATCAAGGATCCGCGGCAGAACATCCACTGGGTCGTTCCCGAGGGCGGCGGAGGGCCGAACTATCCGGGGATGTGAGCGGGCGGGAAACAGGTCCGGGCGCTGGTTCTCGGCCCGGCGGAACCGACAGGCGCTAGTCCGGCGACCCACCTTTCGCCGGCCACAGCCACGCCGCGCCGCGCACGCCGCTCGAGTCGCCGTGCCGGTGCCGGACGAGTCGCGTGTCCACCCGATCGGAGAACACCCAGCGTCCCCACAGGCGTGGCACGCTCTCGTAGAGGCGGTCGAGGTTCGACAATCCACCGCCCAGCACGATCGCGTCGGGGTCGAGCAGGTTGACGACGTGCGCGAGCGCGCGGGCGAGGCGGTCCTCGTAGCGCCGGAGCGTCGCTTCGCAAAGTGCATCCCCCGCCGAAGCCCCCGCCAGGATCGCCTCCGGCGTCGCATCGGCGCCGGTCGCCTGGCGGTGGTCACGCGCGAGCCCGGGGCCGGACAGGAAGGTCTCGATGCAACCCGTCCGCCCGCAGAAGCACGCTGCGCCCGGGCGCTCGTCGTCGCGCGGCCAGGGGAGCGGATTGTGGCCCCACTCGCCGGCGATGCCGTTTGGGCCGTCGAGCACCTGACCGCGCACGACGATGCCCGCGCCGACGCCGGTGCCGAGGATGACGCCGAACACCACTTCCGCACCTTCACCCGCGCCGTCGGTCGCCTCCGACAGCGCGAAGCAGTTCGCGTCGTTGGTGATCCGGATCTCGCGCGAGAGCCGAGCCGAGAGGTCCTCGCGAATCGGGCGGCCGTTCAGGCAGACCGAATTCGCGCCGCGCAAGAGCCCGCTCGCTCGCGAGATCGAACCGGGCGTCCCGACACCGACGCTCGCGGTTTCGCCGAGCGCGGCTTCCGCTTCGAAGACGAGCGCGGCGATCGCATCGAGGGTCGCCCCGTAATCGCCGGAGGGCGTCGGAACGCGGCGGCGGAACCGTTCGCGGCCGGCCGGATCGAGCACCAGCGCCTCGATCTTGGTGCCCCCGAGGTCGATGCCGATCCGGTGTCCGTCGGCCCGCGCGCCTCGCCCGGCCCTGTCCCCGTTCCCTGTCATCCGCCGATCATAGCCCGCGCGGCGCTGCGAGTTGCGCGGGAGCGGGTCCTGCCCGAAGATGGCGGTTTTGCCCCCCGGAGTCCCCGATGCGCCCCCTGCGCCTCCTCGTCATCGCCGCCGCGTTCGCCGCCGCGCCCGCCTTCGCGCAACTCAACGTGATCTGCCCGGTCCAGGCCGAGTGGTGTTCGCTCGCCGCGACCGAGTTCGAGAAGGACACCGGCATCAAGGTGTCGATGACGCTCAAGGGTTCGGGCGAAGCGTTCGCGCAGCTCGCCGCCGAGAAGGCGAACCCGAAGCTCGACCTGTGGTTCGGAGGCACCGGCGACCCGCATCTGCAGGCCGCCGAGCAGGGTCTGACCGACGAGTACCGCTCGCCGAAGCTTTCGGAACTGCAGCCTTGGGCGCGCAAGCAGGCCGAGGCGTCGAAGTACCGCACGGTCGGGATCTACCTCGGCATCCTCGGCATCGGCTACAACACCGAGATCCTCGCGAAGAAGAAGATCCCCACGCCCGCGTGCTGGCGCGACCTGGTGAAACCCGAGTTCAAGGGCGAGGTGCAGATGGCGAACCCGAACGCCTCGGGCACTGCGTACACCGCGATCGCGACGCTGGTGCAGCTCATGGGCGAGGAGAAGGCGTTCGAGTTCCTCAAGGCGCTGCACATGAACATCAACCAGTACCCGCGCTCCGGCGTGGCGCCGGTGAAGGCGGTCGCGCGTGGCGAAACCGGCGCTTCGATCTCGTTCATCCACGACGTCGTGACCGAGGCGCAGGCGGGCTTCCCGGTCAGGCCGGTCGCCCCCTGCGAAGGCACCGGCTACGAGATCGGCTCGATGTCGATCGTCAAGGGCGCGCGCAACCTCGACAATGCGAAGAAGTTCTACGACTGGGCACTGACGCCGAAGGCGCAGGCGCTCGCCGCGCAGGCGAAGCAGTTCCAACTTCCCTCGAACATCGCCACGCCCGTGTCGCCGCTCTCGCCGAAGACCGCCGACGTGAAGCTCATCGACTACGACTTCGCGAAGTACGGAACCTCGGCGGAGCGCAAGCGCCTGCTCGAGCGCTGGGACCGCGAGGTCGGATCGATCGCCCGATAGCGGCGCGACCGCCTGCCACCCCACGTCGTCGTGGAGCCCTCGATGATCCGTCGTCTCGCGTTGGCCGCGCTCGCCGCGGTCCTGTCTCCGGTGGCGCTTGCGCAGGGGAGTCTCAACCTCTACTGCAGTTCGCCCAACACCGCGTGGTGCCAGGGCATGGCGGTCGGATTCGAGAAGGCGACCGGAACGAAGGTCGCGGTCATCCAGAAAGCGACCGGCGAGATGCTCGCGCAGGTCAAGGCCGAGAAGGACAACCCGAAAGGCGACGTCTGGTGGGCCGGGCCGGGCGACAGCTACCTGCAGGCGGCGGAGGAAGGCCTCCTCGACGAATACCGCTCGCCCAACGTCGCGCAGCTCTACCCGTGGGCGCAGCGCATCACCGAGGTGTCGAAGGGCCGCGTGTCGGGCGTCTACGGCGGCATCATCGCGCTCGGCTACAACACCGAGATCGTCGCCAGGCGCAAGCTGCCGGTGCCTGCCTGCTGGAAGGACCTGCTCGACCCGCGCCTCAAGGGCGAGATCATGTTCGGCAACCCGAGTTCCTCCGGCACCGCGTACCTGATGCTCGCGACGCTGGTCCAGGTGATGGGCGAGGAACAGGCGTTCGACTGGATGCGCGGCGTGCATCCGAACGTCAACCAGTACGCGCGCTCGGGCATCGGCCCGATGACCGCGGTGACGCGCGGCGAGACCGCGATCGGCAGCACGGTCCTGCACGGCGTGATCAACGAGATCGTGCGCGGGTTCCCGGTGCTGCCGGTGCTGCCCTGCGAGGGCGTCGGCTACGAGATCGGCTCGACCGCGATCATCAAGGGCACCCGCAATCCGGAGGCGGCGCGCAGGTTCGTCGACTTCGCGCTCTCGGCGGCGGGCCAGCAGATCGGCCTCGACGTGAAGGAATTCGCGATCCCGACCAACCGCGGCGTAGCGCTGCCGCCGCAGGTGCCGAAGCTCACCGACATCAAGGTGATCGACTACGATTTCGCGAAGTTCGGCTCCTCGACCGAGCGCCGTCGCCTGCTCGCGCGCTGGGAGCAGGAGATCAATTCGCTGCCCCGGTAGGACTGCGGGTGGTGGGCGAACGTACGACGACCCGGTGTCAGACACGGTGTCTGACACCGAGCGGCGGTGTCTGACACCGTGTCTGACACCGTCGGTGGCGTTCGGGATCGCGCGCTGCGCGTCTGGCTGGCGGTCGGCGCCGCCGGCTTCCTGCTGGCGCCGTGGTACGCGCTGCCGGATTCGATCCTGTCGACCGGATGGCTGACCCTCTGGCTGTCGAAGGAGAACGCGCCCGCGTGGTGGCAGGCGTGGGCGTGGCAACGGCCCTGGCTTTGGCTCGTCGGCGGACTCCTGCTCGCTTGCGCGCTTGCCGCAGGCGGGCTGCGCGACCGGCGACAACGCGCCAACGCCCTTGCGGCCACGGGAGCGGCGGGTTTCGCCGGTACCCTCGCGCAGGGTTTCGCGATCGGTCCCCGCGGCTGGACAGCCGATTGGCTGGGCGCCCTCTTCGGTCCGCTCGCCGGCGGCCAGTACGGCATGGGCGCGGGCGCCGCGCTGGTCCTGGCCGCGTTCGCGATGATCTTCGCGCTGGGCCTCGCCGCCCGCGGAGCGTTCCGCGGCGATGCGTTCGTCGCGTGCAGCGTCGTGGCCGTGACGGCGCTGGTCGGCCTGTTCACGTTCTACCCGGTAACGACGATCCTCGCCTCGGCGTTCGAGGATGCTGGCAGCACGTTCTCGCCGTCCGCCTTCGCCGGACGGATGTTCACGTCGAAGATCTGGGGTCTCGGGTGCCTGGGCGGGGGCACGCGCTGCGGCGTCGCGTGGAACACGCTCATCCTCGCGCTCTCCTGCGCGGTCGCCTGCACCGCCCTGGGGCTCGCGTTCGCGTTGATCGCGACCCGCACCACGTTCCGGTTCAAGCGCCTGCTGCGCGTCATGTCGGTGCTGCCGATCATCACGCCGCCGTTCGTGATCGGTCTCGGCCTCATCCTGCTGTTCGGACGCTCGGGGGTCGTGAACCACCTGCTCGAGGCGGCCTTCGGCATCACGCCCACGCGCTGGATCTACGGGTATCCCGGCGTGCTGCTCGCGCAGGTGTTCGCGTTCACCCCGATCGCGTTCCTGGTCCTGATCGGTGTCGTCGAGGGGGTCGCGCCGTCGATGGAAGAGGCGGCGCAGACGCTGCGGGCGAACCGCTGGACGACCTTCACGACGGTCTCGCTGCCGCTCATGCGCCCGGGCCTCGCCAACGCCTTCCTGATCAGCTTCATCGAATCGATCGCCGACTTCGGCAATCCGATCGTGCTCGGCGGCAACTTCGGCGTGCTGTCGACCGAAATCTTCTTCTCGGTGGTGGGCGCCCAACTCGACCAGGGGCGCGCCGCGACGTTGGGCATCCTGCTGCTCGGCTTCGCGCTCGCCGCGTTCTTCGTCCAGCGCGCGGCACTCGGCCGCCGCGCCTACACCTCGATGTCCGGCAAGGGCGACTCCGGACTGCCGGCGCCGCTGCCGGACGCCCTGCGCCGCGTGTGCTATGCGGTCGTGATGCCCTGGGTCGCGCTCACCGTCGTGATCTACGCGATGGCGCTCGCCGGCGGGTTCGTCGAGACCTGGGGGCGCAACTTCACGCCGACGCTGCGCCACTACGTGAAGGCGTTCGGCCTCGAATGGGGTCCGTCCGGGCTCATCTGGGCGGGCGCGGCATGGAATTCGTTCTGGACCACGGTGCGCCTTTCCGCGATCGCCGCCCCGCTCACCGCCGCCCTGGGCATCCTGGCCGCTTGGCTCATCACGCGGCAGCGGTTCGTCGGCCGCTCGGCGTTCGAGTTCGGTACCATGCTCTCGTTCGCGGTCCCCGGCACGGTGATCGGCGTGTCGTACATCCTCGCGTTCAACGTGCCGCCGATCGAAATCACCGGCACCGCGGTCATCCTCGTCGCCTGCAACGTGTTCCGCAACATGCCGGTCGGCGTGCGCGCGGGGATGGCCGCCATGGCTCAGGTCGATGCGAGCCTGGACGAGGCTTCGACGACACTCGGCGCGCGCGGATTCACCACCTTGCGATCCGTGCTGCTCCCGCTCCTCCGCCCTGCCGTCGTGGCCGCGCTGGTCTATTCGTTCGTGCGCGCCATGACGACGGTCTCGGCGGTGATCTTCCTCGTCTCGGCCGACTACGAGTGGGCGACGACCTACATCATCAACCGCGTCGTCAACGGCGACTACGGCGTCGCGATCGCCTACAGTTCGGTGCTGATCGTGCTCATGATCGTCGTGATCGCGCTGATCCAGAAGCTGGTTGGCGAGCGCAGGCTCGGCCGCCGGACGGCGGGAGAGGTTCGCGGCGGCGCCGCGCAGTTCGGGAGCGCGGCGTGACATGAAAGCCGCATCGATCGAATTCCGGCAGGTCGTCAAGCGCTACGGCGACGTCGTCGCGGTGCGCGGCGTCTCGTTCACCGTCGCTCCGGGAACGCTGGTCACGCTGCTCGGGCCGTCGGGCTGCGGCAAGACGACGATCCTGCGCCTGATTGCGGGACTCGAACTGCCCACCGAAGGCCGGATCCTGATCGGCGGCGAGGACGTCACCGAGGTTGGCGCCGCGGACCGCGACGTCTCGATGGTGTTCCAGAGCTACGCGCTGTTCCCGCACATGAGCGTGCTCGAGAACGTCCGCTACGGCCTCGTCGTGTCCGGCACGAAGGTCGCCGACGCGGAAGCGCGCGCGCGCGAGGCCCTCGCGACCGTCGGCCTCACCGGCTACGACGACCGGCTGCCCTCCGAACTCTCGGGCGGCCAGCAGCAGCGCGTGGCGGTCGCGCGCGCGCTGGTCCTCGAACCGTCGGTGCTGCTGTTCGACGAGCCGCTGTCGAACCTCGACGCGCGGCTGCGGCGCCAGATGCGCGAGGAGATCCGCGATCTGCAGCAGCGCCTGAAGCTGACCGTCGTCTACGTCACCCACGATCAGGCCGAGGCGATGGCGGTGTCCGACCGGATCATCGTGATGAACCGCGCGGAGATCGCGCAGGAAGGTGCGCCGCGCGACCTCTACGAACGCCCGGGCGACCGCTTCGTCGCCGGTTTCATGGGCGACGCCAATCGGGTGACCGGAACCCTGAAGCGTCGCGACGACACGCTGGGCGACGTCGCCCTCGGCCCGCTCACGCTGCGACTCCCGCACCGCAACCTGCCCGATGGGCCGGTCGACGTCGCGATCCGTCCCGAGGCGATCGCGCTGGTCGACGCCGCCGCCTCGCCGGTCCGCGCGACGGTGAAGAAGGCGGTCTATCTCGGCGGGTTGGTCGAGTACACGCTCGACACGCCGATCGGCGAACTGTTCGCGGTCTCGCTCGCGGCCGCCCGGCCGCATGCGGTCGCCACCGACGCTGGCCTCGAGTTCGCCCCGCGGGGCGTGGTCGTCGTTCCGCCCGACCCGTCCGGCCGCGACGCGGCACCCTGACCGGCGCAACGCCTCGGCCGGCCGCGACCGGTCAGTTGGCGCGGATCAGAACCGCTCGGCGGGAAGCGCGACCGCCGCCTCGCCTCCACCCGTGGCGAGCGCCGCGTGCGCATCGACCCAGGGCAGGATCGCCTCGGCGTAGAACCGCGCGGTGGTGACCTTCGCCTGCAGGAAAGCCGCGTCGCCCTCGCGCGCCGCGAGCTTCGCCGCGGCGATCTCGGCCGCGCGCGCGAGCTGCCAGCCGCCGGCCACGACGCCCCACATGCGCAGATAGGCCACCGAACCCGCGAGCGCCACACGCGCATTTCCGCCGGCATTGGACACCAGCCAGTCGATCGTGCGATCGAGCGTCGCCACCGCGGCGGCAAGTCGCGATCCGATCGCCTTCAGCGCGCTGTCCCCTGAGCCGCCGAGCCGGCGCGCGACCTTCGCGACCTCGCCCACCACCGACTTCGCGACCGCGCCGCCGTCGCGCGCGGTCTTGCGTCCGACCAGGTCGTTCGCCTGGATGCCGGTCGTCCCCTCGTAGATGGTAGTGATGCGCGCGTCGCGGAAGTGCTGCGCCGCGCCGGTCTCCTCGATGAAGCCCATGCCGCCGTGCACCTGGATGCCGAGCGAGGCCACTTCCTGCGCGACCTCGGTCGAGTGCCCCTTGACGATCGGGATCATCAGGTCGACGAACGCCTGGTGCCGCTTGCGCGCTTCCGCATCGGGTTCGCGCTTCGCGTGGTCCATCGCCGCGCCGGTGACGTAGGCGACCGCACGGATGGCCTCGGTCTGCGCGCGCATCGTCATCAGCATCCGGCGCACGTCCGGGTGTTCGATGATCGCGGCGGGCTTTGCGCCCTTCTCGAGCCCGACCGCGCGACCCTGCACGCGCTCGCGCGCGTAGGCCACCGCGCGCTGGTAGGCGCGCTCGGCGATGCCGACGCCTTCGAGCCCGACCGAATAGCGCGCGAGGTTCATCATCACGAACATGTACTCGAGTCCACGGTTGGGCTCCCCGACGACGAAGCCGGTCGCGCCGCCGCCGTCGCCGTAGCTCATCACGCAGGTCGGGCTCGCGTGGATGCCGAGCTTGTGCTCGACCGACACGCAGCGCAGGTCGTTTCGCGCGCCGGGCTTGCCCTGGGCGTCCGGCAGGAACTTCGGCACGACGAAGAGCGAGATGCCCTTCACGCCCTCCGGCGCGTCGGGCAGCCGCGCGAGCACGAGGTGCACGATGTTCTCGGTGTAGTCGTGCTCGCCGTAGGTGATGAAGATCTTCTGGCCGGTGATCCTGTAGCTGCCGTCGGGCTGGGGCACCGCGCGGGTGCGCACCGCCGCGAGGTCGGAGCCCGCCTGCGGTTCGGTCAGGTTCATCGTTCCGGTCCACTGGCCGGACACCATCTTGGGCAGATAGAGGGCCTTGAGTTCCGGGCTCGCGTTGCGTTCGATCGCCTCGATCGCACCCTGCGTGAGCATCGCGCACAGGTCGAAGGCCATGTTCGACGCGTGCCACATCTCCTCGACCGCCGCGGCGACCACCTCCGGCAGCCCCTGCCCGCCGTATTCGGGATTCTTGGCGAGCCCGTTCCAGCCGCCCTCGACGAACTTCCAGTACGCGTCCCTGAATCCGGGAGGCATGCGCATCGAGCCGTCCTCGAGGAGCCGCGCTCCACGCAGGTCCCCGGTGCGGTTGAGCGGCTCGAGCACGTCGGTCGCGAACTTGCCGGCTTCCTCGAGGATCGCCGCCACCGTGGCGGGATCGGCCTCGCCGCAGCCAGGGAGCTTCGCCACCCCGGCGAGGCCCGCGAGTTCGTTCAGCACGAACGACATCTCTTCCAGCGGTGCGCGGTAGCTGCTCATGGCCAGTCCATCCAGGTCCGAAAAGGGAAGCGTAGCCCGTCCGCCGTAGAGCGCGGACTCCAAACGCAGGTCGCCGCCCCCGTCCGGGCGGGTGTCTTCAGCGCGCCGGCAACGCGGCGGTGAGGGCGGGCAGGATCTCGAACAGGTCGCCCACCAGGCCGTAGTCGGCGATCTGGAAGATCGGCGCCTCGGCGTCCTTGTTGATCGCCACGATCACCTTGCTGTCCTTCATCCCCGCGAGGTGCTGGATCGCGCCCGAGATCCCCACCGCGATGTAGAGCTCCGGCGCCACGATCTTGCCGGTCTGCCCCACCTGGTAGTCGTTGGGCACGTAGCCCGCGTCCACCGCGGCGCGCGAAGCGCCCAATGCAGCGTTCAGCCTGTCGGCCAGCGGCTCGAGCAGCTTGCGATAGTTCTCCCCGCTACCCAGTCCGCGTCCTCCCGAGATCACGATCCGCGCGCCGACCAGTTCCGGGCGCTCCGACTTCGTGAGCTCCTGCCCGGTCACCACGGCCCCCCGGGTCACGGCCGGCGCGACCGGAACCGCCTCGACCGGCGCGGCCCCCCCACCCGCAGCCGCATCGAACGCGGTGCCGCGAACGGTCAGCACCTTCACCCGGTCCCCGGACCTGACCGTGGCGAACGCGTTCCCCGCGTAGATCGGCCGCACGAACGTGTCCGCCGACACCACCGCGGTGATCTCGGACACCTGGGCCACGTCCAGCTTCGCCGCCACCCGCGGCATCACGTTCTTTCCCTGTCCGGTCGCCGGTGCCACGAGGTGCGTGTAGCCCGACGGCGCGACCGCCAGCACCTGCGCCGCCAGGTTCTCCGCCGTCGGACTGGCGAGGTGCGGTGCGTCCGCGTGCAGCACCTTCGCCACGCCGGCGATCGACGCGGCACCCTTCGCGGCACCCGCGGCATCGTGCCCGGCCACCAGCACGTGAACGGGGCCGCCGAGCTTCGCGGCGGCGGTGACCGCGTGGTGGGTCGCGGACTTGATCGAGGCGTGGTCGTGTTCGGCGAGGACGAGGATCATGTTCAGGTGTCAGGAGTCAGAAGTCAGAGGTGCCGGCGTTTCCCGTGGCGGCGCATCGAGCGCCGGGAACGCCGAGTGGCAATCGGGTTCAAACGCGCGTCCGGATGCAAGACCCATCCGTCGGGTGACACGAATCCGGAACACGCGGCACGATCGCACCAGGCATCGAAAACCCCGCAGCCGGATGGGCCGGCGTTCACGGCAGGACCTTCGCCTCGTTGCGGAGCTTGGCGACGAGTTCGGCCACGTCGGCGACCTTGCCGCCGCCCTTGCGCGCCGGCGGCTCGGCGACCTTGAGCGTCGACAGCCGCGGCGAGACGTCCACGCCGAGGCCGGCAGGGTCGAGTGTCTCCAGCGGCTTCTTCTTCGCCTTCATGATGTTCGGCAGCGTCGCGTAGCGCGGCTCGTTGAGGCGCAGGTCGGTAGTGATCACCGCCGGCAGCTCCAGCTCCACCGTCTCCAGGCCGCCGTCCACCTCGCGCTTCACCGTGGCCTTCCCGCCCGCGACCTCGACCTTCGAGGCGAACGTCGCCTGAGGCCAGTCCAGGAGCGCTGCCACCATCTGCCCCACCTGGTTCGCGTCGTCGTCGATCGCCTGCTTGCCGAGGATCACGAGCTGCGGAGCCTCCTTCTTTGCTACCGCCGCAACGAGCTTGGCCACCGCCAGCGGCTCCAGTTCGCCGTCCGCCTGCACGAGGATGGCGCGGTCGGCGCCGATCGCGAGCGCCGTGCGCAGCGTCTCCTGGCACGCGGCGACGCCACAGGACACGGCCACCACCTCGGTCGCGACACCCCGCTCCTTGAGCCTCACCGCCTCCTCGACCGCGATCTCGTCGAACGGGTTCATCGACATCTTCACGTTCGCCGTGTCGACGCCGGAACCATCGGGCTTCACCCGCACCTTCACGTTGAAATCCACCACCCGCTTGATAGGAACCAGGATCTTCATGGACGTTGCGCCGATTGGTGACGACGAGGGTCCGATTATAGCCGCCGGGCGTCCCCCCGGGCTCCCGGAACCCGGGGACCGCATCCGCGACGTCGCGTGGTATAAACCGGTCGCGCGTCGCCGGCGCCCGGGGGTCTCGCCTGCCGCGACCCTCCCCGCCCGAGCGGTGCGCCGACGATGCCAGCGATTCCGCCGACCGACATCCTGGAAGTGATGCGCCACGTGCCGCATCGCTATCCGTTCGTCCTGGTCGACCGCGTCGACGGCGGAGAGTCCGGCGAGTGGCTGCGGGCGACCAAGCACGTCTCGATGGATGCGCCGTACTTCGTCGCGACGAGCGGCGACAGCGCGCCGGTCATGCCCCCGACGCTGATCGTCGAGGCCCTCGCGCAGGCCGGTGGCATCCTGTGCTTCTTTTCCGGCCTGCTCAAGCCGCGCGGTGGCTCGACGACCTTCCTCGCAGCGGTGGATCACACGCGCTTCGTCCGCGACACGCACGCGGGCGAGACGCTCACGCTCGATTGCCGGCTGAAGCGGGCGCTGCGAGGCGTGATCCGGATCGAAGGACGTGCGGCCGTCGGCGATGACACGGTCGTCGAGACGGTGCTCACGATGGTCGTGCGCGACACCGAGCCGGAACTCGCGGCGCACGACCCGCGCAACGCGCCGTGACCGCGCGTCCCGCCATTGCGCTTGCCGAGCAACCGGACGCGAAGCTCGACGGCGTGACGCTCCTGCGCACCATGCTCTCGGTGCGCGCCGGCGACCTCCGCGAGGAAAAGCTCCTGCGCCAGGGCCGCGGCTGGATCCACATCCCCGGCCAGGGCCACGAGCCGCTCGCGCTGCTGGCCGCTTTCCTCGAACCGGGCGACCTGCTGTTTCCCTACTACCGCGATCGCGCGCTGTTCCAGGCCCGCGGCGTCACGCCGCTCGAGATGGCACGCGACTACCTCGCGACCGCGTCGTCGTCGACCGGCGGACGCATGATGCCGGTGCACGGCAGCTACCGGCGTCTGGGAATCTACCCTCCGGCGACGCCGACCGCTTCGCAACTGCTGCCCGCGACAGGCGCCGCCTGGGCGCTCGCCCGCAACGGGGACCGGGGCGTCGTTCTGGCCACGGTGGGCGATGCGTCGGTGCGTCAGGGCGAGTTCTTCGAGGCGCTGGCCTTCGCCGTCGAGATGGCGCTCCCGGTCGTGTTCGTGGTCGAGGACAACGGCTACGGCATCAGCACGCCGACGCGCCACCAGTTGCCGATGCGTTTGGGCGTCTTCGCGCCCGAGTACGCGGAGAAGATCGACGGAGGCGACGTGGACAAGCTCGCTGCGCGCGGCAGCGCGGCGATCGCGCGGGCGCGTAGCGGCCGCGGGCCCTCCCTCCTGTGGGTCGAGCTCGACCGCATGACCTCGCACACCAACAGCGACGACCACCGCGTCTACCGAAGCGCCGAGGATATCGCGGCCATGCGTGCGCGCGACCCGGTCGAACGCTACGCGTCGCGGCTGGTTGCGGAAGGCGCGCTCGCGGCGCCGACTCTAGCGGCGCTGCGCGCGGAAGTCGAGCGCGAGGTCGACGACGCCTTCGCGCTGGCCGAGGCCGAGCCCGCCCCGGACCCGTCGACCGCCGCGACCGATCTCCGCGGACCCTCGTCGCGCGAAGGCACCGCGCTAGCTTTCGCACTGGCGGAGCGCGAGAACACGATCGCCGCGGCGTTCCACCGCACGCTTGCCGAGGCGCTCGATCGGATGCCCGATGCGCTGGTGTTCGGCGAGGACGTCGAGGACCCCAAGGGCGGCGTGTTCGGATTCACCCGGGGCCTGTCGAGCCGCCATCCCGGCCGCGTGCGCAACGCGCCGCTCGCCGAGGCCACGATCGTGGGCGCCGGCATCGGCCTCGCCGCCGCAGGGCTGCGGCCGATCGTCGAACTCCAGTTCATCGACTTCGCGGCTCCGGCGTTGAATCAGCTCGCGAACCAGCTCGCAACGCTGCGCTGGCGCTCCCGCGGCGAATGGACGGCGCCGCTCGTCCTCTACGCGCCGCATGGCGCGTACCTGCCCGCCGGGGGCGCGTGGCACAGCCAGAGCAACGAAGGCTGGTGGACCCACATCCCCGGACTGCGCGTCGCCTGCCCTTCGACGCCGGGCGACGCCGCGGCGATCCTCTGGACCGCGCTCCACGAGCAGGACCCGACGCTGATCCTCATCCCGAAGCACCTGATGCGCCTGCGGCAGCCGATCGTGCACGCCGCACGCGGATTCGCCAGCGCGCGGACCGTGCGCCGCGGCAGCGACGTCACGCTGGTCGCCTGGGGCAACGGCGTCGAGATCGCGCAGGCGGCCGCCGAGGCGCTCGCGGACCGGGTGTCGGTCGAGATCGTCGACCCGGTGTCATTGGTGCCGTTCGACGCCGAGGCAGTCGCCGCGTCGGTCGCGCGGACCGGGCGGCTGGTGGTGATCGACGAGGACGCCCGCACCGGCTGCTTCGGCCAGACGATCGTCGCGGAACTGGTCGGACGCGAGGAGCGCTTCGCGCATTTCCTTTCGGCGCCACGCCTGGTCGCGCGGTCCGACGGCCACGTGCCTTTCCATCCCGACCTCGAGTACGCAGTCCTGCCCGACGTCGCGCGCGTGACCGCGGCCATCGAGGAGGCGATGCGGTGAACGAGCTGGCCGTCCCGCAGCTGGGCGAGGGCCTGCGCGAGGTCCGCATCGTCGAGATCCTGCGCCGCGCAGGTGACACGGTGACGCGCGGCGAGCCGGTCTACGTGGTGGAGACCGACAAGAGCACGGTCGAGCTGGAGGCCCCGTTCGACGGCACGATCGAGCGATGGACGGTGTCTCCGGGCGACGTGGTGCCGGTGGGCGCGGTGGTGGCGCGGGTGACGCCGCCGGGGTCAGGCGCACCGGCGCAGCGCGAAGTCGCTCGCTCTCCGGGCGTCGTGATCCCGCCGCGGACGCGTGCGCACGCGCGCGAGCGCGGCATCGACGAGGCGCAGCTCGCGCGCATTCCTTCGGCGTCGGGCAAGCTCATGCCGGCCGACGTGGACGCGTGGATCGCCCGCAACGGTTCGCCTGCGTTCGCAGGAGCGCGCGAAGAGCCGCTGTCGCCGGAGCAGCGTCGGCTGGTGTTCCGGATGCGACGCAGCGCCGAGCGGGTGATACCGGGAACGATCGCGGTCGAACTCCCGTTTGCGACTCTTGCGGATTCGACGCCCCGGGACGATGGTTTCGGCGCTTCGGAAGTGCAGGTGCTCGCCCACCGCGCGGCGAAGGTCGCCGCCACGATGCCGCGATTCCGGGCGACGCTGGTCGATGACGCGACGCTGCGCACCCACGACGCCATCAACGTCGGCATCGCGATCGCCCGCCCAGGCGACGAACTCGTGACGGCCGTGGTGCGCGGCGCCGACCGCCTCGACCTGAACGAGTTCGTTCGCGAGGCGCGCCGGCAGATGCGCGAGGCGCTGCGCACCGGCGACCAGGCCGGCGACGACACGCAACTCCTCGTTTCTCACCTCGGCCGCGAAGGGATCGTCGACGCGGTACCGGCGCTGGTCGCGCCGGCCGGCGCG
>JADLBN010000168.1 GCA_020847675.1 Burkholderiales bacterium | reverse complement strand
TCGGCGACACCGCGCTCCATCTCGTGATGACGCACAACGCGGTGCCCGCCTACGTCAGCACGATCAGCGGCGTGTTCTGGTCGCTGCCGATCGAGTGGCACTTCTACCTCGTGTTCCCGCTCGGCGCGTGGCTCCTGTCGCGCGGAAGCCCGTGGCTGCTGCTCGCGCTCGCGATGGCGGTGACGCTGCTGGTCCACCGGCTGGTGATCGACCAGAGGGCGCTCGAGTGGCTCCTCGCCTGGACGCCGTTTCGCGCCGTCGAGTTCGCGACCGGCATGGCTGCCGCAGCCTGGACGCGGCGCTCGAACGTGAACACGCCCGCGCGCGCCGACGCCCTGTTCGCCGCCGGTGCGCTCGCGCTCCTCGCGATCGGCTGGCGCTGGGGCCGCCTCGACATCGCCTGGTGGTCCGGCGACTGGCGCACGCTCGCGCGCATGGTCGCGATGTCGGCGGCGGTCGCGGCGATGCTCTGCGCGGTGAGTCTCCCCGGCCCGTCGCGCCTCGGCAGCGCGGTGTTCGGCAACCGGACCGCCGTGTGGATCGGGATGGTGAGCTACAGCCTCTACCTGTGGCACTTCTCGGTGATCGAGTTCGCGATCGACCATCGGCTCGCCGCGCTGCGCGGAGACGGATCGCTGAGCGACCTCGCGAGCCTCCTCGCGGTCGCGCTGCCGTTGTCCTTCGCGATCAGCGCGGTGTCGTACTACGCGGTCGAACGCGTGTTCCTCGACCGCAACCGGTGGCCCGCGCGCACCGGCGACCGCGGCGCCTGGATGCGCCGGCCGCTTCTCGTCACCGGAGCGTGGATACTCGCGCTCCTCGCGGCAGCGGCGGTCTTCGCGGTCGCGCGCGGATAGACTCCGACTCCGCGCACGACGTACTCTCACTTCAAGCTCGGCCGGAGCCGGACGCGGAGCGCGAAGCAGTGGCTTGCTACCGGCCGTTGGCCTCCGATGCGAATGGGCGATCCGGCCGGTTGGAGAGGAACGTCCCGGCCACTTTCAGAAGCTTGACCGTCGCCACCACCGCCAGGCTCGTCGCAGCGAACATCCAGCCGCTGTATCGCAACTCCGCCGACGGGACCACCAGCGGCAAGGGCGCAACGTAAGCCAACCCGCTCGCAGCCAACGCGAGCGCCGCTTGGCCGACGGGCGTTGCGCGAGCGCGCCAGGTGATCAGCATGATGGCGATCGCAATGACGATGTAGGTCACGGGTGCGAACCCCCACCACCCGATCGACCGCTCGTACCATGCCATCGCCCATCGATGCAGCACGGTGCTGTTGGGAACGATTACCGGGTTGCCCTCGAAAGAGCCTATCGACTCCACAAACGCGAGTTGCTGCGGTCGATCGTTGCGGAATCGATCGAACAACCAGCACGTGACTGCGAAGCGATGGGAAAGGTAGGCCAGCGGATGCGAGATGATGGCGCGTCGCCAGGCTCGGCGGAGATCGGCGAGCTGCTCGGCGTTCAGCGAGCCTTCCCAGAGCGTCTCCTTGATGCCTCCCTGGAACAGGGGTACGTTGTTGTAAGGCACGTATCTCGACCGAAGAGCATCCATCGTGAATCCGGGCGGAAGCATGAAGTCGGGAAACAGCAGTTCGCCCACCCGTACCGAAATTCCGCCAAGATCGAAGACCTGAACGGCCGCGAACGTCGACACGCGGTGCTTCACGACCAGTTGATCGAGCAAGCGACTCGCTCCCGCGATCGCAATGGCGCCCACGAGTGCGCCTGTCAGCAAACGTAACGTTCGCGACGGTCTTTCCCGTCGGGCCATACGGGAAAATGCGAGCGCCCACCAGAACAACAGGGGTAGGACCGCAGGCAGTGCGTTGTGGCGCGTCATGCCGCCCATCACGAAGAACGTCAACGCCGCGAGAAGCAAGCCGCGAGACTTCCGGCGCTCGGCCGCCAGGGTCAGGCCGCATCCTGCGATCAGGCAGGCGATCAAGAGAGCATCGGTCCACAAGTGGGTCACCACGAGCAATGCGGGAGTTCCCAGGATCACGTAGAGCGATGCCGCGATCCTTTCCCACGTGGCCGCGAACAGCGCGCTGCACGCGAGCCAGACACCCCCCACGAACAAGCCTGCTTGCAGCGTGAACATGCCTCCGCTGCCGGGCCAGACCGACTGGACGAGGCTCCACAGCACCGGTTGCAGCGGAGGCGACACGTTGTAGAACTCGCCCGTCCGGGCAGACCAGAATTGAACGGCCGAATCGAAGGAAAGGTGCCCCGGGTAGAACGTGACCATCGTCGCGGCGAACGCGACGATGGGGAATGCATGTCGAAGGGCGGGGGACGCGCGCATGGACAACTCAGTCCGGTCGCGGTTCTCCAGACGCCTCTTCGAAGCCACGAGATTCCATGACGAGGTAGAGCGGTCTCTGCTTCACTTCTTCGAACACGCGCCCGAGATACTCGCCCAGCACGCCCAACCCCATGAGCTGCACTCCGGCGACGAAGAGCAACACCACCATCATCGACGCATAGCCTGGTACGACGACGCCGAACACCAGGGTTCGGACGATCAGGAACGCGGCATAAGCGAATGCCAGCAGCGCGATCAAGGCTCCGACAAAGCTCCAGATTCGCAGCGGCCATGCGCTGAACGAAGTGATTCCGTCGATGGCGAGCTTGAACAGTCGTCCGACGCTCCATTGGCTCTGGCCGGCGAAACGAGGCGGACGGTCGTACATCACATACGCCTGTCGAAACCCAACCCATGCGAAGAGGCCCTTCATCATCCGCGAGCGTTCGGGCAACCGTTCGAGGCTGCGGACGACCCGTCGGCTCAGCAGCCGGAAGTCGCCCGTATCGCGCGCCAAGCGGATCGGTGCCATCATCTCGAACAGCTTGTAGAACGCCCGGGCGCTTGCGCGCTTGAACCAGGTCTCGCCCTGCCTGCTCGTCCGGGCCGCGTTGACCACGTCGAAGCCTTCGCGCCATTTCGCGAGGAGCGCCGGAATCAGCTCCGGCGGATCCTGCAGATCGGCATCGATCGGAATCACGGCGTCCCCCCGAGCATGGGAGAGCCCGGCGGTCAGAGCGGCCTCCTTCCCGAAATTCCGCGAAAGCCGCAACAGCTTCACCCGCGGCTCCCGCCGGTGCATCTCCAGGAGTGCCGAAAACGTGTCGTCGCTGCTGCCGTCATCGACGCATACGATTTCCCAGCGCTCGCCCAGTGACTCGAGCACCGGCACGATCCGCGCGAAGAAAGCACCGACGTTGGGAAGCTCGTTGTGCATGGGCACAACAACGGAAAGGGTCAGCCCCATGTGCATATCTTCCGCCAACCCGCGGATTCCGCAAGGACACCATAGGTATCGCGTTCCGGGGTCGTCCTCGATCTGCGGCGACGTCCGTTGAAACCGGACAAAGGTGGCGCTTGGGCGCCATGGAACGCGATGTGGCGCATTGCTGCGCAGCGAACGACTGATGGCCGCTTATGCCATCGGGCCCGAATTCGGGAACCATCAGACCTCGACGCCTGCCGGCGAAGCCGATCAGCGGACACGCGACTTCCTGAAGGTTCGCGGCGGGCTTCGCTGATAGTCGGCAGCCGGCCCAGCGACGCCCGAGCGATCATACACGTCGACGAATCAACTCGGGCGCTCCGACTCGCCCGGGCGTGTGCGACGACAAGTCCCTCGCGACAACACATGAAGCTGCGCTGTGGACTTGACGCCGCAAACCCCGGGAGCATTCCCCGTTCCGTAGTTCGAGATCGCACTGGCCTGCGAGATGCGATCTACGGATGGTTGCTGCACACTGGCACGTACAGAGTGGTTCCGTCGACCAGGATCTCCAGTGCTCCCACGATAGCCGGAGTGAATGCGCCGGAATACCAGGTATTGTTGCCTCCGCGTCCGGTGCCGCTCGTGAACTTGATCCTCTGTCCACGCCCGAAATAGAGGCCGATCGGCGCGCTCGCGGCAAGACTCAAGTCGATCGCCGCAGTCGAGTAGCTGCCGTATGCTGCGAATGCCTTGTTTCCATTCGCCGATGCAGCAAAGGCTTCACCGGCTTTGCCAGCTACGACGACTCCATAACGGAGATTCGCGGTCAGATCTTGACCGGCCATCGGAGAGATGCGGATCCCTGCCTCCTGTTCCGACGCCACCGCCGTCAGACCGCCGTAATACAGCGCACAACCCACATGCATTCCCGTGGCCGCAGTGCCATTGGACTGAAGGCTGATCTCCAACCCGTACATCGCGGCACTCTGATCCGACCCCCAGTTCTTCACTTCGAACACGCCGCCCCAGATGGGCCCCGCCGAACGCTTGTATGCCTTCGAATAGAACGGGGTGTTTTCTCCATTCGAAGCGTAATCGTCGAGGAAATTCAGTTGCAGCCATTCGAACGAATCGGTGTTGCTGGCGGTAGCTCCCTTGATCAGTAGGGCGGGCTGGACGGTCTCGTCGTTTCCGGACTGAGCGGTCCGAGAAATGCAGGCGGAGAACAAGTTGGCACCGGGAACCGCCGCATCGCTCGGAATCGATGCTTCTGCGGTGGATCCGAGGAACTTGTCCTGACCCGTCCAGTTGAACGAATACGCCTGGTTGACTGCGGATGCAATGTCGTTGGCGTTCTGCGTCAACGTCATCCCGTTACCTTGCGTGAGAGTACGAAACTGCAGGTCAGTTCCACTGAGTTGCTTGAAGACCTGACGACCAGTTCCGACGTTGGAAGCACTACTGACCGCCATGGCGACCTCCTTCCGGTGATGTGCCTCCCCTGATTCAATTGCTCGTTCTGTATGCTACGAGGATTGGCTCACGTTGCAAGCGGTTTCTCGAAAGTTATTCATTTCAACTGTTTACGTAATGCCACCGCAGATCGATGTGACACACAAGGGACCGCATTGAACTCCCCGCCTTGCGGCCAATCGCGCGGCGGCCAGTTCCACAGCGGCGTTACACGGTCCGGAGAACGTGTCGACTGACGGCATGCCACCCGATTCCGAGTCGACGCGCGCGTGGTAGCGTACCAGCCGGGTTCCTTCGTGGCCGTTCTTCGCGCGGAGGTCTCGAACGCAATGACTGCGGCGCCTGTGCTCCCTCGCGTTCCCGCCCGCACTTGCCGCGTCAGGCAGGCGCCGGATCCACGAACCGGCGCCGCGCCCAAACGCCGCGCGCCAAGTTGGATCAGCGCTCGTCAGCCTTGATCTCGACGTACGCGCGGTCGCGGGTCTGGCGCACGAACTCGTTGAACTGCTCGTCGGACTTGCGCTGTCGCAGCGCCACGCGCGCCTGGTCGCGCTGGCGGTTCTTCGAGATGTCCTGCTCGCGCCGCTCGAGCACCAGGATCAGGTGCCAGCCGAACGGCGTGCGCACCGGCTGCGAGAGCTCGCCGATCTTCAGCCGATCCATCGCGCTCGCGAAGTCGGGCACGAGGTCGCCGGGATTCACCCACCCGAGGTCGCCCCCCTTCGCCGACGAGGCGTCCTCGGAGTTGAGCCTCGCCTGGTCCTCGAACTTGGCGCCGGTCACGATCCGCTCGCGGATGCGGTCGATCCGGGCCTTCGCCTCGACGTCCGAGGTGAGTTCGTTCACCTTGACCAGGATGTGTTCGACGTGCGTCTGCTGCACGACGTTCGGCTGGTCGCCGCCGCGTACGTCGACCACCTTGATGATGTGGAACCCGGCTGCGCTGCGAAGCACCGGCGAGACGCCGCCCTTCGGCAGCGTGCGCACCGCCTCGACGAACACCGAGGGCAGGCGCGCCGGCGTCCTCCAGCCGAGCGTGCCGCCCTGCTGCGCGTCGGTCGCCTCCGAATACGTCGCGGCGACCTGGCCGAAGTCCTCGCCGGCCTTGACCCTGGCGAGGATCTCCTCCGCGCGCTTCTGCCGCTGCCCGATCTGCTCGGGCGAACTCTGCTCCGGCACGCGCACCAGGATGTGCGAGACCAGGTACTCGTTCTCGCCCCCGCCCTGCGCCGCGACGGTCGCGAGGTAGTTGTCGACCTCCGAGTCGGAGACGAACACCCTGTTCTCGACCTCGCGTTCGCGCAGACGCTGGACGATCAGCTCTCGGCGGATGTCTTCGCGGTACTTCGAGTACGCGATGCCTTCGCGTTCGAGCACCTTGCGGAAGTCGGCGGGCGACAGCTTGTTCTCCTGGGCGATCCGCAGGATCGTGCGCTCCACCGTCGTGTCGTCGACCCGGATGCCGGTCTCCTTCGCGTACTGGAGCAGCGCGCGCTCGGTGATCAGGCGGTCGAGCACCTGCTTGTCCAGCACGTCCGGCGCGGGCGGCTGCAGGCGCGACTCCTTGAGCTGCTGGAGCAACATGCGCTTCTGCTCGTTCATCTCGAACTGGGTCAGCGCCTCGTCGTTCACGATCGCCACCACGCGGTCGAGCGCGACCGGCGCGTTCGACGCGGACGGGGCGGGGCGGGCGGCGAGCGGTTGCGTGCGCGTCCCCAGCGGCACCGAGCCCTGGGGTGCGCCGCCCAGCGGCGTCTGCGGCTGCGCCTGCGCGACCAGGACGACCGCCGCGGCGCCGAAGGCGCAGGCGAGGCGTGGGAAGGACGTCATCGGAGCACCTCAGAATTCGGGCAGCGGTTCCGCCGCGCGGTCGCGCTGCGTCAGCGACGGGTCGTTCACGGGCACGTAGCCCGGCACGCTTCGACGCAGCAGATCCAGCGGACTGGTTCCGACCCGCGCGAGCCCGTTGAGTTCCAGCTGGATGTAGAACGACGTGTTGGTCTGATCGACGGTCGTCGCGAGCCGATGGAGCACGGCGCGCAGGACCCAGCAGTCGCCATTGTACTCGACGCCCGCGATGCCCTCCAGGATCTTGCTGTTGGCGAGGTCGTAGTTGTAGCGGCCGATCAGCGTCCACTGCGGGGTGATCGGCCACTCGGCGGCGACGTCGATCTGCTTCAGTTCCTGCACGCCGCCGCCCGGATCGGGCAACTCGCGCGTGTACCGGTAGCTGGCGGCGATCACGCGTCCCGCCGAGGGCGTGTACCTGACGGCGAGATTGAAGCGCTCGTTCTGTCCCCGGTCGAGGTTCTGCTGCAGCAGGCCCGCGACCGCCCAGGCCTCCGAGATCCGCCCTTCGACCGCGAGCAGGATGTCGGACGACGACGCCGAGCGCGGCACCTCGTTCAGCGTGACGCGCTGGTCCTCGAAGTAGAACCGCTGCGCGACGGCCACCCGCAACCGCTCGGCGCCGGTGCCCGGCTGCAGCAGGCGCGAACTGACGCCGATCGTGAGCTGGTTCGCGTCGCCGATCCGGTCGTTGCCGAGGTAGCGGTTCTCGGTGAAGAGCTGGCCGAAGTTGTAGTCGTCGATCGCCGTGTCGAACACCGGCAGCGAGTTCTGTTCGCGGTACGGGATGTAGACGTAGTACGCGCGCGGTTCGAGCGTGTGGATGAAGTCGGTGCCGAAGAGCTTCCAGTCGCGCTCGAACACGAGCCCCGCGTCGAGGCTCGAGATCGGGATCGCGAAGCTGCGGGTCGGGTCCCCCGTGATCGGTGTTTCGAGGTCGTACTGTCGCAGGTGGACGCCGGTCTTGGCGGTGACGTACCAGCCCGGCGTCGCGAGCCTCCAGGCGACCTGCGGGTACAGGACCGCGCGCGAGCCTTGCGTCAGCGTGTCCGACCGGAATCGCGCGAACTCGCCGAAACCCGACCACCACAGGCCCGCCCATTCGGTCTCGGCGAGATTGCCGATGACCTGCGGCACGCGGTTGTACGGCGGCACGATCGGCGCATTGGGGTCCTGCAGGGTCTGGAACGACTGCGTGCGGGCGAGGAAGGTCCACGGCCCGTTCGCGTAGGTGATGCCGGCCTCGCGCGGCAGCGTCGTCTGCGACGTGATCGCGATGCGGTCCGCCAGGTCCGCGAAGTACAGGTCGTCCGACACCTTGTTGAGGTCGAGATAGCCTCCGAGCCCCGGGACGCCGAGTTGTTGCATGTGCCGCCACACGAGGGCGTAGCGCGTCGAGTCGGTCTGCCGGTCCTCGGGCAGCACCTGGACGTCGGCCTCGCCCGCGTTCTGCCACAGATCCCTGCCGAGCAGGTAGCGGAACTGCCCGCCGACCTGCAGGCCGCGCTTGGTCATGAGGCGCGGAGTCACCGTCAAGTCGTAGTTCGGCGCGAGGTTGAAGTAGTACGGCAGCGCGAACTCGAAGCCGCGCGACTCGGAGCTTCCGGCGGTCGGCACCAGGAAGCCGCTCTTGCGCTCGTTGTTGAGCGGGAACTCGAGGTAGGGCCACGCGAAGATCGGCGCGCCCATGAACCGCACCGTCGCGTCCCGCGCGGAGCCGACCTGGCGCGCCATGTCGAGGTCGAGTTCGCGCGTCTCGAGGTACCAGTCCTCGCGCGGCGCGACGCAGGTGGTGTAGCGCGCGTCGCTCACGAGATAGCGGTCCGGACCGTTGAACACGATCAGCGACGCGTCCCCGCGCGCGCCGCTCTCGCCGACCTGGAACGCAGGCTCCCGGAACGAGCCGGTCTGGGTCTCGCGGCGGTAGGTGAGTTCCGGGCCGAGGATCCAGTCGTAGCCCTTGCGCAGAACGACGTTGCCCTCGGCGTGCACCTCGTCCAGCAGCAGGTCGTAGGCGAGCTTTTCGGCGAGCACCGTCTCGCCGTGCGAACGCAGTTCGACGCGGCCCTCCGCCGCGACCGACTTGCCCGCCGTACCCTCGAGCCGGTCGGCCCGCAGGAACACGACGCCGCGTTCGGCCTCGTCGTCGGAGAGCGTCAGGCGCTGCGGACGCGAGGCCGGTCCGGCGGGCGAGGCGGATTTCGTCGCCGACGCCGCCGGCGTGAGCTCGCGCGCGGGACGCAGCGGAAGCGGCGCCTCCGGCACCAAGACGTCCTGCCCCGCCGCGCCTCCGGCAAGCGCGACGGCAACCGCCGCAGCCGCGGCGCGCGCCCGGTGGCGGCGAGGAAGAAGCACGAGTGGGTTCGGACGGCGCTTTGCTAGAATGATTCATTCTACCGAAGCCCTCGCGCGAACGCCGGATGCCGGGCCAGACGACACCGCAACGGCGCGCCGACTTCCTCCCTCCCCCGACGCGGCCGCCCTGCCGATGACCGCCGCCGACCGACACGCTGCGCTCGCCGCCTGGCTCGCCGCCGAACTCCCCGGGCACGCGTTCGCGCTGGCGCCCGCGTCCTCCGACGCGAGCTTCCGCCGCTACTTCCGCGTCTCGCTCGACCGCGAAGCCCACGGCGCGCGCACGCTGATCGCGATGGACGCGCCGCCGCCGCAGGAGGATTGCCGGCCGTTCGTGCACGTCGCGCGGCTCCTCGCGGAAGCCGGCGTGCACGCCCCGCGCGTGCTGGCGCAGGACCTCGACCGCGGCTTCCTGCTCCTGACCGATCTCGGCGGCACGACCTATCTCGACGAACTGACCGCGCGCGGATCCTCCGATCCGGTCGCGGCGAAACCTCTCTACCTCGACGCGATCGACGCGCTGGTTCGCTGGCAGTCGGCCACGCGCGAAGGGGAACTGCCTCCCTACGACCGGGCGCTGCTGCGCCGCGAGCTCGACCTGTTCCCCGACTGGTACCTCGCGAAGCATCTCGGGATCGCGCTCGATGGCTCGCAGCGCGAGGCGCTCGAGGGCGCTTTCTCGCTGGTCCTCGCGAACAACCTCGCGCAGCCGCGCGTGTACGTGCACCGCGACTACCACTCGCGAAACCTGATGGTCGCCTCGCCCAACCCCGGCGTGCTCGATTTCCAGGACGCCGTGGCCGGGCCCGTCACCTACGACCTCGTGTCGCTGCTGCGCGACGCCTACGTCGCCTGGGACGAGGAGGTCCAGCTCGACTGGGCGGCGCGCTACTGGGAGCGCGCGCGCAGGGCCGGCCTGCCGGTCGACGCGGACTTCGGCGCCTTCTGGCGCGACTTCGAGTGGATGGGCGTGCAGCGCCAGCTGAAGGTGCTCGGGATCTTCGCCCGGCTCGCGCACCGCGACGGCAAGCCGGGCTACCTCGCCGACATGCCGCGCGTGATGGCGTACCTGCGCGGCGCGTGCAGGCGCTACCACGCGCTCGAGCCGCTTCTGCGGCTCGTGGACGCGATCGAGGGCCGCGTCCCGGTCACCGGCCACACGTTCTGACC
>JADLBN010000167.1 GCA_020847675.1 Burkholderiales bacterium | reverse complement strand
GCGCGGCGCTGTCGATCGACGGCGGCTGGACCGCGCACTAGCCGACCGAGCCGCGCGGCGAGGGGCCCCGCGCTTGCGCGGGGATCGACGCGCGACGGGTGCGAGTGTCGGCGGCGGCCGACGCGCGGGGCCGCGGCTGGCGCCTGCGGTTCAAGGAGGCGCCGACCGAGCCGCGCGGCGAGGGGCCCCGCGCTTGCGCGGGGATCGACGCGCGAGTCCGCGACTGGCGCCTGCCACCAAGGGAGGCCGCGGCCGCGGAGAGAATGGAATCCATGCGCAAGAAGTCAAACGTCCGCATGATCAACCTCGCGCTCCAGGGCGGCGGAGCGCACGGCGCGTTCACCTGGGGCATCCTCGACTTCCTGCTGGAGGACCCGCGCCTCGCGATCGAGGGCCTGTCGGGCACCAGCGCGGGCTCGGTCAACGCGGTGGTGCTGGCGCACGGGCTGGAGCGCGGCGGACGCGACGGCGCGCGCGAAGCGCTCGCGCGCTGGTGGACGAGCGTGGCCGAACTCGGCACCGCGATCTCGCCGGTGCGGCGCGCGCCCTGGGAGTTCCTGCTTACCGGGTGGGACCCCTCGTTCACGGCGAGCTACCACGCGTTTCGCGCGCTCACCCAGGCGTTCTCGCCCTACCAGCTGAATCCGGGGAACGTGAACCCGCTGCGCTCGCTCCTCGACTCGCAGGTCGACTTCGCGGCGCTGCGTTCGTGTCGGGCCGTGAAGCTGTTCCTGTCGGCCACGCGAGTTCGCGACGGAAACATCCGCGTCTTCCACACGCACGAGGTCTCGGCCGACGTGGTGCTCGCGTCCGCCTGCCTGCCCCAGTATTTCCAGGCCGTCGAGGTCGGCGGCGAGGCGTTCTGGGACGGCGGCTTCACCGGCAACCCGGCGCTGTTCCCGTTCTTCTACGAGTGCGAGTCGCGCGACGTGGTGATCGCGCACGTGAACCCGATCGTGAGGGAGGGGGTGCCGGTGCTTCCCGACGCGATCGCCGACCGCGTGAACGAGGTGACCTTCAACAGTTCGCTCATTGCCGAACTGCGCGCGATCGCGTTCGTGCAGCGGCTGGTGGCGGAAGGCTGGCTCAAGGTCGAGAAGCGCTCGCGGTTGCGCTACATCCGGATGCACGCGATCCGCGCCGATCGCGCGCTGGCGGAGTTCTCGGAAGCCTCGAAGTACGAACTCGACCTCGCGTTCCTCACGATGCTGCGCGACCGCGGGCGCGAGACCGCGGCCGCCTGGCTCGACCGGACCTGGCCGTCGATCGGAAGGCGCTCGTCGATCGACATCCGGCGCGAGTACCTCGACGGCGCACCGATGGTCGATCCGCCCGCGCCAGCGCGGAGGCCGAGGCGGAAGGGCGTCCCCAAAGCGAAACGGGCCCCGAAGGGCCCCGTTTCCGGACCGGGCGCGAAGCCCGCTCGCCGCCCGGCTACGCCGAGAAGCTCGACCCGCAGCCGCAGGTCGACTGGGCGTTCGGGTTCTTGATCACGAACTGCGCGCCTTCGAGGCCGTCGGTGTAGTCGATCTCGGCGCCGGCGAGGTACTGGTAGCTCATCGGGTCGATGAGCAGCGTCACGCCGTTCTTCACCATCGAGGTGTCGTCTTCGGCGACGGCCTCGTCGAACGTGAAGCCGTACTGGAAGCCCGAGCAGCCGCCGCCGGTCACGAACACGCGCAGCTTGAGTTCGGGGTTGCCCTCCTCCTCGATCAGCGAGCGGACCTTCTCGGCTGCGGCGTCGGTGAAGTTGAGCGGGGCGGGCATCTCGTTCATCGCATTCATCGTCGTGCTCCTGGGGACCCGGGGGTCCGTTGCCTGCTGGGGGTCGGGGATCAGCCCTGGACCCGTTTCAATTCGACCACCGACGCCGATTCCGGTTCGGCGGCACCGTGGTTCAACCGGCCTTGGATCACCGCGCCGACGTGCATCTCGAGCGTCTTGTACGAGACGTCTCCGGTCAGGCGCGCCTTGGGCTGGAGTTCGAGGTAGTCGCTCGCCGTCACCGGGCCGTTCACCGTACCGTTGACGACGATGTGGGACACGCGGATCTCGCCGTCGATGCGCGCCTGCTCGCTGATCACCAGCGTACCCGCCTGGCCGTCGACCGTGGCGACGTTGCCCTCGACCCTGCCGTCGACCCGGAGGCCCCCGGTGAACACGATGTCGCCGCGGACCGAGGTTCCGGCTCCGATCAGGCAGTCGATGCGCTTCTGGGGCGGAGGGTGTTTCCTGTCGCTGAACATGGGGCCTCCCTACGAGAGGGCAAGGGTCCGGGCGGCCCGCGGTGCCGCGCTGCCGTCCTCGTAGGCGCGAACGGTGAGCGAGCGCACCTGCGTTCCGGACGGAACCCGGAAGATCCCCTCGATCCGCTGATAATACTTGAATCGCAGCTTGAGGGTCGGGGCGACGTCCGGCCGGTCCTCGGGCAGCAGGAGGGTCGACTGGCGGCCCGGTTCGCCGTCGCCCGATTCCGCGCCCAGGATCGCCGTCAGCGCGAGGCGGCCCACGAAGTCGTCGCGCGGGGTGCCTCCGCGGACCACCAGGACGCTGTAGTGCCAGGCGGACTCGCCGCTCTTCTCCACCACCAGCCGCGGGATCGAGAGCCCCACCTGCTTGCTCGAATCCGCGACGAGCTTCTGCAGGAACGCGAGGTCCTCCTTCGCGGACTGGGCTTCCTGCGTGAGCTCGCTCACCTGGCGCGAGAGCGTCGCCTGTGCGCCCCGGGTCATCGCGAGCTCGCTCTCGAGCGCCGAATTCGCGAGGCGCAGCGCCGCCGACTCCTGCGCCAGCCGGTCGACGTCGGCGCGCG
Organism: Burkholderiales bacterium; assembly: GCA_020847675.1. Lineage (GTDB taxonomy): Bacteria > Pseudomonadota > Gammaproteobacteria > Burkholderiales > Casimicrobiaceae > VBCG01. The sequence goes on along the minus strand of JADLBN010000167.1, from coordinate 8,614 downwards.
CGGTGGCGAGCTGGCGCTCGGTCTCCTTGTAGTGGAAGGCACCGAAGATCTGTCCGAAGTCGAAGCCCCACCACCACATGCCGCCGACGAGGGCCACCAGCGCGAACGCGATCGCCGCGCGCCAGGGCCAGCCCAGGTGGGTGCGCACCGACATCCGCGGTGCGCTGATCGAGAAGCGACGCCGGACCCGGCGCCAGGCGTGATCGACCGACATCGCGGAAAACTAAGGCAGCACGGGCAGCGCCTCGAGCCCGGTGGTCTCCGGGAGCCCGGCCATCAGGTTCATGTTCTGGATCGCCTGGCCGGCAGCGCCTTTCACGAGGTTGTCCTCGACAGCGAGCACCATCGCCATGTCGCTGCCGGCCGGACGGTGGACCGCCAGGCGCAGCACGTTCGACGCGCGCACCGAACGCGTGTCCGGGGCCGAGCCGGCGGGCATCACGTCGACGAACGGCTCGCCCGCGTAGCGCTTCTCGTAGAGCGCCTGAAGATCGAGCTCCGGCTTGACGAGCGGGGCGTAGAGCGTCGCGAAGATGCCGCGGATGGCCGGGGTGAGGTGCGGCGTGAACACGAGCGACACCGGGGACTTCGCGGCGGTCGAGAGCCCCTGCGCGATCTCCGGGTGATGGCGGTGGCCCTTCACGCCGTAGGCGGCGAAGTTGTCCGACGCCTCGGCGAACAGGATGTTGAGTTCCGCCTTGCGGCCCGCGCCCGACACGCCCGACTTGCAGTCGGCCACGAGATGCTTCACGTCGACCGCGCCGGCCTCGAGGAGCGGCAGGAAGCCCAGCTGCACCGCGGTCGGGTAGCAGCCGGGATTGCCGACGATGCGCGCCTTGCGGATCGCCTCGCGGTTCACTTCGGGAAGGCCGTACACGCTCTCGGCCAGGAGGTCCGGGCAGGCGTGGGGCATCTTGTACCAGCGCTCGAACAGCGCCGGATCCTTCAGCCTGAAATCGGCGGCGAGGTCGATGATCCGGACCCCGGCGCCCACCAGTTCGCGCGCCTGCGCCATCGCGACGCCGTGCGGCGTGGCGAAGAACACGAAGGCGCAATCGGCGAGCCCCGCCTTGTCCGGCTCGGCGAACACGAGGTCGTCGTAGCGGCGGCGCAGGCTCGGGAACATGTCGGACACGCGCGTCCCCGCGTCCTTGCGCGACGTGATCGAGCGCACGCGGGCGTGCGGGTGCTGCGCGAGGAGCCTCAGGAGCTCGACGCCCGTGTAGCCGGTCCCGCCGACGATGCCGACGTCGATTCTCATGCCTGTGTCATAACGAGCTTCGATTCTAGCAACTTTGGGCCGCGGCGCAGCGTCGGGGTTCCCGGTCCGGCGGGGGCGCCAGGAGCGAAAAGGCCGCCCGAAGGCGGCCTTGTCGAACGGACGGTCGCCGCCTACCGCTTGCTGAACTGCTTGCGGCGGCGCGCCTTGTGGAAACCGACCTTCTTGCGCTCGACCTCGCGCGCGTCGCGCGTCACGAGGCCTGCCTTCGAGAGCGCCGGCTTCAGTTGCGCGTCGTAGTCGATCAGCGCGCGCGTGATGCCGTGGCGCACCGCGCCCGCCTGTCCCGACTCGCCGCCGCCGGACACGTTGACCATGACGTCGAAGGTCTTTTCGTGATTGGTGAGCGTGAGCGGCTGGCGCACGACCATGCGGCCGGTCTCGCGCGCGAAGAACTCGTCGACCGGCTTCTCGTTGACGACGATCCTGCCGCTGCCCTGTTTCAGGAACACGCGGGCGACCGAGGTCTTGCGCCGGCCCGTGCCGTAGTAGTAGTTGCCGATCATGTCAGGCCTTGGAGACGTCGAGGGACTTGGGCTGCTGCGCCGTGTGCGGGTGCGACGGACCCGCGTAGCACTTGAGCTTCTTCAGCATCGCGTAGCCGAGCGGTCCCTTGGGGAGCATGCCCTTGACCGCGATCTCGAGCGCGCGGCCGGGGAAGCGGGCCTGCATCTTGCCGAAGGTCGTGGTCCTGATCCCGCCCGGATAGGTCGTGTGGCGGTGGTAGAGCTTGGTCTCGTCCTTGGTGCCGGTGACGCGCAGCTTCTCGACGTTGGTGACGACGATGAAGTCGCCGGTGTCGATGTGGGGGGTGTAGATCGCCTTGTGCTTGCCGCGCAGGCGCAGCGCGATCTGGCTCGCGAGGCGGCCGAGCACCTGGTCGGTCGCGTCGATGACATACCAGTCCCGGCGAACGTCGGCGGGCTTGGCGGAATAGGTTTTCATGGCGTGGCGGTGTAGGTCGCGAAGGGGACCGAACGAACGAAGCAAAGTCTTGAATTGTAATCCGGATCGACCGTTCCGGTCAACGTGCCGGCTCGGCGGCGCGACGTTGCGGCGGCGCAACATCCCGAGGCGGCCCGGACGCCGGTGCGGCGCCGGGTCGGGCCGGGGAAAAAAAGGGCGCAGCGCTTTCGCGCCACGCCCGAGAATTCCATCCTAGGAGGAGGAGGGATGGAATGCGCCGATGGAGGCGAGGGAGAACCCCGCCGGGCCGTCGACCCTTCCAGAATCGCATATTGCGGCGCACAATGCAAATCGGCCCTCGGTGGGGCAGGGTCATCGAACGGTTGGACGGGATTCGTCCCCGACGACCCGGGCTGCAGACTGCCACGGGATGCGTATCCTGCACCATGGCGGCTGGTATTGCGGGTGAGCACACACTGACTCGAAGGGGATCATGAAGGCACGCATCAAGTGGTCGGAAGGCATGTCGTTCGTTGCCCAGACCGGGAGCGGGCACGCGCTGGTCGTCGATGGCGCGCCCGAGCACGGAGGCCGCAACCTCGGGGCCCGTCCGATGGAACTGGTGCTGGCCGGCGCCGCCGCCTGTACCGCTTTCGACGTGGTCCTGATCCTCAGGAAGGCGCGGCAGCCGGTGACCGATTGCGTCGTCGAGGCGGAGGCCGACCGCGCGGCGGTCGAGCCGAAGGTGTTCACGCGCATCCGGCTCGCCTACACGGTGGCGGGACACGGCCTCGATCCCCGTCAGGTCGAGCGCGCGGTGAAGCTGTCGAAGGAGAAGTACTGCTCGGCGACGATCATGCTCGGCCGGACCGCGGAAATCGAGACGACGGTGGCGATCGTCGAAGGCGATCGGGTGACGCTCGACCCACCGGCTCCGGCGGGGGGCTGACCGCGCCGGCGCCGCCTCGCAGGATCTTGCGGGGAGTCCAGCTCCTACCGCATGGCCGCCGGCGCGCCGACGAAGCCCCGCACCTCGACCTGCGCCTCGACCGTCGTGAGCTTTCCCGACTCGTCGGCGAGTTCGAAGCGGAGCGGCACCGGGTGTCCCGGCGCGATCGCCTGCGTCACGTCGATCAGGCGCAGCACCGACCCCTTGAGCGCAAACCGCGTCTCGCCGCGCGGGATCGCGAGCTTCTCGACGACGTGCGGCACGCTCGACGGGTCGCGCGGGTCGTGGACGACGATGTCGACACGACGGGCCGCGGGCGTGCGCACCGCGACGAGCGTCGCCGGCGTGCCGGTGCGCAGGTCCGCGTAGGCGTCCGCGCGGGCCGCGCCGGCCGCGGCCGGGCGCATCCACACATTGGCGATCGTGACCTCCGCCTGCGCCGCGCCGGCCGCGAGGAACGCGCAGCCGACGAGCGCTGCGCCGAGCCGGTTCACGACGCTTGCCGCAGGAGCCGGATCAGGCTGGAAGTGTCCCAGCGCCCGCCGCCCATCTGCTGGACCCGCGCGTAGAACTGGTCGACGATCGCGGTGACCGGCAGCGAGGCGCCGTTCGCGCGCGCTTCGCCGAGGCAGATCCCGAGGTCCTTGCGCATCCAGTCGACCGCGAAGCCGAAGTCGAACTTGTCGGCGGCCATCGTCTTCCCGCGATTGTCCATCTGCCAGGACTGCGCCGCGCCCTTGCCGATCACGTCGAGCACCCGGTCGGCGTCGAGTCCCGCGCGGAGCGCGAAATCGACACCTTCGGCGAGTCCCTGCAGGAGTCCCGCGATGCAGATCTGGTTGACCATCTTGGTGAGCTGGCCCGCGCCTGCCGGACCCATCAGCGTCACCGCGCGCGCGTAGTGCGCGAGCACGCCCTCGGCGCGCGCGAAGGTCTGCGCGTCGCCGCCGACCATGATCGTGAGCTTGCCGTTCTGCGCACCGGCCTGCCCGCCGGACACCGGGGCGTCGAGGAAGCCGATGCCCGCTGCCGCCGCCGCTGCGTGAACCTCGCGCGCGACTTCCGCGGACGCGGTGGTGTGGTCGACGAGGATCGTGCCGCGAGTCATGCCGGCCAGCGCGCCCTCGGCGCCGGTCGCGACCGCGCGCACGTCGTCGTCGTTGCCGACGCACATCATCACGAACTCGGCACCCTGCGCGGCCTCCGCGGGCGTGCGCGCCGCGCGGCCGCCGTACTCGCGGCGCCAGGCCTCGGCCTTCGCCCCGGTCCGGTTGTAGACGGTGAGCTGGTGCCCGGCGCGCGCGAGGTGGCCGGCCATCGGATGGCCCATCACGCCGAGGCCGAGGAACGCGATCTTCTTCGCTGCTTGGGTCATGGTGTCCGCCGGTTTCGGGGGGTGGTCGGTTGCGGGAACGACGGGCTCAACGCCGCGGGTCGCGTGCCGGAGGCGGCGAGGCGTGGCCGCCGTTGCGGTACCAGCCCTTGAGGATCAGGATGACGAGCGCGAGCCCGAGCGTCACGATGTTGGCGACGATGATCGGCATCGCGTCGAGCCGAAGGCCATAGACCAGCCAGAGCGCGACGCCCAGGGCGAAGGTCCCGAAGGTCCACCACGACAGGTCGTCGGCGTGGCGCAGTCTCACGATGCGCACGATCTGCGGCACGAACGCGATCGTCGTGAGCGCGCCGGCGGCAAGACCCAGCGCGTCGATCGGAGGCGTCGCGTTCATCGCGCCGCCGCCTCCGCCTCGATGCGCGCGAGCGCCGCCGCGGCGGCCTCGCGCACGCGCGAAGGCGCGGTGCCGCCGGGATGGTTGCGGCTCGCGACCGAGCCTTCGAGCGTCAGCACGTCGACGACGTCCGCTCCGACCAGCGGCGAGAAGCGCGCGAGATCGGCGACCGGAAGCTCGCCGAGGTCGACACCTCGCGCCTCTGCTTCGCGCACCGCCCGGGCGACGGCTTCGTGCGCGTCGCGGAACGGGAGCCCCTTGCGGACGAGGTAGTCCGCGAGGTCGGTCGCGGTGGCGAAGCCTTCGCGTGCGGCCTCGCGCATGCGTGCCGGCACCGGCGCGAGTCCGTTCGCGACCAGGTCGGCCACGAGTTCGAGGCAGTCGGCGAGCGTGTCGACGGTGTCGAACAGCGGTTCCTTGTCCTCCTGGTTGTCCTTGTTGTAGGCGAGCGGCTGCGCCTTCATCAGCACGAGGAGCCCGGTCAGGTGGCCGACGACGCGTCCGGCCTTGCCGCGCACCAGTTCCGGGACGTCGGGATTCTTCTTCTGCGGCATGATCGAACTGCCGGTGCAGTAGCGGTCGGCGATCGCGACGAAGCCGAACCGCGGGTTCGACCACAGCACGAGTTCCTCGGCGAAGCGCGACAGGTGGACCATCGCGAGCGAGGCGAACGCGGCGAACTCGATCGCGAAGTCGCGATCCGACACCGCGTCGAGCGAATTGCCGCACAGCGCGTCGAAGCCCAGCTCGCGTGCGACCCTCGCGCGGTCGATCGGGTAGCTCGTGCCGGCGAGCGCCTCGCTGCCGAGCGGCAGCCGGTTCACGCGCCTGCGGCAGTCGGCGAGCCGCTCGCTGTCGCGCGCGAACATCGCCTCGTAGGCGAGCAGGTGGTGCCCGAAGGTCACCGGCTGCGCGACCTGCAGGTGGGTGAAGCCGGGCATGACCGTGTCGGCGTTGCGTTGTGCCAGGCCGGCGAGTGCGCTCCGCAGCGCGCGCAGCCTCGCCGCCATCGCGTCGATCTCGCTGCGCAGCCACAGCCTCAGGTCGGTCGCGACCTGGTCGTTGCGCGAACGGCCGGTGTGCAGGCGCTTGCCCGCGTCGCCGACCAGCGCGGTCAGGCGCTTCTCGATGTTGAGGTGGACGTCCTCGTCGGCAAGGCTCCATGCGAAGCGCCCGGCACGGATGTCGGCGCGGATCTCGCCCATGCCGCGCTCGATTGCGGCGAGATCCTCGCGCGAGAGCACGCCGGCAGCGGCGAGCATCCGGGCGTGGGCGAGCGAACCGTCGATGTCGGCTTCGGCGAGGCGGCGGTCGAAGCCGACCGAGGCCTGGAAGCGCGCGACCCGCTCGGAGATCGGCTCGGCGAAGCGTCCCGACCACGCGCCCGGCGGCGCGGAACGCTCGTCCTCGGGATCCGGCGCCGCAGGGCCGTGAGGGCGGGGATCGGTCATCGGCGGTCGATCGGGTCGGGCGTCGTCTTGCGCGCTCTGCCACGCCTGCCGACAATCGCGGGCACCGCAGCCGCGGCGCCGCGACGCCGGCGTCCTGGGCGTCCGCAGGGGAGACCGTGGCGGGCACGATGATTGCAACCGGCCACGCAGATGACGACGATTATAAGGCATAGCCCGACGGGCGAGCCCCCGGCCCTGCCGGACTTCCGCAATCTCGGGACGATCCTGCGGATCCTCCTCGCCGTGAACGGCGCGGCCGCAGTGGCCGCGCTCGCGCAGTCGACGACGCCCGAGGCGTTCGCGGCCACGCTGGTGCAGTACGCCGGGTTCGTCGAGCCCCACCTGATCCTGCAACTCGCGATCCTCTACGCGGTGGCTCCGTGGCTCTCCCGTCAGCCGGGGCGGGTCGGGGCCGCCTTCGTGTTCGCGGTGACCGTCCTGGCCGGACTGGCAGTTCATGTCGCGCTGCGGCAGTTGCTGCCCGGTCTGCAGGACACGCTCCTGCGCCACCTGCTGCTTGCGCTGGTCGCGACCGCCGTACTGATCGCCTACTTCCGGCTCCGCGCCCGCGCCCTGTCGCCCGCGATCGCCGAGGCGCGGCTCCAGGCGCTGCAGGCGCGCATCCGGCCGCATTTCCTGTTCAACAGCATCAACGGAGTGCTCTCGCTGGTGCGCAGCGACCCGCGTCGCGCCGAGGAGGCGCTGCACGACATGGCCGACCTGTTCCGCGTGCTCATGCGCGACAACCGCGACCTCGCGCCGCTCGCCGACGAAGTCGAGCTCTCGCGCCAGTACCTCGAGCTCGAGAAGCTGCGGCTGGGCAGCCGGCTGTTGGTCGAATGGAACGTGAAGAGCATGCCCGCCGACGCGCTGGTGCCGCCGCTCGTGCTCCAGCCGCTGCTCGAGAACGCGGTCTACCACGGCATCGAACCGTCCTCCGCGCCGGGGACCGTCTCGGTCAACATCTTCCTGTCGAAGGGCGAGGTGCACGCCGTGCTGCGCAACCCCTACCGTGCCGCCGGCGGCAGCCACCACTCCGGCAACAAGATGGCGCTCGCCAACGTCCGCGAGCGGCTCGCGCTGCACTTCGACGCCGAAGCCTCGCTCGAGTCGAAGGTGCTCGACCACGCGTACGAAGTGCACATCCGCATGCCCTACCGGACCGGCAAGACCGCCGACGCGGCCGGCGGAGCCGCGCGCCCGGCCCCGGAGCGCCGCGAACCGCGCCTGCGCCCGCCGCCGCAGAACCTGCGAAGCGGAGTCGTCCATGGCTGAGGCGCCGCTCCGCGTGATGGTGGTCGACGACGAGACACCGGCGCGCCGGCGGCTCCGGGAACTGCTCGACGACTGCTCGATGTCGCTTCCGCTCGCGGTGGTCGGCGAGGCGGCGAACGGCCGCGAGGCGCTCGACCTCATGCAGTCGGCACCGCCCGACCTCGTGCTCACCGACATCCACATGCCGGACATGGACGGCATCGAGCTCGCGCGCCACCTCCTCAAGCTCCCGCGCCCGCCGGTGGTCATGTTCACCACGGCGTTCCAGGAGCACGCGCTCGAGGCGTTCGACGTCCACGCGGTCGACTACCTGGTGAAGCCGGTGCGCGTGCAGCGGCTGCTCTCGGCGCTGCAGAAGGTGCCGAAGCTCAAGCCGCTCAACGCCGAGCGCATCTCGCAGCTTCCGGCGAACGCGCGCCGCTTCCTGTCGGTGACCGAGCGCTCGCGCGTCGTGCTGGTGCCGATCGACGAGGTGATCTACCTCAAGGCCGAGTTGAAGTACATCACGATCCGCACGCACGACCGCGAGTTCCTGCTCGAGGAATCGTTGACGCGCCTCGAGCAGGAGTTCGGACACCGCTTCGTGCGCGTGCACCGCAACTGCCTCGTCGCGCGCGAGGCGATCCGCGGCTTCGAGCGGCGTGTCAACGACGACGGCGACGCGCACTGGGAAGTGCTCCTGAACGGACTGGGAGAGACGCTTCCGGTCTCGCGCCGCCAGCAGGGAGTGGTGCGGGAGCTGTCGCGGGAGAACGTCGGCATCTGATTCCAGCGCTGCTCGCCCGCCAGGGGCACGGGCCGTGGCGCGAGGGGCGGATCCTTTCGCGGATGCGGTCGGAAGGACGAACCGGATGAATCGCCCCTGCGGAAGCCGGCCTTTGGGCCCCCCAATCGGGCCCGGACCCGATGATTTTCCGGCGCAATCGACCAATCTCCGATCGGCCTACCGGACGAGCCGAGGACGAAAGGCCGGCACAGGTGATGCGTTGCGGGCAGGCGCGTAGTATCCCCATTTCACGTTAGG
>JADLBN010000166.1 GCA_020847675.1 Burkholderiales bacterium | reverse complement strand
CGCGAACTCGGGCAACTACACGCCGACCGCGCCGGGAACCTACCGCTGGACGGCGAGCTACAGCGGCGACGCCAACAACAACGGCATCTCGCACCCGTGCAATTCGGCGAACGAGACCTCGACCGTGGGCAAGGCCAGCCCGGCGATCGTGACGTCTGCGACCGCGGGACCGGTGAACCTGGGCGCCTCGATCTCCGACCAGGCGACGCTGTCGGGCGGGGTGAGTCCGACCGGGACGATCACGTTCACCGCGTACGGACCCAACGACGCGACCTGCTCGACCGCGGTGTTCACGTCGGCGCCGGTCGCGGTGAACGGCAACGGTGCGTACAACTCGGGGGCGTTCACACCCGCCGCCGTGGGGACCTACCGCTGGATCGCGAGCTACACGGGCGACGCCAACAACAATGCGGTCTCGGGCGCGTGCAACGATCCGGGCGAGTCGTCGGTGGTGGCCAAGGCGACGCCGGCGATCGTGACGCAGGCCTCGGCGGGCGGACCGGTCGGCACGCAGGTGACCGACACCGCGACGGTTTCGGGCGGCAACAACCCGACCGGCACGGTGACTTTCAACCTGTACGCGCCGGGCGACGTGACCTGCACCGGCACGCCGGTGTTCACGTCGACCAAGCCGCTCGCGGCCGGCTCCGCGACGTCGGATCCGTACACGACGACGCAGGCGGGCACCTTCCGCTGGACCGCGACCTACAGCGGCGACGCCGGCAACGATTCGGTGGCGCACCCGTGCAACGCGACCAACGAGTCGGTGGTGATCACGCCGGTCGTGCTGACGCTGGTGACGCAGACCACATCGGCCGTCCGCCTCGGCACGCCCATCCACGACACCGCGACGATCTCGGGCGGCGCGAACCCGACCGGGACTCTGACCTTCAGGCTCTACGGTCCGAACGACGCGTCCTGCTCGGCCGCTCCGGCATTCACCTCGACGCCGGTGGCCGTCAACGGGAATGGCAACTACGACTCGCCGCCGTTCACGCCGGCGTCGATCGGGACCTATCGCTGGGTCGCGAGCTACTCGGGCGATGACAACAACCAGCCGTACACGGCGCCCTGCAACGATGCGAACGAGAACGTGACGGTCTCGAAGGAGCCGCCGCCGCCCACGAGCGTTCCGACGCTCTCCGAGTGGGGCCTCATGCTGATGTCGCTGATGCTGGCGGCCTTCGCGATGGCCGGGATGCGCCGCCGCACGCGCCGCTGATCCGAAGGAGTGTTCTCGACGCCGGCCGGGATTCCCGGCCGGCGTTTTTCTTGCCCACGGCGCAGGGCCGAAACTTCGGGTTGGCGGCCTCGCAGCTTGCCGGACCTCGGAGCGGGTGGCGAGGTCGGTCGCGTACGAAGGCGCGGTGCCGCTGCCGGTGCGTGCTAGCATCGCGCGAGTCGTTCGAAGGTCGCCGATGCTGCGCAGGATCCTCGCCTCCAACCGCTTCATCACGCTCATCGCGGTCGTGGGAACCTTCATCGGCTCCTCGGCGCTGATCGTCTACGAGGCGTTCGTGATCGGCGAGACGCTCCTGGACATCGTGCGAACAGGCGATGTCTCCCCGAAGGCGGCGAAGATCTTTGCCGTGGGATTGATCGAGGCGGTCGACGTGTTCCTGATCGCGATCGCGCTCTACATCATCAGCCTCGGACTCTACGCGCTGTTCGTCGACGACAAGCTGCCGCTGCCGCGCTGGCTGCACATCGAGGATCTCGACGACCTCAAGGGGCATCTGGTGAGCGTCATCATCGCCGTGCTCGCGGTCCTGTTCCTGCGCGAAGCGGTGGCGTGGGACGGCTCGCGCGACCTCCTCTCGTTCGGCGCTGCGCTCGCACTGGTGATCGTCGCGCTGACCTTCTACCTGCACCGGATGGGCGGCCGCGGCGGGCACGAGGACCCGTAGCCCCGGCGGGCGTTCGAGGGCGGGCCGCCGCGCGCGAAGGACGAGTGGCGTGCGCAGGTGCACCGGGTGCTGCGGCGGGTGGAGCCCGCCGCGGCGCACGGGCCGGCATTCAGGAGGATGGACGCGGTTTCCTGCGTCCCGGCGGACGGCGGACCGGGACCCGTTCCGGCGTCTTCGATGCCGGTCCTCCGTCGCGCGGCATCCGCGCACCGCAACCGGCTGCGGTCCCCGCTTCGGCCTTCGCCAGCCTGTCGAGCGCTTCGACGAAGGCCGCGGCTGCCGGGGCAAGCGGCCGGCTCGATCGCATCATCACCTCGTAGCGGGTATCCGGCCCGGACGGCGCCACCGCGAGGCGGGCGAGCAGCCCTTGGTTCTCGTAGTGATGCGCCAGTCCTTCCGGCAGCAGCGAGAGCGCGTCGCTCGACTGGAGGAGCGCCAGCGTCGCGACGATCGACACGGTCTCGATCAGGTCGGTCGGCGGACGCGCGCCGGCTGCGGCGTGGATCGCATCGAAGTCGCGGCGCAACGGACTGCCCGGCGGGGGCACGATCCAGGTCAGCGCGCGGAGCACCGGCAGCGTCGCGTCGGTCCTGCCGGCGAGAGGGTGCCCCGCGCGCGCGACGAACGCCAGCGGCTCGTCGGCCAGCGGCCGGGTCTCGATCCCGTCGAGATCGTCGTCCGGCGGGCGGGGCGTCACGGCGACGTCGAGGTCGCCACGTCTCAGCGCGTCGACCAGCACCTCGCTCGTGTTGATCAACGCGAACACGCGAACCTTCGGGTGCGCTTCGCGCAATGCACCGATCGCCGGCGCGACGAATCGCGGCACCGCACCGGTCGCGCCTCCGACGCGCAGCGAACCGGTCGCCCCCGAGCGCTGCGCGCGGATGTCGGCTTCGGCCCGCGCGAGGTCGTTCAGCATCCCGCGGGCGTGATGCACGAAGGTCTCGCCGTAGGGCGTGGGCGACATTCCCCAGGCGTGGCGCTCGAACAGCGGCGCACCGAGGGCGTCCTCGAGATCGTGCAGGAGCTTGGTTGCCGCGGGCTGCGTCAGCGCGATGTCCGCGGCCGCGCGGCGGAGGCTGCGGCGCTCGTCGAGCGCCACGACCAGCGCGAGGTGGCGTGCGCGCAGGCGCCCGAGGAGGGCAGGGGAGCTGGGCATTCCACCAAGTTATCACAAGATCAGAAAACAGGATTAGACGTTATCGCCGAACCCACCGCACAATCTCCGCCGGATCCGCGCCGACCCCCTTCCCGGCGCGGCACGAAGGAGGAGTGCCCGTGAGCAGAATCCGTTTGCTGGCCGCCGTGCTCGGCGCCCTGGCGGTGGCGTTGCCGGCGGCCGCCCAGAACTATCCGACCAAGCCGGTGCGCATCATGGTCGGCGCCAACGCCGGCGGCGGCACCGACATCATCGCGCGCATGCTGGGCGAGAAGTTCGCCGACTCGCTGAAGCAGCCGTTCGTGGTCGAGAACCGCCCCGGCGCGTCGAACACGATCGCAGCGGACCTGACCGCGAAGGCGCCGCCCGACGGATACACGCTGCTCGTCGCGACGAACACCGGACAGGCGATCGCACCGCACCTGCTGAAACTCGCGTTCGACCCGTTGAAGGACCTGCAGCCGGTCGGCCTGATCGTCGTCGTGCCCAACGTCCTCGTCGTGGGCGACAAGGTTCCGGTCAAGGACGTGAAGGACCTGGTTGCGCTCGCGAAGGCGAAGCCGGGCGAACTGCGCTATGCGTCGTCCGGGGTCGGCAGCACCCAGCACATCGCGGGCGAGGCGTTCGACCTGGCGGCAGGCATCAAGGCGATTCACGTCCCGTACAAGGGATCGAGCCAGGCGCACGCCGACATCCTCGGCGGGAACGTCGAAATGATGTTCGACACGACCTCCTCCGCGATGCCGCAGATCAAGGCGGGCCGCTTCCGGCCGCTGGCGGTCACCTCGCAGCAGCGCTCGCCCGAACTCCCCAACGTGCCGACCATCGCCGAAGCGGGCTACCCGGCCGCGGAGATGACGACCTGGTACGCGATGTACGTCACCGCAGGCACGCCCAAGCCGGTCGTCGACAAGCTGGCCGCGGAACTCAGGCGGGTCCTCGCGTTGACGGACGTCCAGGCGAAGCTCAAAGGGCTGGGTGGCGAACCGGGCAGCATGAGCGTCGACGAGTTCGCCGCGATGAACAAGGCCGAGTACGAGCGCTTCGGCAAGCTGATCAAGACGGCCAACATCAAGACCGACTGACGCGCCAGGGAGCCCGGCTCGCGCGGATTCCGGCCCGGCGGAGGCGTCCGCCGGGTCTCCTCGCGGAAGCCCTGCCTTCGAGCCTTCACGTCCAACGATGAAACCGCGCATCGCATTCATTCCCGGCGACCCGAATGGCATCGGGCCGGAACTCTCCGCGAAGCTCCTGTCGCGCGCGGACAATGTCGGCCGCGCCGACGTCGTCGTCTACGCGGACCCGGCGGTCATCGCCGCCGGCGAGCACGTCGCGGGAGAAAAGGCGCTCGTCTCGGCGATTCCGGCGCCCGGCCGGGCGACGCTGCACGCGCTGTCCCTGGGTGGCGCTGCCGTCATCACGCCCGGGCGGGCCACCGAAGAGGGCGGCCGCGCGGTGCTCGCGTCACTTGCCGCCGCTGTCGATGCCGCGAAGCGTGGCGAGGTGCAGGGTATCGTGTTCGCGCCGCTCAACAAGCACGCGCTGCGGCTCGCCGGAATGGAGCACGAGGACGAACTGCGCTGGATGGCGGAGCGCCTCGGCGTGGACGGATTCACCAGCGAGTTCAACGTCACCGGCGACCTCTGGACCTCGCGCGTCACCTCGCACGTACCGCTGCGCGAGGTCGCCGACGCGATCAGCGGCGAGGGCGTGATCGATGCGGTGCGCATCGTGCATCGCTACCTTGCAGCTTCGGGCATCGCGGCGCCGCGCATCGCGGTGGCCGCGCTCAATCCGCATGCCGGCGACGGGGGCTCGCTGGGACGCGAGGAGATCGACGTGATCGCGCCGGCGGTCGAAGCGGTGCGGTGCGAGGGTATCGACGCGCGCGGCCCGCTTCCATCGGACACCGTGTTCGTGGCCGCGCGGCGCGGCGATTACGATGCCGTCGTCTCCATGTACCACGACCAGGGCCAGATCGCGATGAAGCTCATGGGATTCGATCGCGGCGTCACGCTGCACGGCGGCCTGCCGGTGCCGGTCGCAACCTGCGCCAGCGGCACCGCGTTCGACATCGTCGGCCGCGGCATCGCGAACGTCGAGGGTCTGCAGGCCGCGTTCGATCTTGCCACGCGGATCGCGGCGCGGGGCCTCGCCCGCGCGGCGTAGCGTGATCCGCCTGCAGCGACTCTCACCCGCTGCCCCGGAGCCGAGAGCCGCCCGGTCGGATCGTCGAGCCGGGTCGTTGCGGCTATCGATCCGCCAGGAACAGCGCCGGATCCACCATCGCGCGATTGAGACTCACCGACCAATGCAGGTGCGGGCCGGTGACGCGGCCGGTGGCGCCGACCGTGCCGACGCGGCCGCCGGGGGAAAGCGTGTCGCCCGGATTGACGTCGATCGTCTCGAGGTGGCAAACCATCGACAGGAGTCCCGCGCCGTGGTCGATCCACACGGTGCGGCCGTTGAAGAAGTAGTCGCCGGTGTCGATGACGCGGCCCGCCGCCGGCGCGAGCACCGGCGTGCCCTTCGGCGCCGGGATGTCCATGCCGCTGTGCGGTGCGCGCGCCTGCCCGTTGAAGACGCGCCGCGCGCCGAAGGTCGGCGAGCGCTCGCCTTGAACCGGCGCGCTCATCGCAAGCGTCGCGGGAGCGGGTTCGCTGAACGTGGCGATCACGTCGGCCTGGTGCGCGCGCTCGCGCTCGTAGCGCGCGAGGTCCTCGGGCGATAGGTCGACCTTCCCGGGCGCCACCGTGAGGCGTTGCTCGCGGTAGCGTGCCGGCGCGATCGAGAAGGTCCTGCGCTCGTCCGCGCGCCCTTCGCGCGCCACGACGACCGACGCCTTGCCGGGCTTCGCGGCGAGCGCGATGCCGACGACCGCGGTCCAGCCCCCCGAGTCTCCCGCGACGAGCACCGGCAGGTCGCCGTAGTGCACCCGCGGTGCCTGCGGCGACGCTCCCAGCGGGATCAGCGCGACGCCGCCGGGCACGGCGCGCGGCGCGGGCAATTCCCGGGCGGGTGCGGGTGCGGCCGACAACCCCATCGCCAGCACGACCGCAATCGCGCAGAGCGCGGTGGCGTCAGCGCGCGTCATCGGCGATGACGAGACCGGTCGGACAGATGGGCCGGCTGCGTCGGTCGCCGTTGGTTCACCAACGCAATGCCGGCCGCGACGAGGAGCGTCGCGAACGCGAAGCGCGCGCTGATCGTCTCGTCCAGCAGAAGGTGCGCGAACACGACGCCGAACAGCGGCGTGGCGAACGAAAACACCGCGAGGCGCGACGCGAGGTAGCGCGTGAGCAACCAGAACCAGGCGAGGTAGCTCGCGAACGCGACGACCGCCGCCTGGAACGCGAGGCTCGCCCAGGCGACCGGGGAAGGGGCGATCGCCCACGATTCCCCCAGCGCGGCCGACACCGCCGCGAGCAGCACCGCCGACACGCCGAGCTGGTAGGCGAGCGTCTTGGTCGCGCTCACGCTCGCCAGCGCGCTCGCGCGGATCAGCACGGTGGACGACGCCCAGATCACGGCAGCGACTACCGCCATCGCGTCGCCGGCGAGCGTGGACCGGCCGGGCGCGTCGAAGCCGTCCGCGAACGCGAAAGCCGTTCCGGTGAACGCGATGGCGATGCCGGCCCACTGGACCGGCGCGAGGTGCTCTCCGGGAACTCTCCAGCGCAGGCCGAGAGCCGTGAAACAGGGGGCGAGATAGAGCAGCACGACCATGCGCGCGGCAGTCGTGTGGCCGAGGCCGGCGTAGATGAACGCGAAGGCCGCGGCGAACAGGACACCCGCGGCGAGACCGGGAATGAGCGTGCCGTCGCGGCCAGCCAGCCCGATGCCGCGAGCGCGTGCCCAGCCCAGGACCAGCACTGTCGCGACAGCCGAACGGATCGACCCCTGCAGGAGCAGCGGAACCGTCGGCGCCGCGAGCTTGATGGCGACCTGCTGCAGTCCCCACACCGCGGTCACCGCGAGCATCGTCACCGTCGCACGCGAGTCGATTGGAAGGCGGGCGGC
Organism: Burkholderiales bacterium; assembly: GCA_020847675.1. Classification (GTDB taxonomy): domain Bacteria; phylum Pseudomonadota; class Gammaproteobacteria; order Burkholderiales; family Casimicrobiaceae; genus VBCG01. The sequence goes on along the minus strand of JADLBN010000166.1, from coordinate 2,717 downwards.
GGCGAGGGATGGATCGTTCATGACGTGACTGCCGCCAGCCGCTGCCGCGGCCTGCGTCGGGCGACCGGGTTCACCGGATCACGGTTCCGTCGGTCGCGGATGCAAATCCGGGCGGCTGGAATGGCAGGTCCGCGCGCCCCTCGGGCAACCGGTTTCGCCACGACCACGACGTTTTCCTTCACCCGCTGCCACGGCGTCGCGAGCGCGGTTCGATCGGGGCCTCGAAGGTGACGACGGGCACGCGGTCGCGTGCGATGCCGCCCAGATACGCAACGTTGACCCAGCCGCGGCGACGTCCCACCACCACGTCGCACCACGGGCGGTCGGCGACGCATCCGACGACGTTTGCATGGGTGCCGCGCGTGAACCACGCAATCACCTCGAACTCGGTGCCCGGGCCGGCGCGCGCGTTGACGTTCGCGGTGACCGTGGCCCACTGCGCGGCGGCCGGCAGCGGAACGAGCACCAACGCGAGGAGCATCAGGTGTCGCACGGTCAGCGCCCGCCGGCCGGGCGACGGCGGCGACGCACCGAGGCGGGCGCGCCCGAGGAAAGCGCGCCTGGTGTCGCGCGACGATCCCCCTTGGCCGACGTCGAACGGCGGCGCGACGAGGCAGGGGCCCGTTCCGCGACGCCGGCGCCGTCCTTCGGCGCTGAACGACGACGATTCTGCGGACCGACCGGCCTGCCCTGCGAATAGCGGGCGCCGCGCGGCGCCGAGGTCGTCGGGACCTTCGGCTCCGGCGCCCCCGACCGGGCCTTGCGACGGACCGGGGATTGCGCGCGCGCCTCGGTGCCAGCCGCGTCGGGAGCATGGCGCGCGGCTCCGCGGCGGTGCTTGCTGGCGCGTGCGCCGATCTGCGGCTTCGGAGGTCCGCGCCGGCGCGACTGCTGCCCGCCGCCCGCGTGTTCCGACTGCCGCCGCGCACCTCCGGGCTTTCGCGCCGGGCGCCGTTGATGCGTTTCCCGCGACGGCTCCGGCTTCGGCCGCCAGACGATCAGGAGCTTGCCGAGATGCTGGACCGGCGCGGCGTCGAGCGTTTCGCAGACGGTCGCGAGGAATCGCTCGCGCTCGTCGCGGTCGTTCGAGTGCGCGCGCACCTTGACGAGTTCGTGCGCGGTGAGCGCGACGTCGATCTCGTGGAGCACGGGCGGCGTGAGGCCGGCGTGGCCGATCGCCACGACCGGGTGGAGCGGATGCGCGCGCGCGCGAAGCTCGCGCCGCATGGCCGGAGTGAGGGAGAGCATCGCCCAAGTGTATCCTGCCGGCCGTGCCCTCGCCCCTGAATCCCTCGAAGAAGAAGCACCGCTTCGGCAAGGCGTGGATGCACGACCACGTGAACGACCCTTACGTGCGCGAGGCGCAGCGACGCGGCTACCGGTCGCGCGCGGCGTTCAAGCTGATCGAGCTCGCCGACAAGGACAGGCTGTTCCGCCCGGGCGCCGTCGCCGTCGACCTGGGCTCCGCGCCGGGGAGCTGGTGCCAGGTGCTGCGGGAACGCCTCGGGCCCGCGGCGCGAATCGTGGCGGTGGACCTGCTCCCGATGGACCCGGTCGCGGGCGTGACCTTCGTGCAGGCCGACTTCTCGACCGAGGAGGGGCTCGCGGCGGTGGAAGCGGCGCTCGCCGGGCGTCGCGCGGACCTTGTCCTGTCGGACATGGCCCCCAACCTGTCCGGGATCGACGCGGTCGACCAGGCGCGCAGCGTCGGCCTCGGGGACCTTGCCCTCGCGTTCGCCGCCGACCACCTGAAACCCGGCGGCGATTTCGCGGTCAAGGTCTTCCAGGGTGCGGGGCTCGCCGAGTTCGAGCGGGCGATGCGCGGGCACTTCGGCAAGGTCTACGTCCGCAAGCCGAAGGCGAGCCGAGACCGCAGCCGCGAGACCTTCCTGGTTGGCAAGGGGTTTCGCGCCGGTTGAGTCCCCCGGGGGGCGATTCGGGGGGGTGGGGTAGAATCGTCGAACGAACGTCCGGGGCATCCCGCCCGCGGACCGCCGCGCGCGAGGCTGCGCGGCTCTGGGAGCGCCGCTTGAACAACCTGCTCAAGAACGTCGGCATCTGGCTCGTCATCGGACTGGTGGTCCTGATGGTGGTCAAGCAATTCGACGCGCGCCAGGCGACCAAGGACACGCTGCCGTATTCCGAGTTCATGTCGCAGGCCAAGGACGGCCGGGTCGAGTCCGCCGTGATCGAGGGCCGCACGATCCGCTGGACCTCGACCGACAAGAAGCGCTTCGTCACGACCGCGCCGGGCGACATCTGGATGGTGTCCGACCTCCTCAAGTACGGCGTGCGCGTCGACGCGAAGGCCGAGGAGGAGCAGAGCTTCCTCGCGCAGGTATTCATCTCGTGGTTCCCGATGCTGCTCCTGATCGGCGTGTGGATCTTCTTCATGCGCCAGATGCAGGGCGGCGGGCGCGGCGGCGCGTTCAGCTTCGGCAAGAGCAAGGCGCGGATGCTCGACGAGTCGAACAACACGGTCACGTTCGCGGACGTCGCCGGTTGCGACGAGGCGAAGGAGGAGGTCGCCGAGCTGGTCGAGTTCCTGCGCGACCCGTCGAAGTTCCAGAAGCTCGGCGGGCGCATCCCGCGCGGCGTGCTGATGGTGGGGTCCCCGGGCACCGGCAAGACGCTCCTCGCCAAGGCGATCGCCGGCGAGGCGAAGGTGCCGTTCTTCTCGATCTCGGGCTCCGACTTCGTCGAGATGTTCGTCGGCG
>JADLBN010000165.1 GCA_020847675.1 Burkholderiales bacterium | reverse complement strand
CTGGCTCGACGACCTCCCCATTGCCACGCTCAGGCCGACGGGTACCGGGAACCCAACGCCGATCGCGGTCTACTACGTCCACGCCGACCACCTCGGATCACCGAGGGCGATCACCCGCCCGGGCGACCTTTCGAGCTATAACCGAATCTGGTGTACGACGATGAGTTGAAGAAGGTGGCGTGACCTGCTGGAATACGAGCGTCGAAGTCGGATTTCAGCAAACTGCAATAATTCCTCGACCGCAATTCGGTCCTCGGCCTTCGCCGGGTGACACGCTTCGAAGCTCATGTTCACCGTCCTGATTCCAGCCCGCTACGCGTCGACCCGCCTGCCGGGAAAGCCGCTCGCCGACATCGCCGGCAAGCCGATGGTGGTGCGCGTCGCGGAACGCTCGCGCGCGAGCGGAGCCGCGCGAGTGGTCGTCGCGACCGACGACGAGCGGGTGCTGCGTGCCTGCGAAGCGCACCGCGTCGAGGCGCTGATGACGCGCGATGACCACCCGACCGGCACCGACCGGCTCGCGGAGGCGGCCGCTGCGCTCGCCCTCCCGCCCGAGGCGATCGTCGTGAACGTCCAGGGAGACGAGCCGCTGCTCGCAGCGTCGCTGATCGAGCGCATGGCCACGCTGCTCGCCCGGCACGGCGACGCCTCGATCGCGACCGCGTGCCACGCGATCGACGATCCATCCGAGGCGTTCAACCCCAACGTGGTCAAGGTGGTGCGCGACGCGCACGGCTACGCGCTCTACTTCAGCCGCGCGACCATCCCCTGGGCGCGCGATGCTTTCGCCTCCGGCCGCGGCGCGCTGCCGCCGGGCCTGCCGCTGTACCGGCACTACGGCCTCTACGCCTACCGCGTGGCGTTTCTCGAGCGCTACCCGACGCTTCCTCCGGCGCCGATCGAGCGCTTCGAGGCACTCGAACAACTGCGTGCGCTGTGGCACGGCCACCGGATCGTCGTGGACGTGACCGACGGCACGCCGGCGCCGGGGGTCGACACGCCCGAGGACCTCGAGCGCGTCCGGGCGATCTACGAGGCGGAACGCTGATTCCGGCGCACGCGACGCGCGGCGATTGACCGTCGGCGCCCGTTGCAGGGACAATGCCCCGCGCCTCGCCCGCCTTTCGTCCCTCCCATCATGCGATTGATCCTGCTCGGACCGCCGGGTGCCGGCAAGGGCACCCAGGCCGCCTTCATCACCGGGAAGTTCGGCATTCCTCAGGTTTCGACCGGCGACATGCTGCGCGCGGCGGTGAAGGCGGGCACGCCGCTCGGCCTCGCGGCGAAGCGGGTCATCGACTCCGGCGTGCTGGTCTCCGACGACATCATCGTCGGGCTGGTGCGCGAGAGGCTGAAGGCGCCCGACTGCGCGAGCGGCTATCTGTTCGACGGCTTTCCGCGCACGATTCCGCAGGCGGAGGCGATGCGAACGGCGGGCGTGGCGATCGACTACGTGCTGGAGATCGACGTGCCCGACGCCGCGATCGTCGCGCGCATGGGCGGCAGGCGGACGCACCTCGCGTCGGGCCGCACCTACCACGTCGAGTTCAATCCGCCGAAGGTCGCGGGGCGCGACGACGTCACCGGCGAGCCGCTGGTCCAGCGCGACGACGATCGCGAACAGACCGTGCGGAAGCGTCTCGAGGTCTACCACGCGCAGACCGAGCCGCTGATCGCGTATTTCGCCCGCTGGGCGGCCACCGGCGACCCCCGGGCTCCGCGCCACCGCAAGGTCGACGGCATGGGCAGCGTCGAGGCTATCCGCGACGCCTGCTTCGCCGCGCTCGCATCCTGAAGCGCTGTCGCGGAGCCGGATGGGAGCTGCGATGACCGCGCCGCTGGTCAGCGTAATCGTGCGCAGCATGGATCCGCCGACGCTGCCGCGCGCGCTCGCGTCGGTGGCGCTGCAGGACCACCCTTCGATCGAAGTCGTGCTGGTCGCTGCCTGCGGACCGTCGCACCGGCCGGTCGATGGCTCGGCCTGGCCGTTCCGGCTGACGTGGGTGGTGCGCGACGGGCCGCTCGCGCGGCCGGCGGCCGCCAACGCCGGCATCGAGAGCGCGAGCGGCGAGTTCGTCACCATGCTCGACCACGACGACGAGTTCCTCGAAGGGCACCTGTCGGCGCTCGTGGCGGCGCTCGCGGCGAATCCCGGCGCGGGTGCTGCCTACACCGGCTTCGAGGTGGCGGAGGCGGGAGCGCTCTACACGAAGGTGAATCGGCCGTTCCATCGCCTCGCGCTGTTCGAGAAGTCGTACATCCATCACTCGGGCCTCGCGTACCGGCGCGCGCTCCTCGACACCGGCATCCGCTACGACACCGCGCTCGACATCCACGACGACTGGGACTTCGTGCTGCAGCTCTCGGAGCGCACGCCCTTCGTGCACCTCGACCGGACGTCGTTCCGCTGGCACGCCGACACCGGCACCTCGGGCGGCGGTGGCGCGGGCAACTTCGACGGGGAGAAATACGCGAGGCAGCGCGACTACGTCCACACCAAATGGGCGGAGGTGCGCGAGCGCCACGCCGCGCGTTTTGCCGAAGGCATGGACCGGGCGGTGCGGCTGGCGCAGTCGAACCTCCTCGCGGAGGCCGAGGCGACGCTCGCCGGCCTCGAGCAGGACGCGGCGGACGATCCCGACCTCCTGAACCTGCGCGCGATGGTGCGTCTGCGCGCCGGCGATCCGCGCGAAGCTTCCGCGCTGGCGGAGCGCGCGGTCCGCGGCCGCCCCGAGGACGCGCGGCTGTGGTTCAACTGCGGGCTCGCCTGCGAGGCGGCGTCGCGGCCCGGAGCGGCGAAGCACTGCTTCGAGCGCACCCTCGCGCTCGATCCGGAGCACGCGGGGGCGCGCGGCCGGCTCGCGGGACCGGGCGGGACGGCGCGATAGAATGGACGCCGTCTCCGCCGCCCGGCCGCGTCCATGACCAAGCGCAACGCCTTCTATGCCCAGTCCGGCGGCGTCACAGCCGTCATCAACGCGTCGGCGGCGGGAGTGATCGAGACCGCACGGCGCCACCGCGCGAGGATCGGCAAGGTCTACGCCGGGCGCAACGGCATCATCGGCGCGCTGACCGAGGACCTGATCGACACGTCGAAGGAGCCTGCCGCGGCGATCCGGGCGTTGAAGCACACGCCCTCCGGCGCTTTCGGATCCTGCCGCTACAAGCTCAAGGGTCTCGAGGAGTCGCGCGCGCAATACGAGCGCCTGATCGAGGTGTTCCGCGCGCACGACATCGGCTACTTCTTCTACAACGGCGGCAACGATTCCGCCGACACCTGCCTCAAGGTGTCGCAGATCGCGGAGAAGCTCGGCTACCCGCTCGCCGCGATCCATGTCCCCAAGACGGTCGACAACGACCTTGCGGTCACCGACAACTGCCCCGGCTTCGGCTCGGTCGCGAAGTACGTGGCGACGTCGATGCGCGAGGCGGCGTTCGACGTCGCGTCGATGGCGAAGACTTCGACGAAGATCTTCGTGCTCGAGGTGATGGGCCGCCACGCGGGCTGGATCACCTCCGCGGTCGGCATGGCCGACGACGAGGAGACGCCGATCCCGCTGGTGCTCCTGTTTCCAGAGATCGCCTACGACGAGGCGGCTTTTCTCGCGGCGGTCGACGCGAAGACGAAAGCGCACGGGTACTGCTGCATCGGCGTCTCGGAGGGCCTGTCCGATGCGAGCGGAAGGCTGCTTGCCGAGGCCGGCGGCAAGGACGCGTTCGGCCACGCGCAACTGGGTGGCGTCGGGCCGCTCATCGCCGCGCGCGTCAAGGCGAATCTGGGCTACAAGTTCCACTGGGCGGTCGCCGACTACCTGCAGCGCGCGGCCCGGCACCTCGCGTCGAAGACCGACCTCGACCAGAGCTACGCGGTCGGACGCGCGGCGGTCGAGTACGCGCTTGCGGGGAAGAACGCCGTGATGCCCGCCATCGCGCGCGTGTCGGACCGGCCGTACCGATGGAAGATCGTCGAGGCGCCGCTTGCGAAGGTCGCGAACGTCGAGAAGAAGCTGCCGCGCGATTTCATCGCGAAGGACGGCTACGGCATCACGCCGAAGGCGCGTACCTACCTCGGACCGCTCATGAAGGGCGAGTCGCCGCCGCCGTTCAGGGACGGCCTGCCGCGCTACGTGCGCCTGAAGAACGCGCCGGTCGCGAAGAAGCTCGCGGCGGGCTTCGACGTCTGACGCGGACCGGTCCATGGACAAGTCGATCGACTACTACCTCGCCACGAACTCGCCGTGGACCTTCCTCGGGCACGAGCGCTTCGTCGCCCTGGCGAAGCAGCACGGCGCGGGCGTCAATCTCTACCCGATCGACCTCGGCAAGGTGTTCGCGGTGTCCGGCGGACTGCCGCTCGCGAAGCGCGCGCCGCAGCGGCAGG
>JADLBN010000164.1 GCA_020847675.1 Burkholderiales bacterium | reverse complement strand
GCTCTGTGCGGCCGTCTGTGGGCTCTGTGCGGCGCTCTGTGCGCTCTGTGTGGCCGTCTGTGGAACCGTCGGAGCAGGCACCGCAACTTCCCGGCCGGACCCGGCTTCACGATCGAGTCCGCCGGCAACGCTCGCCGCACCAAGCGCGAAGCCGCGCCGGCTCGCCTGCGCGCCGGCACCCGAACCGGTGATCGCCGCCTCGCAGGCCTCTCGCGCGAACGGGAGCACCCCGCTGCCGGCGATCGCGCCGAACATCACCGCGCTCACGATGGTTCCCGCTTCGCTGGCCGCCGCGTCCATGTCGAAGGTCACGAGGCGGCGGCTGTGCAATGCCGCGACCTCCGCCAGCCGGCCGCCCGGAAAGCGGCCGTCGCCGGGCGCCATCTTCTCGACCGTGGTGAGCGTGCGTCCTGTCGACGCGACCAGCATCGTGCGCAGCGGATCGACGAAGCCGGCCTGCGTGATCCGGACCGCTTCGAGGAGTTCGGAGACGACGACGAGGTCGATCGCGCCGGGCACCGGGGCGAGCGACAGCACCGGCACGCGGCCGCCCAGTTCGCGCTCGGGCACCGGGAAGACCTCGACGTAGTACGTGGTCGCGCCGGTGCGCTGGGCGACGCCGGGAATCGACGTGCTCTGCGCGACGTATCCCGCGCGCATCGCCGCGTCGACGAGCCACTCGGCGAGCACGCCGCCGCCCTGCCCGCCCAGCGCGCCGACCAGGATCGTGACCGGCCGGGCGCCGCTCGCCGCGGAACCCGCGCCGCCGACCGATGGCGCGAAAGCCGTGTCCCGTCCCTGCGCAGACACGGCCGGCGCAGCACCGTCGACCTCGCTTGCGGTCACGCGGCGGCCCCTCGCAGCACGCGCGCGACGGCTCCGCGCACCGACGCCAGTGCGCGCTCGAAGCGGTTCGGATGGCGCACCACCTCGGCGCGGTAGAACGACGGGCAGAGCGTCGCGGCGTGGGCGTTCTCGCCGCACAGGCCGCAGCCGACGCAGCCGTCGAGCACGGTGGCGACCGGGTCCACCTTGAGCGGGTCGCCGCTGTCCTTCACCGACAGCGTCGGGCAGCCGGAGAGGCGGATGCACGAGTGGTCGCCCGAGCAGACGTCCTCGTCGACGCCGTACTTGACGCGAACGTGCCGCCGGCCCTCGCGCTCGAGCTCCGCACGCCAGGGCTTCACGCGCCGCTGGCGCTCGAGCTGGCACTCGCCTTCGGCCACGATCACCTTGAGCCCCGGGTGATCGGTCGTGAACGCCTCTTCGAGCACCGCGCGCACGCGGTCGACGCGGTAGCTGTCGACGCTGCGCATCCAGCCGACGCCCAGCCCCTCCAGCGTCTTCTCGATCACCTGGTTGTCGTGCACGAGGCTTCGCGTCTTGTCGGCCGCGGCCTCCTTGACCGCCTCGTCCGGCGTCGAGATGATCTCCTGGGTGCCGGTCGCCGACGTATAGCCGTTCTTCAGGATCAGGAGCACCGCGTCGTCGCGGTTGAACAGCGCCGACTGCACGCCGGTGACCACGCCGTTGTGCCAGAAGCCGCCGTCGCCCATCACCGCGATCGTGCGCCTGGCCATCGCCGGCGAGACGCCTGCGCGCGATGCGAGGCTCATGCCGTAGCCCAGGATCGAGTGCCCCTGCGTGAACGGCTCGAAGGTCGCGAACGAGTGGCAGCCGATGTCGGCCGCCACGTGGAACGGGCCGATCCGCTCCTTCGCGAGCTTCATCGCGGCGAACACCGGCCGTTCCGGACAGCCGATGCAGAAGTTCGGCGGGCGCGGCGGCAGCGGCTCCTCCAGCGCCTCGGTGACAGCCCTGCGGCGCGCGTCGACCGACGCGAGCCACTCGTTGCCCGCGTCGAGTGCGAGATCGGGGGCGTGACGCCCGAGGAAAGCGGCGAGGCCGCGGGCGAGCACCTCGACCGTGTACTCGCCGGCGGAGGGCAGCGCTCCCTTGCCTTCGATCGCCGTCGTCGCACCGGCGCGCCGGAGCATCGCCTGCATCTCGAGTTCGACGAACTCGGGATGACCCTCCTCGACCACGAGCACCGCGCGCTTGCCGGCGCAGAAGCCGGTGATCTCGTCGGGGACGAGCGGGTGGACGACGTTCAGCACCAGCACCGGCAGCGTCGAAGTCCCGAAGGCGTCGGCGAGTCCGAACGCGGCCAGCGCTCGCACGAGCGAGTTGTAGAGGCCTCCGAGCACGACGATGCCGAGGTCGTCGCGCGTTCCGGGGAAGACCTCGTTCAGCCGGCGCTCGACGATGCGGCGCCGCGCGGCCGGCAGGCGTTCGTCGACCTTGAGCTTCTCGTGGCGGAAGGTGACCGGCGGGTGCGACAGCCGCGAGTAGTCGAACGCGGCCGGCTCCTCGCTCGGATGGCGGGCGGAGAGCGCGGGCGCCACGTTGTCGCGCGTCGAGAACCGCCCGCGCACGTGGCAGGCGCGGATCCGAAGCTGCAGGATCGCAGGCATGCTCGACGCCTCCGACAGCGCGAACGCCTCGCCGACGAAGCGGACCATGTGCGCGAGGTCGGGGCGAGGGTCGACGAGCAGGAGCGTCGACTTGAGCGCGAATGCGAGCGTGCGCTCCTGGATGACGCTCGCGCCCTCCCCGTAGTCCTCGCCCACGACGATGAGCGCGCCGCCGGTGACGCCCGGAGACGCGAGGTTGGAGAGCGCATCGGCCGCCACGTTGGTGCCGACGATCGACTTCCAGGTGACCGCGCCGCGCAGCGGGTAGTGGATCGACGCGCCGAGCATCGCGGCGGCGGACGCCTCGTTCGAGCAGGCCTCGACGTGGACCCCCAGTTCGGCGAGATAGTCCTTCGCCTGCACCAGCACGTCGAGGAGGTGAGAGACCGGCGCGCCCTGGTAGCCGCCGACGTAGGCGACGCCGGCTTCGAGCAGACCCTTGGTGATCGCGAGGATGCCTTCGCCCTCGAACGTCTCCCCGCTGACCTTGCGCAGCATCGCGACTTCGCGGCTGAAGGAGACTTCCATCGGGTGCGGAGCGACAGGAGCGTGCCGGACGAGGGCCTTCGCGCATCGTCTCGCGCATCCCGCGTGCCGTAGGAGATTTATAGTCTACGCGATGAACCCGCTTCCTGCGTGCGATCCGCGCCCGCCGGAGGGCCTTTCCGCCCACGGCATTGACCTTGCTGACCGTGGGGGCGTGCCGCCCCGTTCCGCGCGTCCGGCAGAGTCGACCGCCCGCCCGCCGCATCAACGGCGCCGGGCGTGCCTCGCGGTCGCCTGCCGCATCGACACGTGAGCGCCTGCCGCGTTCTCGAGATCGGCGACCGCGCGCTCGTCGCGCGCGAGCATCCGACGACGACTCTCGCATGGACCGGGCCGGACCACGCACTGCCCGCAGCGCTTTCGCGCGAGTCTTGCGTCGTGCGGCCCGCATCCGGGCTCGTCGAGCGGGTCCGCGCCGGCTCGTTCGACGTCGTGGTGTGGCACGTTCCCGAACCCGGCATCGGGAAGCTCGGCCGCGGCGGTGCGCGGCCCTGGCGGCTGTGGTATCTCTCGCACCGGCTGCGCTCCCTGCCGACACGCTGGATCGTCGTCGACACCCGCGACCGCGCGAAGCCCACGCGAGGCGCGGTCCGGCTGCTCGAGCGTGCCGACGCGTACTTCCTTCGCGAGTGTCCGGCCGACGACGGAGGCTGGTCGCACGTAACCGCGGCGAAGCATTCGCGCAAGATCCAACCGGTGTCGATCGGGCTGTCGCGCGAACGTCTCGCGGACCTGCCGCGGTCACCGGTCGCGAAGAGCGCCGACGTCTTCTTCGGCGGACGCGCGGACACGCCGCTGCGGCAAGCCGAACTGCCGGTCCTGCGCGAACTCGGCCGCGCCGGGGTCCGGGTCGACATCGCCGATGCCCCGCTCCCGCGAGCGGAGTTCTATCGCCGCTGCGCTTCGGCGCACCTCGTCTGGTCGCCCGAGGGACAGGGATGGCAGTGCTTCCGCCACTACGAAGCGGCGGCCTGCGGATCGGTGCCGCTCATGAACCGGCCCGCGATCCGCCAGCACCAGCCGCTCGTCGACGGCGAGCACGGGCTCCATTACGATCCCGCGCCGGGGGCGCTCGCGGCCGCAATCGTCGCTGCGCTCGCCGACAGGCCGCGCCTCGAGCGCATCGCCGCGGCCGGCCGCGACCTCGTCCTGCGCCACCACACCCACCGGGCGATCTGCGACCGCATCCTCTCGGCGGCCTACTCGTCGGCGGCGAAGTGACGCAGCACGACCTCCCGCCGCTCCTCGGGGGACAGACGGAGCGTGGCGAGCTTGTGCGGATGGCGCGCGAGCAGGCGCTTCAGCAGCGACGCGCGCCCGACGACGCGCGCCGGGTTGCCCGCGATCACGCTGTTCGCGCAGTAGCGTCCGCGCAGGACCGACCCTGCGGCCACGACGCAGTCGGCGCCGAGAGTCGTGCCGGCGAGCAGGAGCGAGCCGTGGCCGATCAGCGTCCGCTCGCCGACGACGATCCGTCCGAAGATCTGCGCGTCGGGTTCCCGGTCGCGCAACAGTTCCGCGGCACCGTCGTGCGCCACGAACGTCACGCCGCCGGCAACCTTGACGCCGGCGCGAAGCTCGATCAGCCAGGGCTCCAGCGGCAGGCTCGCCCCCAGCACCAGGCACCCCGGGCCGATGCGTGCGCCGGCCTTGCGCCACCGCGCGATGCGCCGCTCGCTGGCGGCGAGTTCGTCGTCCCAGTCCCCCGCGTGCGCGCGAGCCCGTCTCCACCACCGCCACCGGACGGGGATCACCGCGCGTACACCGGCACGTCGACCATCCGCGCGGCAGCCTGCGCGTCGGCCCCCCTGTCCCCGGTGCGGCCGGCGCGACGCCTCCCGCCGGACAGCGATACGGTCATCGCGGTCGCTTGTCCACCACCCGCTTCGCCTTGCCGACCGAGCGCTCGACCCCTCCCGGCCCCACGACACGCACCTCGCAGCTCACGCCGATGAGCGACTTGACGAGGTGCTGCAGCGACGCGCCCGCGCGATCGCCGTCGGCGCTGCCCGCGTCGGGGGCCCGCTCGACCAGCACCGCCATCTCGTCCAGGCTGCCCGGCCGCGTGATCTCGATCTGGTACTGCGGCACCAGTTCGGGGTGGCGCAGGATCAGTTCCTCGACCTGGGTCGGGAACACGTTGACGCCGCGGATGATCATCATGTCGTCGGAGCGCCCGGTGATCTTCTCGATGCGCCTCATCGACCGCGCGGTGGGAGGCAGGAGGCGCGTCAGGTCGCGGGTCCGGTAGCGGATCACCGGCATCGCCTCCTTGGTGAGCGAGGTGAACACCAGTTCGCCCTTCTCGCCGTCCGGCAGCACGGCGCCTGTGGCCGGGTCGACGATCTCCGGATAGAAGTGGTCCTCCCAGACGGTGAGCCCGTCCTTGGTCTCGATGCACTCCTGCGCGACGCCGGGCCCCATCACCTCGGAGAGGCCGTAGATGTCGATCGCGTCGATCGAGAGCTTGGCCTCGATCGCCTGCCGCATCGCCGGCGTCCACGGCTCGGCGCCGAAGATGCCGATCGAGAGCGAGCACGCCTTCGGGTCGAGACCCTGCCGCTCCATCTCCTCGGCGATCGCCAGCATGTACGACGGCGTCACCATGATGATGTCGGGCTTGAAGTCGGCGATGAGTTGAACCTGCTTCTCGGTCTGGCCGCCGGACATCGGGATCACGGTCGCGCCGAGCTTCTCGGCGCCGTAGTGCGCGCCGAGCCCGCCGGTGAAGAGGCCATAGCCGTAGGCGACGTGCACGATGTCGCCGGCGCGCCCGCCGGCGGCGCGGATCGAGCGCGCCATCACCGTCGCCCAGGTGTCGATGTCCTTCGCCGTGTAGCCGACCACCGTCGGTTTTCCGGTCGTTCCCGAGGACGCGTGCACGCGGGCCACCTCGGTGCGCGGCACCGCGAACATGCCGAACGGGTAGTTGGCGCGCAGGTCGTCCTTGGTCGTGAACGGAAATTTCGCGAGGTCCGCGAGCGAGCGCAGCCGGTCGGGCTTGACGCCCGCGGCGTCGAACGCGCGCTTGTAGTGCGGAACGTTGCGGTAGGCGTGCGCGAGCGTCCAGCGCATGCGCTCGAGTTGCAGCGCGGCCAGGTCGCTCGCGCCCGCGCGTTCGATCGGTTCGAGGTCCCCCGGACCCGGTGCTCTGGACGGCATCGCATTCTCCTCAAAGGCGGCGTTGATCGGGGCCGCACGACATCGCCTCGCCTCATCCGAGGCGCCGGATGCCGGCGCCCGGAAGAGCCCCTTGCGCGCCGGCTCGCCTTCCGATCGGCACGACTTTGCCGGCAACCGGCTCCGCGTCCATTGATCTGGATTCACCGATCCGGCTTTGCCGGCCGGGCGCCGGGTACGCGGACCCGCAGAACGGGCAGGAAACCGGGAGCCGGCCCCGAATCCGCCGACTTTGCGGGTCCGCCCCTACTTTTCGTCGACCACGTGCCCCTTGATGCGGTAGCTCTTGCCCCGGAACAGCGCGATCTTCTCGCCGCGCTGGTTCGTCACTTCGATGTCGTAGACGCCGGTGCGCCCGGCGGCGCTGCGCTCGGCCGCGTGCGCGGTCAGGACGTCGCCTTCGCGGGCGGGCGCGAGGAAGTCGATCGAACAGCCCGACGCCACCGTCGCGAGATTGTAGCTGTTGCACGAGTAGGCGAACGCGCTGTCGGCGAGCGTGAAGATGAACCCGCCGTGGCAAATCGCGTGGCCGTTCAGCATGTCGGCCCGCACCGTCATCGACAACTCCGCCCGGCCCGGACCCACGGAGACGAGACGCAGGCCGAGCGCGATCGAAGCCCGGTCGCGCTCGAACATCCCCGCCGCGACCCGTTCCGCGAGTGCCTGCGCTTCGGCCGGCGCGCGGGCCGGATGGTGCTCTCCCATCGAATCTCTCCGAAAGTCAGCCTGCCGGCGCAGTACCGGTCTGCGCCGCACGCGCGAGCCGCGGCGATACCCGGTAGCGGCCGTCGCCGCAGGACACCGCGAGGTGGCCGATGACCGCCGCGACGCGCGCCGCTCCGATCGCCTCGCCCCAGGCGATCGGGCCGCGCGGATAGTTCACGCCCTTCTGCATCGCGAGGTCGATGTCGGCGGGCGTCGCGATGCCCTGCATCGCGGCGTCGGCTGCCTCGTTCGCGAGCATCGCGACGGTGCGCATCACCGCGAGACCGGCGACGTCGTCCAGTTGCGAAACCGCGAAACCCGCTCGCTGCAGTGCGCCGGTCGCGGTCGCCTGCGCTTTGCGGTCGCAAGCGTCGGAGGCGGCGATCGCGATGCGCTTCGCCGTCGCGTAGTCGAGCGCGAGATCGACCAGCACCACGTTGGCCACGCCGGTCACCGCGGTACGCGCGGTCGCCGTGCGGCCGTCGGTCAGCGCGATCCACGCGGAGCCCGCGTCGATCGAGCCATCCGGAAACAGCGGATGCACCGGCCGGCGCTGGACCGCCATGCCGGCTGCCGCCATCCGGTCGAGCAGCGGTTTCAACGGTCCGGGTTCGCCGTGGATCGCGACGCGCGCAGGGGCCCTGGCCGGCGGCGACGTGACGGCCGCAGGTGCGACCGCGCCGGACGCATGGTCGTAGAAACCGCGCCCGCTCTTGCGCCCGAGATAGCCGGCCGCCACCAGTTCGCGCTGGATCGCCGAGGGCGTGTAGCGCGCGTCGTGGAAGGTCGCTTCCCAGACGCTGCGGGTGACCGCGTAGTTGACGTCGTGGCCGATGAGGTCCATCAGCTCGAACGGACCCATCCGGAACCCGCCCGCCTCGCGCATCACGGCGTCGATCGTCGCCGGGTCGGAGGCCCGCTCGGCGAGGAGCCGCAGCGCCTCGCCGTAGAACGGCCGCGCGCAACGGTTGACGATGAAGCCGGGCGTCGAGGTCGCGCGCACCGGCACCTTGCCCCAGGACAGCGCGGTCGCGACCAGCGTCTCGTCCACGCCGGGGTCGGTCGCGAGCCCGCGCACCACCTCGACCAGCGGCATCAGCGGCGCCGGATTGAAGAAGTGCATCCCGGCCACACGCCCCGGCCGCTTCATGCCCGCCGCGAGCGCGGTGATCGACAGCGACGAGGTGTTGGACGCGAGGATCGCGTCGTCTGCGACGGCAGACTCCAGTTCGCGCAGGAGACCGCGCTTGACCTCGAGGTCCTCGACGATCGCCTCGACGACGAGTTTCGCGCCCGCGCAGTCCGCCGCCGTGCGCACGGCGGACACCCTTGCCGCGGCCGCGCGCGCGTCCTGCGCGCTCAGGCGCCCCTTCGACGCGAGCTGGTCGAACGTCGCGGCAAGTCTGCGGACGGCCTCCCCCGCGGCGCCCTCGCGGGCATCGAACAGCAGCACTTCGTGCCCGGCCTGCGCCGCGACCTGCGCGATGCCGGCGCCCATCGCGCCCGCACCGATGACCGCGACCGCAGCTTCGCTTGCCAGCGCCGGAGCCATCGGCTCAACGTCCGGTGAAGCGCGGTGCGCGTTTTTCGAGGAACGCCGCGACGCCTTCGCGATAGTCCGCGCCGAATCCCAGTTCGCGCTGCAGGTCGCGCTCGAGGTCGAGCTGCGCGGCGAGCGAGTTCGCGGCCGAGGCATGGATCGCCTGCCGTGCCGCGACCAGTCCCCGGGTCGGCCCGGCGGCGAGTTGCGCGGCGAGCTTCTCGACCGCACCTGCGAACCCGGCGTCGTCGATCGCCTGCCAGATGAGGCCCCACGACGCCGCCTGCTCCGCC
This sequence comes from Burkholderiales bacterium, assembly GCA_020847675.1. Classification (GTDB taxonomy): domain Bacteria; phylum Pseudomonadota; class Gammaproteobacteria; order Burkholderiales; family Casimicrobiaceae; genus VBCG01. Next base: position 485 of record JADLBN010000164.1, on the reverse strand, counting down.
GTGAGCCTGTCGCCCAGCATCGCGAGCCCCATCGCGCGCGCAGTACCGACGAGCCGCGGCAGGAAGAACGTGCCGCCGGAATCGGGAACGAGCCCGATCTTGCAGAACGCCTGGATGAAGCTCGCCGACTTCGCCGCGACCACGAGGTCGCAGGCGAGCGCGAGGTTCGCGCCCGCGCCGGCCGCGACGCCGTTCACCGCGCACAGGGTCGGCACCGGCAGCGAGCGCAGCGCCAGGACGAGCGGCCGGTAGTTGCGCTCGATCGACGCGCCGAGGTCGACCGGCGCCTCTCCCGGCGCCACCGCGCGATCCGACAGGTCCTGCCCGGCACAGAAGCCGCGGCCTGCGCCGGTCAGGAGCAGCACGCGCGCGCGCGGGTCGCCCGCGAGCGCGGCGAGCGCTTCGCGCACCTCCGCGTGCATCGCGTCGTTGAAGCTGTTGAGCCGGTCGGGGCGGTGGAGCGTGAGGCGCGCGATGCCGTCGCG
>JADLBN010000163.1 GCA_020847675.1 Burkholderiales bacterium | reverse complement strand
CGTGCTCTCGCGTGACATCGCGGCGCTGGGCATCTACCCGGCGGTCGACCCGCTCGACTCGACCTCGCGCCAGGTCGACCCGAACGTGATCGGCGAGGAGCACTACACGATTACCCGCCGCGTGCAGGCGACGCTGCAGCGCTACAAGGAGCTGCGCGACATCATCGCGATCCTCGGCATGGACGAACTCTCGCCCGAGGACAAGCTCGCGGTGGCGCGCGCGCGCAAGATCCAGCGCTTCCTGTCGCAGCCGTTCCACGTGGCCGAGGTGTTCACCGGCTCGCCGGGCAAGTACGTGTCGCTCAAGGAGACGATCCGCGGCTTCCGCATGATCGTCGACGGCGAGTGCGACGCGCTGCCCGAGCAGGCGTTCTACATGGTGGGCGGCATCGACGAGGCGTTCGAGAAGGCCAAGAAGATGCAGTAGTGCCGGGGCGGGCGCCGGCGGCATCCGCCGAGTCGCGCCTTGCGGGCCGTGGAGGTCCGACGCGCGATCCGGTTGGAGCGTCGGCGGCGGAGCGAGGCGGGCCGTTCGAACGACCGGCGCGCCGACGCTCAACCGGCCCACGCGTCGTTGCGTTGCGCGGCTGCCGGGCGAATCGTCAAGGCTGTTACAGGAGTCGGATGTCATGGCAACCACGATGAAGGTCGACATCGTCAGTGTGGAAGCGGAGATCTTCTCCGGCGAGGCGGAGTTCGTCGTGCTGCCGGGCGTGGCGGGCGAACTCGGCATCTACCCGCGGCACACGCCGCTCTTCACGCAGATCAAGCCGGGCGCGGTGCGCATGAAGCTGCCGAACCAGGCGACCGAGGAACTCGTGTTCGTCCAGGGCGGCTTCCTCGAGGTCCAGCCGCACGCGGTCACCGTGCTCGCCGACACCGCGATCCGCGCGAAGGACCTGGACGAGAAGGCCGCGCTGGAGGCCAAGAAGGCCGCCGAGGACGCGATGGCCCGCAAGGTCACCAAGGAGGAGATCGCCGCCGCCGAGGCTTCGCTCGCCACGGCGATGGCCCAGCTCGAGGCGATCCGCAAGCTGCGCCACCGCAGCTGAGAGGTACCGCCGAGGGCGGATCCGGGCGTCCGAAGTCGGAGTCGCTGGCGGAGCGGCCCGGCGCACCGTATCATCGCCGTGCACCCCCGGGCAGGCGAGGCATGCTCCTTGCATACGCACCCGGGTCAGCGTCCCGTCGGACGGTCCTTCCGCCATGATCCGTCGCCTTGCCGCCGCCCTCCTCCTCGGAGTCCTCGCTTCCGGAGTCGAGGCCCAGCAGCCCGAACTCGTGTTCGCGGTGACCGAAGGCGTCACCTACCAGGCGACGCCCAAGGAGATCCGCGACAAGTTCGCGCCGATCGCCCAGCTGATCGCGACCGCCACCGGCCGGCGCGTCCGGACCGTGCTGGTGCCGGCCTACGACGACGCCCGCGCGGGCCTCAAGACACAGGAGTTCGACGTCGCCTTCCTGCACCCGGCCCACATCCCGATGTCGGAGATCAAGGCGGGCCGTTACAAGGCGGTGGCGTGGACGCAGGGCTTCACCGAGTACACGGCCAGGATGCTGATCAACGCGGATCAGCCGCTCAAGTCGATCGACGACCTGAAGGGCCGGACCGTCGTCACGCCGGATCCGGACTCGATCACCGCCTGGATGGTCCGCGCCATGTTCCGCGAGGACAAGCTTCAGGCGACCAGCGCGCGCGAGCCCACCCCGTCGACCGTGCGGGTCATCACCACCCGCTACCAGGACGCCGTGCCGTTCTACCTGGAGAACAACTTCGCCCAGATCGGCGTCACCGCCTCGAATGCGGTGGTCAAGGGCTGGACCGACAAGGGCGGCAAGGTGCTCGCCAAGTCGCGACCGGTGCCGATCAAGCAGTTCATCGTCTCGACCCGGCTGCCGGCCGCCGACCAGCAGAAGATCCGCGACGCGCTGCTCGGCCTCAAGGAAGCGAAAGGCGGCCAGCAGATCCTGGATACCGTCGGCTACAAGGGCTTCGTTCCGCCCAATCCGGAAATCGAGACCGCTGTCATCGCCTGGCTCGGGCTGTAGCCGAAACGGCCGGCCGCTCCCCGGACTCCGTGGGCGCCGGTCCGCGCCCCTGCGCGGCACGGACCCGGCGTTCCTCGTGATACAGTCGCCGCGCTGCGGCGCAACACCATCGGGCTGCATCGTGTTGCGACGCCTTGCGCCGGACCTTCCCTTCGTTCGAACCTCCCGATGACCGACGCCGACAAGTCGATCGACCGGTCGATCGCGATCCGCACCGGGCGGCGGACGAACGTTCGCATGACCGGCGCTTGGTCCGCCGCCGCGAAACCGGTCACCATGCGCGGCCGGGAACATCCATGATCAGGACCCGCAAGACCACGGCCGCGCGTTCCGACGCGCGAGGCTCCTCCCCGGCACCGGACGCGGTGACCAACCGCACGTTCGCCGAACTCGCCGTGGGCGAGAGCGCGACGATCAGCCACGCAATGACCGCGACCGAGATCGAGGGCCTCGCGCTGGTCGCAGGCGACGTCGAGCCGTTCCACGTCGAAGGAGGCCGCGACCGTGGAGGTCCGGAAGCTCCCGGCGCCGCGTCGATCGCGCTCATCTCGAACCTCCTGCTGCGCCGCCTGCCCGGCCCGGGGACGGCCATCGCCGACACCTCGATGCATTACGGCGGGACCATCGCCGTGGGCGACGTGCTCGAGGCGACGGTGACGGTGCGGGCGAAGTTCGTCCGAGGCCGGCGCGTGGCGTTCGACTGCCGCTGCGCGAACCAGCGCGGCGAGGTGCTCGCCGAGGGCGAGGCGCACGTCGTCGCGCCGGCGGCGCGGCTCGCGTACACGCCGATCGCAACGCCGTCGCTGATCCTGCGTCGCAACGACGGCTTCGCGCGGATCCTGCGCCGCTGCGCCGAACTGCCGCCGGTGCGCTGCGCCGTCGTGCATCCCTGCGACCGCGATTCGCTCGGCGGTGCGCTGG
>JADLBN010000162.1 GCA_020847675.1 Burkholderiales bacterium | reverse complement strand
TCGATGCCGCGCTGGTTCAGCACGAAGTTGCGCACCGCGGCCTCGACCAGCACCGCGAGATTTCGCCCGGCCGCCACGGGGATCGTCACGCGCCGTATCGGCACGCCGAGCACCTCCTGGAAGTTCGCGTCGACCTTGAGCCGGTCGAGGTCGGAGAACGCCTCGTGACTGTGGTCCTCGAGGTGCACGATGAGCTTGAGGAGCTTGCGCGGCCGCACCGCGGTCTCGCCGAAGATGGTCCGGATGTTCAGCACCCCGATGCCGCGGACCTCGAGGAAGTCGCGCAGCACCGCCGGGCAGCGGCCCTCGACCGTCTCGGGCGAGATGCGATAGAGCTCGACGATGTCGTCGGCGACGAGCCCGTTGCCGCGCGAGATGAGCTCGAGCGCCAGTTCGCTCTTGCCGATCGCAGAGGCCCCGGTGATCAGCACGCCCATCTCGAGCACGTCGAGGAACACGCCGTGCAGCGTGGTCGACTCGGCCAGCACGCGCGCGAGGTAGAGACGGAACACGTCCACCACGTGCGGCGAGGGCTGCGGCGAGGTGAACAGCGGAACGTGGTGCGTATCGCAGCTCTGCGCGAGATTGGCGGGCACGGCTTCGCCGTTCGCCACCACGATCGCGGCGAGGTCCCCGTCGAACAGGCTCGCGATCGAGCGCGTGAACTCCGCCGGGGGCAGCGCCTTCAGGTGCGCGATCTCGGCCGCGCCCAGGAGCTGCACGCGGAACGGGTGGATGAAGTTCATGTGGCCGACGAGGCCCACGGTGGGCTTCATCGCGGACTCGGCGGTGAGGGCGAGGTCGCCGCCGTCGCGCCCGGCGACCCATTCGAGTCCGAGCCGCTCGCGATTGTCCGCGTAGAGCCGCTCGACGCTGACCTGCCGCAGGTGCGTGTCGGCGGACATCGGGTCCCGGGGTCAGGCGGTGGCGACCCAGTCGCGGATCACCGTCCAGGCCGAGTGCGCGTCCGGCGAGGCGGCGAGGCGATCGCGGAACGAGCGCTCGCTGAACATCTGCGCGAGCTCGGAGAGGAGCTCGAGGTGCCGCTCGGTGGCGTGCTCGGGCACCAGCAGCACGAAGACCTGACTCACCGGGCGGCCGTCGGGCGCGTCGAACGCGATCGGCTGCGCGAGGCGGACGAACGCGCCGCGCGCATCCATGAGCCCCTTGATGCGGCCGTGGGGGATCGCGATGCCCTGGCCCAGGCCGGTCGACCCGAGCTTCTCGCGGGCCGCCAGCGCGTCGACGACCAGGTTTCGTGCGAGGCCGCCGTCGCGTTCGAACATTCCGGCGATCGACGCGAACAGGTCGCGCTTCGTCGCGGCATCGAGGCTCACGGCGACGCGGGATTCCGGCAGGAGCTCGGCGATTCGGTTCATTTCGGCCGTCCTCGAAACGCGACCGGCGGACGCGGAGTCCGCCGGCACGGGTTCGAGGACCGTTGCGCGATTCTACACGGGGAGCCTCGCGTCAGCCGCCGGTCTCGCCGGTCCACAGCCCGGCGTCGCGCTTGGGCGCGGGGTCGTGGCGCCCGTCGACCCGCTTCTCCTTCGCCTTCAGCACCTGGCGGTCGAGTTTGTCGGCCAGCGCGTCGATGGCGGCGTACATGTCGGCCTCGACGCTCTCGGCGTGAATGTCCTTGCCGCGCAGGTGCAGGTTCGCCTCGACCTTCTGTCGCAGCTTGTCCACCGACAGCACCACGTTGACGTCGATGACGTGGTCGAAATGACGCGTGACGCGGTCGAGTTTGGCGACGACGTAGTCGCGGATCGCGGGCGTGATTTCGAGATGATTGCCGGTGAGGTTCAGGTTCATGCGCACTCCTTCCGGACGACTTCGGGAGCGCGAGGCGCGGGCGCGGGTTGCCGCGTCACAGCGACTTGCGCTGGTTGACGGGAGGGATCGACAGCGCCTCCCGGTACTTCGCCACGGTGCGGCGGGCGACGAGGATGCCCTGCTCGCCCAGCACCTCGGCGATCTTGCTGTCGGTCAACGGCGACTTCGGGTCCTCCGCCCCGATCAGTTGACGGATCAACGCGCGGATGGCGGTCGCGGACGCCGCGCCGCCGGTGTCGGTCGCCACGTGGCTGCCGAAGAAATACTTGAGCTCGTAGGTGCCGCGCGGCGTCAGCAGGTACTTCTGCGTCGTCACGCGGGAGATCGTCGACTCGTGGAGGCCGAGCATGTCGGCGATCTCGCGCAGCACCATCGGCCGCATCGCGACCTCGCCGTGCTCGAAGAAGCGCCGCTGCCGGTCGACGATGGCCTGGGCCACCTTGAGGATCGTCTCGAAGCGCTGCTGGACGTTGCGGATCAGCCACTTGGCTTCCTGCAGCTGCGCGGTGAGCTGCTGGTTCGACGCTTCGCGGTTGCGCGAGAGGATGTCGGCGTAGATCCGGTTGACGCGCAGCTTCGGCATGGCCGCCTCGTTGAGCGACGCGACCCAGTGCCCGCGGACCTTGCGCACGACGACGTCGGGCCCCACGTAGTTCGCCTCCGCGTTGGCGAACGCCGCGCCGGGCTTCGGCTTCAGCGTGCGGATCAGGTCGCGGATCGACCGGATCGCCGCGTCGTCGCACTGGAGGATGCGCTTCAAGCGCGTGAGATCGCGGTTGGCGAGGAGGTCCAGGTGGTCCTCGACCACCTTGAGGGCCGCCGCGCGGCAGGGCGTGCTCTCGGGCAGCGCCTTCAACTGCAGCGCGAGCGACTCGCCGATGTCGCGGGCGCCGACGCCGGTGGGCTCGAAGCCCTGCAGGTAGCGCAGCGCGACCGCGAGTTCCGCGACCTCGATCCCGAGTTCGTCGGGGAAGATCTCGGCCATCTCGTCGAGCGTGCCCGCGAGGAATCCATCCTCGTCGAGCGCGTCGATCAGCGCCGCGACGAGCTGGCGGTCGCGCCGCGGCAGCGAGAGCATGCCGAGCTGGCCCATCAGGTGCTCGCGCAGCGTGGAGGAGGCGACCTGCTGCGGGTAGAACTCGTCGTCGTCGTCGGAGGAAGACGCGCTGCCCCAGTCGCCGTCGCCGCCTCCGCCCTCGTCCGGGAAGTCCACCTCGCCGGACGGCACGCCGCCTTCGACGACCTCGGCGGCGTCGGCGGGTTCCTCGGAACGCTCGTCGTCGCCGTCGCCGGCGCGCGCCGGTTCCGCGCTGCCGGTTCCGGCCGCCCCGGCCACGGCCTCCGGCGGAGCGCCCTCGTCGTCGTCGCTCTCCTTCTCGAGCAGCGGGTTCTCCTGCAGCATGCGCTCGACCTCCGCGTTGAGTTCGAGCGTCGAGAGCTGCAGGAGCCGGATCGACTGCTGCAGCTGCGGCGTCAGCGTGAGGTGCTGCGAGAGCCGGAGCTGCAGGGTCGGTTTCATCGGCCGTCGGCGGACCGGAAGGGAGCACTCCACGCCGCGTCGCGCGAGCGCGCTCCCGAGGGGCTGGCACGGCGCGACGAAGGCCGGAGAACTGTCATCTACAGGCGGAAGTGCTCGCCGAGATAGACCTTGCGGACGGATTCATTATAGACAATCTCGTCGGGCGCGCCCGAAGCCAGCACGCGACCTTCGTTGATGATGTAGGCGCGGTCGCAGATGCCGAGCGTCTCGCGCACGTTGTGGTCGGTGATCAGCACGCCGATGCCGCGCTGCTTCAGGAACCCGATGATGCGCTGGATGTCGAGCACGGCGATCGGATCGACGCCGGCGAAGGGCTCGTCGAGCAGGATGAAGCGGGGGCGGGTCGCAAGGGCACGGGCGATCTCGCAGCGGCGGCGTTCGCCGCCCGACAGCGAGACCGCAGGCGCCTCGGCGAGGTGCGAGATCGAGAGATCCTCGAGCAGCGCGTCGAGACGGTTGGCGATGGCGTCGGGGTCGGTCTCCTGCAGTTCGAGGATCGCGCGCACGTTTTCCGCGACGGTCAGCTTGCGGAAGATCGAGGCCTCCTGCGGCAGGTACGACAAGCCGAGCCGCGCGCGCTGGTGGATCGCGAGGCGTGACAGGTCCTCGGCATCGAGCGTGATCCGGCCGCCGTCGCCGGCCACCAGCCCGACGATCATGTAGAAGCAGGTCGTCTTGCCCGCGCCGTTGGGGCCCAGGAGGCCCACGACTTCGCCGCTGCCGACGTCGAGCGACACGTCGTGCACCACCGTGCGCGCCTTGTAGCGCTTGCGCAGATGCGCCGCGGCGAGCTGGCTCACTTGGAGGCAGGTGCACCGGCGGGCCGGAGCGGGAGCGGCTCGACGGGCTTCGCCGCGGGCTTGCGCGGCGCGCCCCGCGCGGCGTCCTTTGCATCGGCCGGAGGCCCGAGCCCCTGCCCGTCGCGCGGCTGGAATGTCCCGCGCACCCGCGCGCCCGGACCGGTGTCGGCGGCGGCGGCGGCCGGCGTGTCCGGCCGGCCCTCGGCCTTGAACACCTCGGTCCTGGTGTTGTAGGAGACGTAGTTGCTTCGAATCTCGTCGGTGCCGCGCTTCAGGAGCGCGCGGTCGAAGAGCTCGAGCAGGTCCTTCGCGCCGTCGTACTCGATGCGCTGCGCGAAGCCCTCGTAGTACTCGTCGCTGCCGTCGCGCTTCTGCCGGAACGTGACCGGGTTGCCGAACGCGGTCACCTGCATCGAGTTGTCCGCGTTCTGCCGGAACGTGAGGCGGTCCGCGCGCACCGTGATCGTGCCCTGCGTCAGCACCACGTTGCCGTCGAGCTTGCCGAGCTTGGTTTCGTAGTTCATGTCGCCGCGGTCGGCCGAGAAGTTGATCGGCTTCTCGCGGTCGCCGGTCTCGGCGGCCGCGGCCAGGGCGATCGTCGCGGCGAGCGCGCCCGCGAGAATGCGCGAAGTGAGGGTCACGGGCCCTTCCGGGGAGTCGAACCGGGTTGCAGCGTGCCGCTGACCTGGCTGCGAAGGCTCGCAGTCCGGGCGACGTTGTCGAACTCGAGTCCGACACCGCGGATGATGCCACGTGCGTCCTCGATCGTCACGGGCTGGTCGGTGTCGAGGCGCTCCTCGCGCGTGGCGACGTGCAGCGCCTCCGTCGCGAGAGTCATGCGGCCGCCGGACGCTGCCGCCCCCGACTCGCCCGGTTGCGGCTCGCGCACCGCGCGCACGTTGCCGCTGAACCAGACCTGGTCGTGGTCGGCCGAGAGCTTCCCGTGTTTCGCGGAGAGCTCGAATCCAGGCTTCCCCGGCTGGTCGAGCTTGAGGCGCGGCTCGACGAACTCGCTCGTCTGGTCGTCGGGATAGTGGACGGCGCGCTGCGCGGACAGGATCTGGCGAGGCTTGCCGTCCTCGCCGAGGCTCACCGCGCGGAAGTTCTCGATGAACATGTCGGGCTCGTGCCGCGGCGCGCCCGCGCCCGCGTTGGAAGGCGCCTGCACCTGCGCGTCGAGCCAGTAGGTGAGCGCCGCGAGCCCGCCGAGCAGCAGGGCCGGAGACCAGGCGGTCAGGCGGTCGAGGAAGCGGCGGGTGTTCAAGGCGCGTGGAGGTCTGCCCCGGGGGAGTCCCCGATAGCGTGGGGGAATCCGGCCGCGCGCGCAACCGGGCTCATCCGACCCTCGCGCGGGCTGAGAGAATCAGTTCGGCGAGTTCGCGCACCGCGCCGCTGCCGCCGGGGAGCCTGGTCACGTAGTGAGCGTGTCGCTTCACCTCTCCGGGTGCGTGCGGCACCGTCACGGCCAGGCCGCAGGCCCGCATGAGCGGGATGTCCGGAAGGTCGTCGCCGATGTGGGCGCAGGCCGCCGGGTCGAGGCCGAGCTCCGCGCGCAGCGCCTCCCACGACGGAAGCTTGTCGTCGGTGCCGCGGTACAGCCGCGTCACGCCTATCAGGCGCGCGCGGTGCGCGACCGACGCCGACGAGCTGCCGGTGATCCAGGCCACCGCGATGCCTTCGGCCATCAGCCGCTTCAGGCCGACGCCGTCGAGCGCGTGGAACGCCTTGGATTCGCGCCCGTCGTCGTCGACGTGGATGCGGCCGTCGGTCAGCACGCCATCGACGTCGCAGGTCAGGAGCCGCACCGCCCGGGCGCGGGCGGCCAGCGCCGCGTCGATCGTCTCCGGATCGTGGTCCACGCCCGCGGCGCGAGGAGCTTCCATGCTCAGACCACCCGCGCGCGGAACAGGTCGTGCAGGTGCAGGGCGCCGGCCAGCGCGCCCTGCGCGTCCACCACGAGGAGCTGCGACACCTTCGGCGTCGTTTCCATCCACGCGACGCAGTCGATCGCGAGGCGGTCGGCACCGATGGTGCGGGGCGCGGGCGTCATCACGTCGTCGACCCGCGCTGCCGCGAGGTCGCGCACGCGCGAGACCGCGCGCCGGAGGTCGCCGTCGGTGAAGATGCCGAGCACGCGGCGAGTGCGATCCACGACCGCGGTCATGCCCAGGCCCTTCGCGCTCATCTCGGCGATCGCTTCGGGAAGCGTCGCGCCGGTTGCGACCGACGGCACCGCCTCGCCGGTGCGCATGACGTCGGCGACGCGGAGGAGCCGCCTGCCGAGCGCGCCGCCCGGATGCGAGCGCGCGAAGTCGTCGGCCGAGAAGCCGCGCGCGTCCAGGAGCACCAGCGCCAGCGCGTCGCCCAGCGCGAGCGCCGCCGTGGTCGAGGCCGTCGGCGCGAGACCCAGCGGGCAGGCCTCCGCGCCGACCGCCGCATCGAGATGCACGTCGGCCGCCGACGCGAGCGAACTGGCGGGACTGCCGGTGATCGCGACGATCGCCGCACCCTGCCGCTTCACGTGCGGCACGAGGCTCACCAGTTCGCCGGTCTCGCCCGAGTTCGAGAGCATCACGACGACGTCGTCCGCGGTGATCATGCCGAGGTCGCCGTGCTGTGCCTCCGCGGGGTGGACGAAGAACGCGGGGGTGCCGGTCGAGGCGAGCGTCGAGGCGAGCTTGCGGGCGATGTGCCCGGACTTGCCGAGTCCGGACACCACGACGCGCCCGCGGCAGTCGTGGATCCGGCGCGCGGCCTCGACGAACGACGCGTCCAGCCGACCAGCGAGGCGATCGATCGCTCGCGCTTCGGTCGCGAGGACCTCGCGGGCGAGAACGAGCGCGCGTCCGGCGTCGACGCCGGGCGGGGGCGGGCTGGTCGGAGGGCTCACGGCGGAGAAGTATACGGGGGGCAAGGACCCGCGGCGCCGCGCGGCAGGCGTGCTAACGTCGGATTCCGGATCGCGGCCATGCTCAACACCCTGCCTCTGGTGCTGGTGATGCTCGCGGCGGCGGTCGTCGTGGTCGTCGCCTGCCGCCTCGCGCGTCTGCCGCCGATCCTGGGCTACCTCATCGTCGGCGCGTCGATCGGTCCGCACGCGCTGGGCTGGATCACCGACGACCGTGCGGCGCACACGCTGGCCGAGTTCGGCATCGTGTTCCTGCTGTTCTCGGTCGGACTCGAGTTCAGCCTGCCGAAGCTTCGCGCGATGCGCCGGGCGGTGTTCGGGCTCGGGCTCGCGCAGGTGGCGATCACGACGGCCGCGGGCGTGGCGGCGCTCGTGCTGGCGGGCCACGGCTGGCAGGCGGGCCTCGTGCTGGGCGGCGCGCTCGCGATGAGTTCGACCGCGATCGTGTCGAAGATGCTCACCGAGCGCGGCGAACTCGCGTCGCCGCACGCCCGCGATGCCATCGCCATCCTGCTGTTCCAGGATCTCGCGGTGGTGGCGTTCCTGATCGTGATCCCGTCGCTCCACGCCGAGGCGCCCGCGCTCGCGATCGGGCTGGGCCTCGCGGCGCTGAAGGCCGCCGTGGCGCTGGTGGTCGTGCTGTACGCCGGTCAGCGGCCGATGCGCTGGTGGTTTTCGGTCGTAGCGAGGCAGCGCTCCCGGGAACTCTTCACGCTGAACGTGCTGCTGGTCACGCTCGGGCTCGCCGCGCTCACCGATTTCGCAGGGCTCTCGCTCGAACTCGGCGCGTTCCTCGCCGGGATGCTGATCGCGGAGACGGAGTTCCGATACCAGGTCGAGGAGGACATCGCCCCGTTCCGCGACGTGCTGCTGGGGCTGTTCTTCGTGACCATCGGCATGGCGCTCGACCTCGGCGTGGTCGCCTCGAACATTGGCTGGGTGCTGGCGCTGCTCGTCGTGCCGGTGGCCGCGAAGCTCGCGCTGATCGTGTTGCTCGCCCGCGCCTTCGGCTCGTCGCCGGGCACGGCGCTGCGGACCGGGCTCTACCTTGCGCAGGCGGGCGAACTGGCGCTCGTGATGCTCGCGCTCGCCGCCCAGCACCGGATCGTCGGCGGTGACGCCGCCCAGATCGTGCTGGCCGCGATGGTGCTGTCGATGCTGGCCGCCCCGGTGCAGATCCAGTTCATCGAACCGATCGTCCGGCGCCTGACCGCGGGCGACTGGCTCGCGCGCGCAGCCCAGGTCACCGCGATCGCCTCCCAGGCACTGGCGCGCCAGGAGCACGTGATCGTGTGCGGCTACGGTCGCAGCGGCCAGAACCTCGCGCGCCTGCTCGACGCCGAGGACATCGCCTGGGTCGCGCTCGACAACGACCCGCACCGCGTGCGCGAGGCCGCTGGCGCGGGCGGCAGCGTCGTGTACGGCGACGCGGGGCGCCGCGAGACGCTGACGGCTGCGGGTCTCGCCAAGGCGCGGGCGGTCGTCGTCACCTTCGCCGACGTGCCGCTCGCGCTCAGGATCCTGCACCACGTGCAGGCGCTGCGGCCCGACCTGCCGGTCGTCGTCCGGACCTTCGACGACGTCGAACTCGACCGGCTGCTGCGCGCCGGCGCGACCGAAGTCGTGCCCGAGGTGCTCGAAGGGAGCCTGATGCTGGCGTCGCACTCGCTCCTGCTCCTCGGCGTGCCGCTCAACCGCGTGCTGGCGCGCATCCGCGCCATCCGCGAGGAGCGCTACAGCCTGTTCCGCGGCTTCTTCCATGGTGCGACCGACGCCGCCGACGCGGCGGACAACCTGCAGCCCCGGCTCCAGACGGTCGTGCTGATCGAGGGCGCAGCCGCGGTCGGTCGCACGCTCTCCGAACTCGCGATCGACGGGCTGGTGGAGGTGAGCGGCGTCAGGAGGCGCGGCGCGCGCTCCACCCGGCCTTCGCCCGGATGGCGATTCGAGGCCGGAGACGTCGTCGTGCTTCTCGGGCGCCCGGAGAGTCTCGCCATCGCCGAGGGACGCCTGCTCGACGGCTGAGGGGTTAGGCTACAATCTCCTGTTCCTCTTCCGAAACGTCCCCGTGTCCCCGCCCTCCACGACCCGTCCGGTCGCGAACTTCGATCGCCGTCAGCCCGTCGCCGTCGAGCTGTCGGGCGTCACGTTCGGCTACGACCGCACCCGGCAGCTCCTGAAGGGCATGTCGATGACCATCCCGCGGGGGAAGGTCGTCGCGATCATGGGCGGCTCCGGCTGCGGAAAGACGACGATCCTGCGCCTCATCGGCGGACAGTTGAGGCCGCAGACCGGACGCGTCGTCGTCGCCGGCCGGTCGGTTCCCGACCTCGACCGCGAGGGCCTGTACGCGCTGCGGCGCCAGGTGGGCATGCTGTTCCAGTTCGGCGCGCTGTTCACCGACCTCACGGTGTACGAGAACATCGCGTTCCCGCTGCGCGAGCACACGGACTTCTCCGAGGAGATGATCCGCGACCTCGTGATGATGAAGCTGAACGGAGTCGGCCTGCGCGGGGCGGCCGCGCTCAAGCCCTCGGAGCTCTCCGGCGGCATGGCGCGTCGCGTGGCGCTCGCGCGCGCGATCGCGCTCGATCCGCTGCTCGTCATGTACGACGAGCCCTTCGCCGGGCTGGACCCGATTTCGCTCGGCATCGTCGGGCAGCTGATCCGCAAGCTCAACGACGCACTGGGCATCACGTCGGTCGTCGTCACCCACGACGTCTACGAGTCGCTCAAGATCGTCGACTACCTGTACTTCGTCTCGGACGGGCGAATCGTCGCGCAGGGCACGCCCGACGAGGTGCGCTCGTCCGGCGACGCCTTCGTGCGGCAGTTCATCGACGGCGAGTCCGACGGTCCGGTTCCATTCCACGTGGCGGCGCCGCCGCTCGCCACGGCCTTCGCCATCGGCCATGCCGGCTAGCGTCCTCGCCGACGGGCTGCGCCGGATCGGCGCGGGGACGCGCCGCTCGATCGCGCGCCTCGGATTCGCCGCGCGGTTCTTCGTCGCGGTGCTCACGCATTCGCCCGCGGGGCTGCGGCGCATCCGCCTCACGCTGCGCGAGATCTACTTCGCCGGCGTGCTGTCGCTCGTCATCATCCTCGTGTCGGGCCTCTTCGTCGGAATGGTGCTCGCGCTCCAGGGCTACGACGTGCTGCAGCGCTACGGCGCCTCGGAGTCGCTCGGCATCCTGGTCGCGCTCTCGCTCGTCCGGGAACTCGGGCCGGTCGTCGCGGGCCTCCTGTTCGCGAGCCGCGCCGGGAGTGCGATCACCGCCGAGATCGGCCTCATGAAGGCGACCGAGCAGCTGTCGGCGATGGAGATGATGGCGGTCGACCCGCTCGCGCGCGTGGTCGCGCCGCGCTTCTGGGGCGGTGTGATCTCGATGCCGCTCCTGGCCGCGCTGTTCTCGACGCTCGGGATCTTCGGCGCCTACCTGGTCGGCGTCCGGCTTATCGGCATCGACGCCGGTTCGTTCTGGGGCAACATGCAGTCGGTCGTCGACTTTCGCGCCGACATCGTCAACGGGATCATCAAGAGCGCCGTTTTCGGCCTGATCGTGAGCCTGATCGCCGTCTTCGAAGGCTACGACGCGGCCCCCACCGCCGAGGGCGTGTCGTCCGCGACCACCCGGACCGTCGTCGGCTCGTCGCTCGCGATCCTCGCGGCGGACTTCGTGCTCACCGTCTTCATGTTCCGCGGCGTCGGCGTCCTCTAGCCGGCCGCTTCCTCCACACCACGTCCAGCGAGCCCGCCGCGCCATGAATCGATCGACCATCGACCTGTGGGTCGGCATCTTCGTCGCGCTGGGGCTGGGCGCGATCCTGTTCCTGTCGCTCAAGGTGGGGAATCTGCTGACGACGACGACCCGCGAGGGCTACCACGTCGAGGCGGCGTTCTCCAACATCGGCGGGCTCAAGCTGCGCGCGCCGGCGAAGGCCGCGGGCGTCGTGGTGGGCCGGGTGGAGAAGATCCGTCTCGATCCGCAGACCTACGAGGCGATCGTGACTTTCGTGATCGATCCGCAGTACAAGTTCAGCAAGGACACGATCGCGTCGATCAACACCTCCGGGCTGCTCGGCGAGGTGTACGTCGGGCTGGACGCCGGCGGCGATTCCGAGATGATCGCCGACGGCGGACGCATCGCGAAGACCCAGTCGGCCGTGGTGCTGGAGAAGCTCATCAGCCAGTTCCTGTTCGACAAGGCGCAGCAGGAGGGCGGCAAGTGAGACCGGCCCCGGCGGCCCGCGCGTGCGCGGCCATCGCGCTTTCGGCGGTGCTCGCCGGCTGCGCGACGATGCCGCAGGGACACGAGCCCAGCAAGGCGGATCCGCTCGAGCCGTTCAACCGCGCGATGTTCGCGATCCACGAGCCGATCGACCAGTACGCGTTCCGGCCGCTGGCGCAGGCGTGGGTCGACTACGTGCCCAAACCGGTCCAGTCGGCGGTGCGCACGTTCTACGGCAACATCGAGGACGGCTTCTCGGCGTTGAACGGGCTGCTGCAGGGCAAGTGGGAGAAGGCCGGCAACGACCTCGGCCGCCTCACCGTCAACATCTGGGGCTTCGGGCTGATCGACATCGCTTCCGACGCCGGCATCCCGAAGGGCGACGAGGACTTCGGCCAGACCTTCGGATACTGGGGCTTCCCGCAGGGCCCGTTCCTGTTCGTCCCGATCATCGGCCCGACGACGTTCCGCGACGGCACCGGGCTCGTCGTCCGCGCCTACATGTCGCCGATCTACTATGCGGTCGACAACGTACCGCTGCGCAACGTGCTCTACTTCATCGGCGCGCTCGACTTGCGCGTGCAGGCGCTCGACGCGTCCGCGATGCTCGACAAGGCCGCGATCGACCGCTACACGTTCATCCGGCGCGCCTACCTGCAGCATCGCGAATACCAGGTCTGGGACGGCAATCCGCCGAAGCGAGAAGAGGACGACGAATGACCCGTGCATCCACCGCATTCCGCCATGCCCTCGCCGCGGGCGTTCTCGCGATGCTCGCCTGCGGAGGCGCGCTGGCGCAGGAGGCGCCCGACGCTCTGGTCAAGCGTGTTTCGCAGGAGGTGCTCCAGATCATCCGCGACGACCCGAAGGTGCAGGCGGGCGACCAGGCGCGCATCCGCGAGGTGATCGAGACCAGGCTCCTGCAGCACTTCGACTTCACGCGCATGACGCGGCTCGCGATGGGGCGCAACTGGAACAAGGCGACGCCGGAGCAGCAGAAGCGGCTGGCCGACGAGTTCCGGTCGCTCCTGGTGCGCACCTACTCGGGTGCGCTGGTGCAGTACCGGAACCAGACCATCGACTACAAGCCGCTGCGCGCGGACCCGGGCGCGACCGACGTGACGGTCAGGACCGAGGTCGTTCGCCAGGGGCAGACGCCGGTGCCGATCGACTACAGCATGAGCAAGGGGCCGGACGGCTGGCGCGCCTACGACGTGATCGTCGGCGGCGTCTCGCTCGTCACCAACTACCGCGACGAGTTCAACGAACAGATCCGGTCGGGTGGGGTCGACGGGTTGATCGCATCGCTTGAGAAGCGCAACAAGGGCGGCGCGGCCAAGTGAGCGACACCGGACGCGAGGGGACCTTCTTCGCCGTCGAGGACGGCGCGCGATGGACCTGCTCGGGCCGGATCGCGCTGGACAACGCGCAGAAGGTGCTGGAGGCCGCGAACGGCCTCCCGCTGCCGAAGGGAGGCGTCGTCGATCTCTCCGGGCTCGAGCACGCCGATTCGGCCACGCTCGCGGTCCTGCTCGCGCTGCGCCGGCGCGCGTCGACGGAGGGTGCGGACCTCGCCTTCGTGGACGTGCCCCCGGTGATCGTGTCCCTCGCGCGCGTCTACGGAGTCGACTCGCTCGTCGGAGTGTGACCGCCGCGGTCGACATCGCCGGCCTTTCGCGCCGCTACGGGAGCGTGCAGGCGCTCGACGGCATCGACCTCTCGGTCGCCCGGGGCGAGTTCTTCGGCCTGCTCGGTCCCAACGGTGCCGGGAAGACGACGCTGATCTCGATCCTCGCCGGGCTGGTGCACCCGGACGCGGGCCGCGCAAGCGTGATGGGGCACGACGTCGTCGGCGACTATCGTGCGGCGCGCCGCTCGCTCGGCGTGGTCCCGCAGGAACTGGTGTTCGATCCGTTCTTCTCGGTGCGCGAGACGCTGCGGATCCAGTCCGGGTATTTCGGCCTCGCTCGAAACGACGACTGGATCGACGAAGTGCTGCACCACCTCGACCTCACTTCGAAGGCGGATGCCAACATGCGCTCGCTGTCCGGCGGCATGAAGCGCCGCGTCCTGGTCGGACAGGCGCTGGTGCACCGGCCGCCGGTGATCGTGCTCGACGAGCCCACCGCCGGAGTCGACGTCGAACTCCGCCAAAGCCTGTGGTCCTTCATCCGCAGGCTCAACGCCGAGGGCACCACGGTGATCCTGACCACCCACTACCTCGAGGAAGCGGAGGCGCTGTGCGGGCGGATCGCGATGCTGAAGGAGGGCAGGGTCGTCGCGCTCGACACCAAGCAGGCGCTCCTGTCCCGCTATGCCGGGCTCACGGTCCGCCTGGTCGCACGCGACCTTCCCGCCGACTGGCGGTCGAAGCTCCTGCGGCGCACGGGCGACGTCTGGCACCTCGCGATCGAACGTCCCGCCGAACTCGAGGCGCTGCTCGCGTCGCTTCGCCTCGCCGACATCCGGGTCGAGGAACTGTCGCTCGACGAGGCGGACCTGGAGCAGGTGTTCCTGCGCATCATGCAGTCCGGCCCCCCGACGAAGATGGCGGCAGGCGCGCGCGAGGAACCGCGATGACCTCCGCCGCATTGCCGGTTCCCTCCGGCGGAGGCGCGTGGACGCTGTTCCGCAAGGAAGTGCTGCGATTCTGGAAGGTGAGCTTCCAGACCATCGGCGCGCCGGTGCTGACCGCGTTCCTGTACCTGCTGATCTTCTCGCACGTGCTGGAGGCCCACGTCGCGGTGTTCGGCGGGAAGGTCCGCTACACCGAGTTCCTCGTGCCCGGCCTCGTGATGATGTCGGTGCTGCAGAACAGCTTCGCCAACACCTCGTCGTCGCTGATCCAGTCGAAGGTCACCGGCAACCTCGTCTTCGTGCTGCTCGCGCCGCTCACTCCCGCGGGCCTGTTCTCGGCCTACGTCGCCGGCGCGATGGTGCGCGGCCTCGCCGTGGGACTGGGCGTGTTCGTCGTGACGCTCGGGTTCGCGCCCGGGCTCCTCGTTCCGGCGCACCCGTGGTGGGTCGTGGCTTTCGCCCTGCTGGGGGCCGCGATCCTCGGCACGCTCGGCCTCATCGCGGGCATCTGGGCCGACAAGTTCGACCAGCTCGCCGCGTTCCAGAATTTCATCGTGGTTCCGCTCACCTTCCTGTCGGGCGTGTTCTACTCGATCCACTCGCTCCCGCCGGCCTGGCAGACCGCCTCGCGCTTCAATCCGTTCTTCTACATGATCGACGGCTTTCGCTACGGCTTCTTCGGCCTCTCCGACGCGCCGCCGCTCGCGAGCCTCGCCATCGTCGCGGGGTTCGCGTTCTCGCTCGCCGGCCTCGCGCTCACCCTGATCGCGCGCGGCTGGAAACTGCGGCCGTAGAATGAGCGATTCCGGGTTCCCGCCGTGACCTTCGACCTCGTCCGCCGTCTCGTCCGTGCTGCCGCGCTCGCGGTGCTGGCCTGCGGCGTTGCCGCGCCTGCCGGAGCAGCCGATGCGCAGGTGGAGGGGACCGGCGAGACGATCGTCGAGGTGGAGTCCGCGCCGGTGGTCCTCGACGGATATCCGCTGTTCCGCGTGGCCGGGATCGCGTCGACCGTCCCGGCCGCGCGGCGGGCGGAACGGATCTCTGCTCGGATCGCTGCGCTCGGCGAAGACGCGGCGGTCGATCCCGCGAAGATCACCGTGCGCAAGGACGCGAGCGCGCGCACCCTGGTCTACGGCGGCCGCCCGATCCTGTCGGTGACCGGCGCCGACGCGGCGCTGATGACGCTCGACGTGGACACCACCGCGCTGGCGTACGTCGACGTCGTGCGCGACACGCTCGGCCGCTATCGCTCCGAGCGCAGCGCCGAGTCGCTGCGCTCGGCCGGGTGGCGCGCCGTCGTCGCGGCAGTAGTCGCGGCGGTCGGCCTCGCGCTGGCGCTCTGGCTGCTGCGGCTGGTCGACCGCGCCGTCGACCGGAGGCTCACGAGCCGCATCGCCACGGTGGGGATCCAGTCCTTCGAGATCGTCCGCGCCGAACGCATCCACGATGCGATCGAGGCCGCGCTGTCGTTTGCCCGCTGGGCGCTCGTCGCGATCGCCGTGCTCGCGTTCGCCGACTACGCTCTGGCGCAGTTCCCTTGGACGCGCGCCGCGGCGGTGGGTGGGCTCGGACTCGTGCTCGGACCGCTCAAGGTGCTCGGCGCGGGCCTCGTGTCCCAGTTGCCGAACCTCGCGTTCCTCGTGGTCCTCGTGCTCGTTCTGAGGCTGCTGCTCCGGCTCGTGCGCCTGTTCTTCGACGCGGTGGCGAAGGGACGGGTGACGCTGAAGGACTTCGATCCCGAGTGGGCCGAGCCGACCTACAAGCTCATGCGCCTGGTCATCGTCGCGTTCGCGGTGATCGTCGCCTATCCTTACATTCCCGGCTCGAGCAGCGACGCGTTCAAGGGCGTGTCGATCTTCGTGGGCGTGGTCTTCTCGCTCGCCTCGACCACCGCGATCGCCAACATGATCGCCGGCTATGCGCTCATCTACCGCCGCGCATTCAAGGTCGGCGACCGGGTCGCGGTGGATGGGACGGTGGGCGTGGTCACGCGCTCGCGCCTGCAGGTGACCCATCTGCGGACGCGGCACCACGAGGAGGTGATCGTCCCCAACTCGACTCTCCTGAACGGCAGGATCGTCAATTACAGCACCTACGCCGCGCAGGACGGCCTGGCGGTCAGCGTCAGCGCCGGCATCGGCTACGAGACGCCGTGGCGGCAGGTCGAGGCGATCCTGCTCGAGGCGGCCGCGAAGACGGAAGGCGTGCTCCGGGAGCCGCCGCCGTACGTGCTGCACCAGGGTCTCGGCGACTTCTGCGTGACCTACGAGCTGAACGCCTTCGTCGCCGACGCGCTCGCGAGCGAACGCATCCGCACCGCACTGTCGCGCAGCGTGCTCGACGCGTTCAATGCCTACGGCGTGCAGATCATGACGCCGAACTACGAAGACGACCCGAAGGAGCCGAAGCTCGTGAAGCGCGAGGATTGGCATCTCGCGCCGGCGGCGCCCGCGTCCCCGGCGACGCCCGCGAATCGGGAACGCTGAGTCGCCCTCGCAGCCTTCCCCCCGACCGACCCAGCGAAAGAAGCCGATGCACGACGAACCCCCGGTTGTCCCCGAATCGATCCGCGCCTCGATCGCCGCGTCTATCGCCTGCGAGCAGCTCGAAGTTCGCGGTGACGGCCACCACTTCGAGGCGCTGATCGTCGCCTCGGCGTTCGACGGCCTCGCGCGCGTGCGGCGCCACCAGCTCGTCTACGCGGCGCTCGGCGACCGCATGCGGCAGGAGATCCACGCGCTGTCGATGCGTACCTTGACCCCCGCCGAGTGGCGCGCAGCGAAGGAGCCATGACGCCTGCCTGCGTCCTGCCCGATTCGGTCGCCGGTTCGCCCGGATCGCGCCCGGCCGTCCGCCACGATCCGCGGGCAGGCTGCGCGCATGGACGTCCTCGATCTGCCGTGGCGGGGTGCGCCCGCCGCGGCGACGCCCGCCCGGGGTCCGCGGGCCAGCGCCTCGGCTGACGCGCCCGTGGACAAGCTCGTCATCGAGGGCGGCCAGCCGCTCCGCGGCACGATCCCGGTCTCCGGCGCCAAGAACGCCGCGCTGCCGATCCTGTGCGCGGCGCTCCTGACCGACGAACCGGTCGTGCTCACTCACGTGCCGAAACTGAACGACGTGCGCACGATGCGCACGCTCCTCGCCCAGATGGGCGTTCGCGTCGAGGAGAGCGCGCCGGGCGCCGTCGCGCTCGACGCGTCGCGCATCGAGTGGCCGCTCGCGCCCTACGAGCTGGTCAAGACGATGCGCGCGTCGATCCTCGTGCTGGGACCGCTCCTCGCGCGCTGCCGCGAGGCGCGCGTTTCCCTCCCCGGCGGCTGCGCGATCGGCCTGCGGCCGGTCGACCAGCACGTCAAGGGCCTGCAGGCGATGGGGGCCGAGATCGACCTCGACCACGGCTACATCGGGGCGCGCACGACGCGGTTGAAGGGCGTGCGTTTCGTGTTCGACGTCGTGACCGTCACCGGCACCGAGAACCTGATGATGGCCGCCACGCTCGCCGAGGGGACGACGATCCTCGAGAACGCCGCGCGCGAGCCCGAGGTCGTCGACCTCGCGCATTGCCTCACCGCGATGGGGGCGCGCATCGCCGGCGCGGGCAGCGACCGGATCGTGGTCGAGGGCGTCGATCGGCTGCGCGGCGCGACGCACCGGATCATGCCGGACCGCATCGAGACCGGCACCTATCTCGCGGCAGTGACCGCTGCGGGCGGCGAGGCGACGCTCGAAGGAGCGCGCGCCGACACGCTCGAAGCGGTGATCGACAAGCTCGTGGAGGCGGGCGCCGTGATCGAGACGACCCCGGAGACGATCCGCGTGTCGCGCCCGGGCCCGCTCTCCGCCGTGAATCTTCGCACCGCGCCGTACCCG
>JADLBN010000161.1 GCA_020847675.1 Burkholderiales bacterium | reverse complement strand
GTGATCGACATCGGCGGCCAGGACACCAAGGCGATCGCGGTCAAGCCGGACGGCCAGGTGGCCGACTTCACGATGAACGACAAGTGCGCGGCGGGGACCGGGCGCTTCCTCGGCGCGGCGTCGTACGCGCTGGAGATGCCGCTCGGCGAACTCGGCCCGCTGGCGCTCAGGTCGCAGAACCCGGTGCGCATCACCACCACCTGCACCGTGTTCGCCGAGTCGGAGATCATCAGCCACCTCGCCAAGGGCATCCTGCCCGAGGACGTTCTGATGGGCGTGCACCAGGCGATCACCAGCCGCTGCGTTTCGCTCGCGCGACGCGTCGGTGTCCACTCGGAGGTCACCTTCACCGGCGGCGTCAGCCGCAACGTGGCGATGGTGAAGCTGATCGAGGACGCCGTGGGGATGAAGATCAACGTGAGCCCCGACGCGCACTTCTGCGGCGCGCTGGGCGCGGCGCTGGTCGCCCGCGAGCACGCGTTCGGGACGGCCGCCCCGGCGGAAGCGGCCGCGTAGGAGGATCCCATGCTCTACGTTGCGGGACTGGATGTCGGGTCGACCTACACCAAGGCGATTGCCCTCGACGGCGACCGCAAGGTGGTCGGCACCGCGGTGCGCCGCACCGGGTTCAAGCTGGCGCAGGCCTCGGAATCGGTGTTCGACGACCTGATGGCGAACTGCGGGCTCGAGCGCTCGCAGGTCGTCTACGTCGGCGCCACCGGGTACGGCCGCTACACGGTCGCTTTCCGGCACGCGCAGATCACCGAACTCACCGCCCACGCGCAGGCGGCGGTGCACCTCTACCCCGACACGCGCACGATCCTCGACATCGGCGGCCAGGACATCAAGGCAATCAAGGTCGACGGCGAGGGGCGGGTGAAGGCGTTCCGCCTCAACGACAAGTGCGCCGCGGGCACCGGCGCGTTCCTCGAGAAGACCGCGCGCTACCTCGGCCTCACCACCGAGGACATCGGCCCCTGGGCGATGCGCTCGACCGCGCCGAAGGCGATCAGCAGCGTCTGCGCGGTGTTCGCCGAGTCGGAGGTGATCAACCACCTGTCCAACGGCATCGCGGCGGAGGACATCATGATGGGTGCGATGGTTTCGCTGGGCGGGCGCGCGATCCAGCTGATGCGGCGGGTGGGGCTCGAACCCGGCTACATGCTCACCGGGGGCATGACGCGCAACGAGGCGATGGTCGCGGCGCTGGAGAAATCACTCGGCGAGCGCTTCCACGTGGCGCCGAACGGGCTCGGGCAGTTGAACGGGGCCTACGGCGCCGCGTACCTGGGACTGCGCCGGGTCGAGAAGCTCCTGTCCGAGGGCAAGCCGATTCCGCCGACCGCCGCCCAGCAGGGGCAGGAGCCCGCCAAGGCGGTGCGCCGCTGGTCGGCGATGGCCGCCACGCGCAAGCGCTTCGAGCCCTGCAGCGACACGGGCGGCTGCACGATCGTCATGAAGCGCGTCGAGACGCCGGAGCGGGTCGCCTCCTGATCCGACTGCGGGGTCGGGAGCTTGGGGCACCAGGGACGCGCGAAGCGCGCGCACCCGAATCGAGGAAAATCGGAATGGAGACCATCACCGCCTGCATGCAGAACGACCACGTCGACATCGACCGCATCGCCGAACGCGCGGCGGCTGCCGCAACGGCGGGCGACCGCGTCGGACTGGAGCGCGAAGGCACGCTGTTCCTGCAGCGCCTCGAGCGGCACATCGAGGTGGAGGAGAACCTGCTGTTCCCGGCGTTCGAGGAGCGCACCGGCATGACCGCGGCCGGCCCGAGCGTCCAGATGCGGGAGGAGCACGTCGAGATGCAGGAGCCGCTGCGCCGAATGCGGGAGGCGGTCGCTGCCAACGACGCGGCCGGATGGCAGCGCGCGTCGAAGGCGCTCTTCGAGATGCTGGTGCCCCACAACCAGAAGGAAGAGCAGATGATGTATCCGATGCTCGACGACGCGATGGGCGCGGATGCGGCGGCGCTCCTCGCGGAGGTGAGGGTAGCGGTCGCCTGAGCAACCGGCGCACGGTATCGCGTTCGACGGGGCGGCAATCCATCGCACGCCTGCACCGGACGCCCGATCCGGCCAGGCAGCGCCTGCGATCATCCGCCCGCAACCTGGCCGATCGAACCCTTACGACGCGGCGCTGCGGAGATCCCCTGCCGCCGGCAGCACGTCGATCGCGCGCGCGAGCGTCGCGACGAGGGCGTCGCGCTCGCCGGGCCGGGTCCGCGGCGGCCCGTAGCGAAGCGTAGCGTAGGACTCGGCGATGGCCGAGAACGCGATCGCGAACTGCGGCCAGCGCCGGCTCGCGCGGGCCGCGTAGGCGATCGGCCCCTCGTGCGGTTGCCGGGGCAGTCCGGCCTGCGCGAGGCGCGTGCAGGCCTGCGACCACAGCGCGCGTTCGCGATCGAGCGTCGCGCGGCGCAGTCCGATGAGGCCCAGCGCGATGCCCGCCCAGGCGACGCCGAGCGCGGCTGCGAGCGCCGCGAGCTGCCAGCCGGCGAACCGGTCGATTCCGACGTCGCGCCACAGCTTGCGCTGGCGTTCGCGGTTGAATCCGACGACGTGCGTGCGCCAGGCGTGGTTCAGCGCGTCGAGCGCGAGCTGGCTCGTCTTGAGCCAGCCGGAGTCGAGCCGCGCGAACAGCGGGACCGGTTCGGTGTCCGCCATCGCGTACGACAGTCCCATCTCGATGCGCGACGGCGCGACGGTCGCGGTGGGATCGACGCGGCGCCACGTTCCGTCGACCAGGACCTCGGCCCAGGCGTGCGCGTCGGACTGGCGGACGATCAGGTAGCCGCCGCGCGGGTTCCACTCGCCGCCCTGGTAGCCGGTCACCACGCGCGCGGGAACGCCCGCGGCGCGCATCATCACGACGAACGCGCCCGCGAAGTGTTCGCAGAAGCCTCGGCGCGTGTCGAACAGGAACGCATCGACCGGATCTCGTTCGGCGAGCGGCGGCATCAGCGTGTAGAAGAACGGCTCGGCGCGGAACCAGGCGAGCGCCGCGGCGACCACCGCGGCATCGCTGCCGCCTCTCGCGCGAAGGTCGCGGCCGAGTTCCATCGTCCGCGGATTGCCGCGAGAGGGCAGGCGCAGGAAATCGGCGCCTTCGCCGCGTTCGGCCTCGGGGAACGCATCGCGCAGCATCGACAGCTGGCGGTAGCGGAGCACCTGCGTCACCGGTACGCGCGCCAGGAGCTGCTGGTCGCTCGACACGAACGCGTAGCCCCTGGCCGGCGGTTCGTCTTCGCCTCCGCCTGACGGGTCCGGCAGGCTTGCAGGCAGCTCCAATGCGAACAGCCAGGGTTTGCCGTGAGGCTCCAGCGTGACCGTGTAGGCGAGGCCGCCCGCACCGAATCGCGCGAGAGTGCCGGGGGCGGTCCGCGGAGCCATCGTCCAGGCGCGTCCGTCGAAGCGCGACAGCACGGGACCGCGCCAGTAGCGTTGCGCCGGCGGCGGGACCGCACCGTCGAAGTCGACGCGGAAGGCGACCGCGTCGGAGAGCGACAGTTCGCTGATCGAGCCAGGCGCCATCGAGTCCGACAGGCCGGTCGTGGCTCCGGCTTCGAAGGGCACGCCCCAGAGCGGGCCGGCGATGCGCGGGAACAGCACGAACATCAGTGCCGCGATCGGGATGCCCTGCACGAACAGCCGCGCGGTGCGCAGGATCGCCGCCCGGGGTGCGGCCGCGAACGGCGAATCCGCCGGACGCGCGAGCGCGTCGAGCGTGGCCCCGAGGACGAGCAGCGCGGGAAGCGCGGCGAGCGCGGCGACCGGCGACTGGCCGTGGAAGAACGGCGTGACCAGCAGGAACGACACGAGGGCGACCAGCACCGACCCGTCGCGGACCGTGCGCGCCTCGAGGAACTTGATCGCGATCAGGATGTACAGGAACGCGACCGACGGGTCGCGGCCGACGAGGTATCCGTAGGACGCGCGCACCGCGAGCGCCGCCGCGACGGCGAAGAGCACCAGTGTCCACGAAGGGATGCGGGCCGGCGCGCCGGGGCGCGCGCGGTCCCGGCGCAGCAGGACGAAGCGAAGGCCCACGAGCGCGATGCCGAATCCGGCGATCCACCACGGCAGGTGGGGCGCCTGCGGCAGTTGCGCGCACACGATCATCGCGCCGATCCAGCGCGTCTGCGCCGCCGTCAGCGCGGGAGGCGCCGCGGTAGCGCGCCTGCGTGCACCGCGGGCGACCGTGGTCACGTTGCGGCTCCCGCCGGGAGCGTCGCGAGCATCGTCAACGCCGCGCGCCGGTGCTCCCGATCCTGCCCGGCGGGGAGCGACGCGCCGGGGACGGCGAGCGAGAACGGCCTCGCCGCGTGCTCGGCCATCAGCACCCACGCGGCGAGCCGCGAGAGCTTCGTCTCGACGTCGAGCGTGCGCGGCAGCAGCGCCCACTCGAGTGCCACAGGCCCGCCTCCGCCGGAGCCGTCGAACTCCTTCGTGTACCAGCCCGCCCCGCGAGCCACCGCCTTCCACGCAATGCGCTGCGGCGGGTCGCCCGCCTGGAACTCGCGCAAGCCCGCGAACTCGGTCTCGTCGCCCTGGCCCGGGGCGCTCGCATCCTGCCCGTGCGCGCCGCGCGGCAGCGGCGGGGCGCCGGGTTCCGGCTCGGGAAACACGATGCCCGCGAGCGGAAAGTGAACGTAGGACCACGCGCGCCACAAGCCGAGCGGCTGCGTGGACGACACGGTGACGCGACCGAGCGCGACACGGCCGCGCGACGGAGCCGGGCGCTCGATCTGCACGCTTGCCGTGTCACCGTCGGGGACATCGATGACGGCAGTCGCGGTTCCGGCGGCGCGAAACTCGAGGCCGTCGCGCGTTCGCCCTCCGCTTCCGACGGCGAGCGTGTACACGAGCCGCCCGCCCGCGAACGTCTCGCCAGCGGCAAGCGGCCGGATCTCGAGCCCGGAAAGATTGCGGAACGCGTGCAGCAGGGCCGCGGCCACGAGCCCGGACAGCAGGAACGTCACGCCGAGGCCGAGCGACAGCGCGTAATTGAGCGAGGTCAGCAGCATGATCGCCAGCGCGCCGATCATCGTCCAGCCCCGCCGCGAGGGCAGGATGTAGATGCGCGAGTGGCGCAGGACGACGCAGTCCCCGTCGCCGGGCGCCAGGCGGAAGAGGCGCTCGCGCCAGCGCGCCCACGCTCCCGCTGCCGGGAGTTGCGCCGCGACCGACGCCATGCGGGAGCCGCCTACGGGAGCGGGACCGCGCGCAGCAGCGCGACGGCGGAGAGCGCCCCCGCGCGCGCGCCGCCGGCGAGGCGGTGTCCGGCCACGGCGGGAAACACGGCCTGCACGTCCTCGGGCAGGACCATCGGTCGGCCCCCGACCAGCGCCCACGCGCGCGCGGCGTTGAGCAGCATGAGGCCCGCGCGCGGCGAGAGCCCGCGCCGCGCTCCGGCGTCCATCGTCGGCGTGGCGCCGGGATGGCCGCGGCTCGCCGCGAGCAGCGCCTGCACGTAGTCGAGGAGCGCAGGCGCGACGTGGAGCGCCGCGGCCTCGCGCTGCCACTCCGCGAGCGTCGCCGCATCCGCGAGCGGCGAAAGGTCGGCGATCCTCGCGCGGCGGTCGCCTCCGGCCAGGAGCTCGCGTTCCGCGGCAGGATCGGGATAGCCGAGTTCGAGCGCCATCAGGAAGCGGTCGAGCTGCGACTCGGGCAGCGGGTAGGCGCCGATCTGCTCGACCGGGTTCTGCGTCGCGATCACGAAGAAGGGCTCGGGCAGGCGACGCGTCTCGCCGTCGATCGAGACCTGGCGCTCCTCCATCGCCTCGAGCAGCGCGCTCTGGGTCTTGGGCGGCGCGCGGTTGATCTCGTCGGCCAGCACGACCGAGTGGAAGATCGGGCCGGCGTGGAAGCGGAACGCGGACGCGCGTTCGTCGTAGATCGAGACGCCGAGCACGTCGGCCGGCAAGAGGTCGCTGGTGAACTGGATGCGCGCGTAGCGGAGCCCCAGCGCGGAGGCGAGCGCCTGCGCGAGCGTGGACTTGCCCACGCCGGGAATGTCCTCGATCAGCAGGTGGCCGCGCGCGATCATGCACGCGAGCGCGAGTTTGAGCGTGTCGTCCTTGCCGACCACGATGCGCGAGAGTTCGCGCAGGATCGCCTGCGCGCGCTGGGCGACCGATACGACCTGCGAGGCGGGGCGGACGGACATGGATCGTCGGGGATGGACGGTCCGGCGACTCTAGCCTGCCCCGGATCCCTCGTCACCCCCGGCGATCACGCGCTACACTCCGTCCGTCCGGCCGCGGCGCAACCGCGCGCGACCGATCCTGTCCCGCGCCGGCTCCGCAGCCGGCCCACGCTCCCGTGCCCACCGCCTACATCACCCACCCGTCGTGCATGCTCCACGACATGGGGCCCTACCACCCGGAGTGCCCCGACCGGCTCGCGGCGATCGGCGACCGGCTGATCGCGTCCGGGCTGGACGTCTGCGTCCGGCACTACGAAGCCCCGGAAGTCACGCGCGAGCAACTGCTGCGCGTGCACGGCGCGGTCTACCTCGCGGAAGTCGAGCAGGCGAGCCCCGACCACGGCCTCCAGTACCTCGACCCCGACACGGCGCTGTGCCCGCACTCGCTCGACGCGGCGCGTCACGCGGCCGGCGCCGTGGTGCTCGCCACCGATCTCGTGATGCGCGGCGAATGCCGCAGCGCGTTCTGCGCCGTGCGCCCGCCCGGCCACCACGCGGAGCGGCGCCGCGCGATGGGGTTCTGCCTGTACAACAACGTCGCCATCGGTGCGATGCACGCGCTCGATCACCACGGGCTCGACCGCGTCGCGGTGATCGACTTCGACGTGCACCACGGCAACGGGACCGAGGACGTGTTCGCCGGCGACGAGCGCGTGCTGATGGCGTCGATCTTCCAGCACCCGCTCTACCCGTACTCGGGCGTCGACCGGCCGGCGCCGAACATGGTGAACGTGCCGCTGCCCGAGGGCACCGGCAGCGAAGGCTTCCGGGAGGCGGTGCGCGAACGCTGGCTTCCCGCGCTCGACGACCACCGCCCGCAGCTGATCTTCGTGTCGGCGGGATTCGACGCGCACCGCGAGGATCCGCTCGCGGGCCTCGCGTTCACCGACGCGGACTACGCCTGGGTGACGCACGAACTGGTCGCGGTGGCGAAGCGCCACGCGCAAGGCCGCATCGTGTCGACGCTCGAAGGCGGCTACGCGCTCTCGGCGCTGGGCCGCAGCGCGGCCCAGCACGTCAAGGCGCTGGTCGAGGCCTGAGTCAGCGGCGCGCCGCGCTCCTGCGGCGGTTCGCCATCGCCGCCGCCCCGAACAGGAGGAGCCCGAGCAGCGCGAGCGAGGCGGGCGTCGAGGCGGGCACCGGCTGCGGCGGCGCCTTCGGACGAACTACAGGCGGCAACGCTCCGACGATCAGGTTGTTGCTCGCGTCGAACGCGTTGAAGTACACGATCCGCTGGCCGCCGATGACCGCGACGTCCGCAAGCGAGATGCCGGTGTAGAGCGAGTTTCCGCCGATGGTTGGCGCGCCGGCGAAGATTCCCGTGGCCGCTCCCCAGGTCTGGCCGTTGTCCGCCGATTCCATGTAATAGACCTGGAAGGCGCGACGGGAGCCGTCGCTGCAGTTGCGCAGCGTGAAGAAGAATCCCAGCGTACCGTCGCCGTTGTCGACGACGCGGGCACTGTTGTGCACGTAGGCGCCGTTCGGCTGCGAGCAGTCGGGTACGCCGAGCGACGTGAGCGGCGTTGCAACCGCCGCGTTGGTCGCCGTGGCCTGCCAGGGTCCGGTGCCG
Organism: Burkholderiales bacterium; assembly: GCA_020847675.1. Lineage (GTDB taxonomy): Bacteria > Pseudomonadota > Gammaproteobacteria > Burkholderiales > Casimicrobiaceae > VBCG01. Next base: position 1,726 of record JADLBN010000161.1, on the reverse strand, counting down.
AATGCGGCCGGGAACACGACCGCGCCGTTGTCGGTCAACGCCGCGCGCCCCAGCAGGCTGTTGTTGTCGTAGTACATGACGCCGTTGACGATGCCGAAGATCCCGGCAGTCTGGCCGTAGATTCCGTTGCCAGGAACCGTGCCGACGGGGCCGAGGTGCGTGAGCGACGCGTTGGAAGGCGAGGTTCCGATGTCGTTCAGGCTCATGTTGTAGTTGTAGTCGCCCAACACACCGGGGTAGGGCGCCCCGCTGAAGAAGTCGTTGATCGTCCACAGGCCGAGCGTGTAGCGGCCGTTCCAGACCGACACCTTCGGGTAGATCCACGGCGGCTCTCCGTAGCTCGAGCCGTAGATCGTCGCGCCGAACGGGTTGCCGGCGAAGGAGAGCGTCGCGGCGGTCGTGAAGGCGACGCCGTCGGGCGACGTGGCGTGACGGTACGACGCTATGCGCAGCGGGTACAGATCGGGGCCGGTGCTGCCGGTCTCGTCGGCGACCTGCACCCACATATGCCAGGTGGCGCCCGTAGCGTCGTAAACGACGGTCGGAACCGACGAGCGGTCGGCGATGGCGGACCCGAGCGGTGTGCCGTCGAGCGTGATCTGCTGGTTCGCGAGCGGCCCGACCGGAACCACCGCAATGGCTGCCATCGGTGCGAGAATCACCGAGCAGGACAGACCGAGCAGGGCACGGCCAGCCGCGCGTCGCAGGCGTTGCAGGAACGTCGAATCGAATGGCTGCATGTTGATCTCCCCTTGGACAGATGTCGGAAACGCGTCCCCGACGATGCACCCACAGAGGATCATAGGACGAGCCTCATCCGAAAGGTCGATTCGACACAAGATGTCCGCTACAAGTCAATGAAACGACGCGAATTTCTCGGGGCGTGCGGAGTGATGGCCGGGGCGGCCGGGCTGACCTGCCCGAGCGGGGCCGGGGCGCAGGTCGAAACGCGGCGCTACCCGCCGGCCCTGCTGGTGGACATCCACGGGGTGCCGATCCAGGCAGCGAAGCTCGCCGCCGAGACCAACTACGTGTTCCAGTATCCGTTCGCCGCGACCCCGTGCTTCCTGTTGCGGCTCGCGAAACCTTCGGCCGGCCCGGCGACATTGCGGCGCGAGGGCGGAGGACGCTACCAGTCGCCCGGCGGCGTGGGCCCCGGCCGCGCGGTCGTGGCGTTCTCGGCGATCTGTGCGCACAAGCTCGCCTATCCGACGCGCGAGGTCTCGTTCATCCGCTACCAGCGCGACCGGTCGTCGACCTCGGCCGGCTCGGTCATCCACTGCTGCGCCGACCACAGCGTCTACGACCCGGTGGAGGGCGCGCGCGTCGTGTCGGGACCCGCACCGCAGCCGCTCGCGGCGATCGTCCTCGAGCACGATCCGGCGACCGACCGCCTCGCCGCCACGGGCACGGTGGGCGCCGAGCAGTTCGAGCCTTTCTTCGCGAAGTACGAGATGAAGCTCGCGCTCGAGTATGGCGGCCGGGGGCGCCGCCCGGTCGAAGGCACGACGGTCGTGCGCGAACTCGCCCAGTACTGCCGCAACACGATCCAGTGCTGAGGGGGACGCTGCGGTTCCTTCGGGTCTCTCAGTCCTGCAAGTGGGGCGCCCTGAGGCCGGACCGGCCGAGGCGCAGGAACGCCGCGAACGCCGCCAGCGACAGCCCGCCCGACACGGCGAGCGCGGTCCGCGCGCCGGCCGTGTCGAGCAGGACGCCGAACGCGATC
>JADLBN010000160.1 GCA_020847675.1 Burkholderiales bacterium | reverse complement strand
GTCCGCACTTCTGTTCGATGAAGATCACCCAGGACGTGCGCGACTACGCGGCGAAGCAGGGGATCGGCGAGGCCGACGCGATCGAAAGGGGGCTGGAGGCGAAGGCGGTCGAGTTCGTGACGAAGGGCGCGGAGATCTACTCGAAGGCGTGAGGAGGCGACTCCGACCCCGAATCTGCCGCCGGGTTGCCTCCTCGGCCGTGGATGTGGTGAAGTCCTGCTTTCCCGCCCCGTCCCGGAGGAACAGCCGATGTTCACGTTGCGCGCAGTCGTCGCTGGCGCTCTGCTTTCATTCTGCGGCGCAGCGTTCGCTGCCGGATCGTTCACGCTCGAGAGCGCCGAGATCAAGCCCGGCGCGATGATCGCGAACGCGCACGTGTTCAACGGCTTCGGCTGCAGCGGCGGCAACGTCTCGCCGTCTCTCGCGTGGAAGAACGTTCCCGCGGGCACCAGGAGCTTCGCGGTCACCGTGTACGACCCCGACGCGCCGACCGGCAGCGGCTGGTGGCACTGGGTGGTGTTCAACCTTCCCGCGTCGACCACGACGATCGCGCTCGGCGCGGGGGAGAAGACGGGCGCGGCGCTGCCCGCTGGCTCGGTGCAGGGACGGACCGACTTCGGGGCGCCAGGCTGGGGCGGCCCCTGCCCGCCTGTCGGCGACAAGGCGCACCGCTACGTCTTCACGGTGCACGCGCTGAAGACCGACAAGATCGACGTCCCCGCGGACGCGACGGCGGCGCTCGTCGGCTTCATGATCCACGCCAACCGCATCGACAAGGCGAGCTTCACCGCGCTCTACGGACGGCTGAAGTAGACACCGGCCTTCGGGCGACGGTTCAAGGCGGCGCGATCGATCCGCCGAAGCGCGCGAGCGCGCGCTCCACCGCAATCGCGTTGTCGGCCGCGATCGCCCGGAATCCGCCGGATACGCGCTCGTCGCGCGCCACCGTATGCCAATAGTCCACGGCCATCGCGCCGGCGCGGGCCCACGCCGTTTCGTGACCGGGTTCGGGCAATGGCGCGACGAACTCGCGCGGCGGGATGTCGCCTGCGACGGGCGCGTAGCCCATGGGCAGCATGTCGTAGACCGGCGCGAGGTCGAGCCGGTTGTCGCCGCCGGGCAGGAGCGACAGGTTGCCGAGATGCATGTCGGTGTTGGCGATGAAGCGGCCGAAAGCATCGACGACGCGCACCGTATCGACGGCGTCGCGCGAGACCCAGCGATCCTTCGCGAGGCGCCCGACCGCCTCGTTCCATCGGCCGGCGCCGGGAGGCAGACCGAGGTGCTCGGCGCTGATCGCAGCGAGCGACACCACCGGGCGACGTCCGCGTTCGCCGATACGGTCGAAGCGCGACACCTGCAGGAAGACGCGCGAACCGCCTTCGACGAGTTGCGATTCTGATGCGGCGATTCCGTGCGCTCGCAGGGTCTCGAGCGCGAGGTGTTCGCAGGCGAGGAGATCGCACCAGCGTCGGGCGCTCGGCGAGTATTCGGACGGGGAGAACTTCACCAGCCGGTACGCTGCCGGCGCATCGGCATCGCGCACGAGCGCCGTGAACTTCGGCTGCGCGCCGCCCAGCCATGCGCCCGGGGTCACGCCGGAGATCGCGTCCGCAGCGAGCGCCGGAAAGACCCGCGATCGTTCTGCCGCGTCCACCGCGCGCGGCGCGTCGCTCCACGCTGCGTAGAGCCGCTGCACCGACGCCTCGCCGAGCACGAGATCCCCGGGGCCGTCCTCGCCTTCGAGCGCGAGGGCGACGAGCGCGTCATCGTCGGTCCAGTCGGCCGGCCGGTCCGGTATCGACAGCCCGGGATGCGCGCGCGCGAACCCCGCCGCGGCGAACCCGGCCGGGCGCAGGTCCTGCACGAACGGAGGCAGGCGTTCGAACCATCCGTTCCCGCTCCGGCCCAGCATCCAGCGTGGCCCACCCGCTGGCCCGTCGAGGACGACGCCTCCAGGCGTACAGGGCCGCAGCGCCCCCACCTGCGACACGATCCCGCCGATTCCGACGCGATAGACCGGGATCGCCAGGCCAAGGCCTCGAATCTCGCGTGCCGCGGCGTATCGACGGGCTCTGGCCCTTCCGATCGCCACCACCCGTTCGCCAGCGCCGGTGACCATGCGCGAGAACGTGGCCTGGGATCCGATCCCCAGCGCCTCGATGAGCGACGCAGCGGTGGATCCCGGTGCGCGCGCCAGTTCGGCCAGGAGCGCGTCTTCGGTGGCGGGTGAGTGCTGCAGGATCAAGAACCTCCGATGAATTAATTCTACATAGATAGTATCACTATTCTGAACATTCGACGAATCATTCAACTCATTGACTTCAGGCAACTAATCCGACAACCCCGGAAACTGGCCGTCGGAAACGACCCGCCAGCTCGCCTCCGGACCTACGGACGTTCCACGGATCAGAACCCCCGATCCGCGGGACGTCAGTAGGACCATGGGCAGCGCGCAGATCGACCGCGCTGTCCATGAATTGATTCACGAGAGACTTGACCCTGCAATCGGATGCCCTGACGCCAGCCGGCGGGCGCCGTGGTTCCAACCGGGTTGAATCCGTTCAGTCGTCGTGCACGGCCACGCGGACCGCGTATCCGCCCGACTTCTCGTCACGCTCGAGCGAGAGCGCCCCCGCGTCCCGCGCGGCCTCCAGCATGGCGTTGAACGACCGGAAGCCGTAGTAGCTCTCGGCGAAGCCCGGGCGCACCCGCTTCAGCGCCTGTTTCACCATCGAACCCCAGACCTTGTCGTCGCCTCCGCGCTCGGACGCGAGTGCCTCGACCGTGCCGACGATGAGTTCGATCGCCTCGTGACGCCGCTCGTCGTCGGACTTCACCCGCGGCGCACCGTCCGGCGGCCCGGCATCGCCGCCGGCGGATTCCGCGGCCTGCGCGCCGTCGGCCTTGCCCTTCGCCCGGGCCTTGCCCGCCTTGCGCGGTTCGCCGCGCGGCTTCGTCGCGGTCTTCTTCGCGGCGCGCTTCTTCTGCTCGCGCACCAGGTCGTCGTAGTAGATGAACTCGTCGCAGTTCGCGATGAGGAGGTCCGAGGTCGAGTTCTTCACGCCGACGCCGATCACCGTCTTCGCGTTCTCGCGCAGCTTCGACACCAGCGGGGAGAAGTCGGAGTCGCCGCTGACGATCACGAAGGTGTCGACGTGCGCCTTGGTGTAGCAGAGGTCGAGCGCGTCCACCACCATGCGGATGTCGGCCGAGTTCTTGCCCGACTGGCGCACGTGCGGGATCTCGATCAGTTCGAAGCTGGCCTCGTGCATCGGCCCCTTGAACGCCTTGTAGCGTTCCCAGTCGCAGTACGCCTTCTTCACCACGATCGAGCCCTTGAGCAGCAGCCGCTCGAGGACCTTCTGGATGTCGAACTTCTCGTAGTTCGCGTCGCGCACGCCGAGCGCGACGTTCTCGAAGTCGCAGAACACGGCCATGTTGACGTCGTCGCTGTCGCGGGCCATCGGGGCCTCTCGGTGGGAATCGGATCGCGCTCAAGCGATCGGTGGCGCGGCGTCGAAGCGCCGACGGTTGGGAGGACGCGTCCCGATTCTCGCACGGACAGCCCTCCTCGCGAGTGACGAACGTCGCGTGAGGCGCTTGCCCACGCATCGCCCCGAGGCGCGCGTTACACTGCACGGACCCCGCCTGCGCGCCCCCGCCGATGACCGCACCCGTACGCCCGCTCTCGCCCCAGGAAGCCCGCGTCCTCGGCGTCCTGTTCGAGAAGGAGCGCACGGTGCCCGACAGCTACCCGCTGTCGCTCAACGCGATCGTCCTCGGCGCGAACCAGAAGACCAGCCGCTCTCCGCTCATGGAGATCGGCGAGGGCGAGGCGCAGGCCGCGCTCGACGGCCTGAAGGCCCGGTCGCTCGCCGTCGAAACCTCCGGCGGGCGCGTGATGCGCTACGCCCACAATCTCCCGCGGGCGCTCGCGATCCCCGCGGAGGCGGCGGCCATCGTCGCGACGCTGATGCTGCGCGGCCCGCAGACTCCGGGCGAACTGCGCGTCAACACCGAGCGCCTGCACCGCTTCGCCGACCTCTCGTCGCTCGAGGCCTATCTCGCGGAACTCGCCGCGCGTCCCGCGGGCGCGCTGGTGGTCGAACTCCCGCGCGCGCCAGGTGCCCGCGAGCGCCGCTGGGCCCAGCTCCTTTCGGATCCGCCCCCCGAAACCGACCTCGCGTCCGTGGGACGTCCCGCGGACGGGGGGGTGGACGATGACCGCTTCGCGGCGCTCGAGGCGCGAGTCGAGCGGCTCGAGCGGATGGTCGCGGCCCTGGACCCGCGCGACTCCGGATAGACCGCCCGTCGGCGGGCGCCCGCCTCGTTCCGGGCAAGTCCCTCGGGCCGTCGGACACGCGCGACGTCGCCCTGCAGCGCGACGTCGCGTTGCGCCTCGCCCCCCCTGAGGGCACAATCGCGCCTCCCGCGGCGATGCCGCGCCGACCCTGCCCGCACCCGACCCATGGATTTCCAGACCTTCTACGACGCCAGCAGGCCCATCGTGATCGCATTCGCGCTCAAGGTCGTCGGCGCGCTGGTGATCTTCATCGTCGGCCGCTGGCTGATCGGCATCGCGACCTCGCTCATCACGCGCGCATTGGAGCGCCACAAGACCGAGCCGACGATCGTCCGCTACATCGCGAACGTGATCTCGGTGGCGCTGAACGTGCTGCTGGTGATCGGCATCCTCGGCTACTTCGGGGTCGAGACGACGTCGTTTGCGGCGCTCATCGCCGCGCTGGGCGTCGCGATCGGCGCGGCCTGGGGCGGCCTCCTGTCGAACTTCGCGGCCGGCGCCTTCATCCTCGTGCTGCGTCCGTTCAAGGTCGGCGACTACGTGAACGCCGGCGACGTCGAGGGCACGGTGCGCGCGATCGGCCTGTTCTCGACCGCCATCGACACGCCCGACAACGTGCAGACCTACGTCGGCAACGCGAAGATCATGGGCGGCAACATCCGCAACTTCTCGGTCAACCCGTTTCGCCGCGTCGAACTCACCGCCCAGCTCGACCACACGGTCGACCCGATGGACGCGATCTCGCGCCTGAAAGCGGTGCTGCCCTCGATCGCCAACGTCGAGAAGGCGCCCGCACCCGACGTCGAGATCCTGGGCTTCAACGAGCGCGGCACGCAACTCGCCGTGCGCCCCTACACGAACACGGCGCACTACTGGCAGGTGTACTTCGACACCAACAAGGCGATCCGCGAGACGTTCGCTGCGGCCGGCTACCCGGTCCCCGAGCAGTACACGCGCGAACGCGAAGTCTGAGCACGGGAAACGAGGAGGCGCGATGGGCATGCTCGACGGTTTGCTGGGACAGATCCTCTCCGGGGCGGCAGGGCAGCAAAGGGGCGACGACGACGCGTTGTCCGGCATGAGCGGCATGGGCCGCGCGCCCGGCGGTATGGGCGGCCTGGGCGGCCTCGAATCGTTGCTCGGCGGCGCAGCCGGTGGTGGCGGCATGGCCGGCGCCGCGGGCGCAGGCGGCCTCATGGGAGTCCTGCTGCAGATGCTCCAGCAGAACGGCGGGCTCGGCGGACTCCTGTCGCAGTTCCAGCAGGCGGGCTACGGCGACCAGGCGAATTCGTGGGTCTCGCAGGGCCAGAACCTGCCGATCAACGGCGACATCCTGTCGAAGGTGCTGGGGTCGGGACAACTCGACCAGATCGCGCAGCAGCTCGGCATGTCGCGCGGTCAGGCCGCCGACCAGATGGCCTCCGCGCTTCCGGACGTCGTCAACCACATGACGCCGCAGGGTTCGCTGCCGTCGAACGGCGACGACCTCGTGAGCCGCGCGCTCGAGATGCTCAACCGGGGCGGACGCTAGGACTCGCCGGCCTGCGCGCGCAGCGGCGGAATCGCCTTCGCGCCCGGCCGGCCGAGGCGCTCGCGCACGAGGTCGATCGCCGCGCGCAGCGAGTACACCTGGCCTCCGCTCGAACGCGGGAAGTTCGCCTCGTTCAACTGCGCCTCGAGTTCGTCGAGCCGCGCGAGCAGGGCCGGCACCTTCTCCGTCGACGGCGACTCGCCGATCTCGTCCTCCAGCGAGCCCAGGCGCGCGTACCAGCGTCCGACGCGAGCATTGATCCGGTACTCGTAGAACACCGGCAGGAACCGCAGCACGGGGACGAGCACCGCGATGATCGGGATCAGCAGCAAGATCAGCCGGTCGACCAGATTCGCGACCCAGTACGGCAGATAACGCTTCAGGAACGGCTTTCCCGAGCGGTGGAAGCGCTCGGCCTCGGCGGCGAGCGGCACGTCCTGGTTGCGCGCGTTCGGAAACTGGCCCGCGTCGGCCACCACCGAGTGCCTTCCGTGGATCGCGCTCGCCGCGTCGAGGAGCAGGTACATCAGCGCCGGGTGCAGGTCTTCGCGCACCAGCAGGTTCGCGGTCACCGCGAGGGTCGGAAGATCCTCGCGCGGGAGATCGCGCGCGAGATCCGACACGCCGCGGGGTACGACGAATCTGGAGATCGCGTCGAACCGGCGCGCGTAGGCGTCGGCGCGCACGACGGAAACCGGGTGCACGCCCGGCATCGAGAGCAGGCGCAGCACGACGGGAGACCTCGGATTGGCGATCAGGAACGCGACGTCGACCTCGCCGCGCTCGAGCGAATCGGCCGCATCGACGCCGGTCTTCGCCACGAACGTCGTCTCCGGCTCGCGAACGCCGTTCTGGCCGAGCAACTCTCGCGCGAGCGGCCGCATCCCGCTGCCGTCCGGGCCGATGGCGATACGCCGGCCCTGGAGGTCGGCGAGCGTCGTCACCTTCACCCCGCTGCGCGCGAAGATCCAGACCACCTCCGGGTAGAGCGCGCCGAGCGAGACGATCGGCGACTCGGCGTCGTCCGCGACGGGCGGCAGCGTGCCGCCCTGCACGAACGCGGCGTCCGCCTCGCCCGCCTTCAGCCGGCGCACGTTCTCGACCGATCCGTTCGAAGGCCTGAGTTCGATCGTGACGCCGAAGGGCCTGAAGAAGTCGCGGTAGCGCTCGCCGAAGCGGAAGTAGTCGCCGCCGGCAGCGCCGGTCGACAGCACGAGATGGTCCGGCGGAGCGGGCTGGACGAACCGGAGCGTGAGCCAGAACGCAGCCGCGACCAGGACCGCGAGCGGCACGCCGATCACCAGTGCATCGCGCCACGAGATGTGGTTGATGTCGATGCGTCCCATGGGCAGGATTCCGGAGAGACCGGGCCGGTAGCGTAGCAGACGCCGGCCGGTTCCCGCTCGCGAGGGTCCCGCCGGGGCAGCGTGCGACAATCCGCGCTCGCCCCGCTCGCGCCCGTCTCCCCCGGAGTGGACTCCCCTTCGCTGGCCGTCGCCCTCGCACTCGGCATCGTCGAGGGCCTGACCGAGTTCCTGCCGATCTCGTCCACCGGCCACCTGATCGTCGCCGGTTCGCTCGTCGGCTACACCGGCGAGCGCGCCAAGGTGTTCGAGATCGCGATCCAGTCCGGCGCGATGATGGCAGTCGTCTGGGAATACCGCGCACGCTTCGCCCGCATGATCGCGGGCCTCGCAACCGACCCGGCAGCGCGCCGGTTCGCGCTCAACCTGGCGATCGCGTTCCTGCCTGCCGCGTTGCTGGGACTCGCGCTCGGGCACGCCATCAAGGAGGCGCTGTTCGCCCCGGTTCCGGTGGCGATCGCGTTCATCGCCGGCGCGTTCGTGATCCTGTGGGCCGAGCGGAGGGCGAAGACCAACCCCTCGACCGTCCGCGTGGCCGAGGTCGACGAGATGAGCGCGGCGGACGCGCTCAAGGTCGGCGTCGCGCAGGCGTTCGCGCTGATCCCCGGCACGTCGCGATCCGGCGCGACGATCATCGGCGGGATGCTGTTCGGGCTGTCGCGCAAGGCGGCGACCGAGTTCTCGTTCTTCCTCGCGGTGCCCACGCTCGTCGCAGCGGGGGCGTACTCGCTCTGGAAGAGCCGCGACCTCTTCTCGCTCGCGGACCTCCCCGCGTTCGCCACCGGCTCCGCGGCGGCGTTCGCGTCGGCGTTCCTGTGCATACGCTGGCTCATCCGTTACGTGAGCCGGCACGACTTCGTGCCGTTCGCGTGGTATCGCATCGCGTTCGGCGCGCTGATCCTCGCGACGGCGTGGAGCGGCACGGTGCGCTGGTCGTGACGGCCCCGTCGGACGGATCGTCGCCCCCGGGTGGCGCCGCGCGTGCCGAGCGCCCGGCATGGCACGCCGCGCCGTGGATCGGACCCGCCTGCGCGATCGTCGGAACGCTCGGCTTCTCGTTCAAGGCGATCCTCATCAAGCTCGCCTACTCGGCGGCGAGCGTCGATGCGATCACGCTGCTCGCGCTGCGCATGCTCTACTCGACGCCGCTGTTCGTCGCGATGGCGTGGTGGGCGGGCCGCGACGGCGCGGCGATCGCGCGCCGCGACACGCTCGCGATCCTGGGCCTGGGCTTCCTCGGCTACTACCTCGCGAGCCTGCTCGACTTCATGGGGCTGCGCCATGTCACGGCGTCGCTCGAGCGGCTGGTCCTCTACCTGTACCCGACGATGGTCGTGCTCCTCTCGGCGGCGTTCCTGGGGAAGCGGATCACCCGCCGCACGGTCGCCGCGCTGGTGCTCTCGTACGCGGGCATCGCGCTCGTGTTCCGGCACGACGCCGCGCTGGGCGATCCCGGGTCCACGCTGATCGGCGGCGGCCTCGTGTTCGCGAGCGCCCTCTGCTATGCCGTCTACCTCGTCGCCGCTGGCGGCGTGATCGGAAGGATCGGCTCGATGCGCTTCACGGCGCTCGCGATGCTCGCCTCGACCGGGTTCGTGCTCGCCCACTTCGCGCTCGCAAAGCCGCTGGCCGCGCTCGACGTGCCCGCGTCGATCCACGGACTGTCGCTCGCGATGGCGGTATTCTCCACCGTGCTGCCGACCTGGCTCGTCGCCGAGGCGATCGGCAGGCTGGGGGCGAGCCGGACCTCGCTCGTCGGCTCGCTCGGACCGGTGTTCACGATCGCGCTCGGCGCGGCGATCCTCGGTGAGGCGCTCGCGCCGGTCCAGCTCGCAGGCGCGGCGCTGGTGCTAGCAGGCGTCGCTCTCGTGAGCGCGAGGCCGCGCGCCGCGGCTCCCCGCTGACGGCCGCTGCCCCGCGGCCTCCCGGTGCGGGGCGTAGAATGAAGCGACCGCCCTCGCTGCCCACGCAGGAGTTCCCGATGTCCCCCGACTCGATCGAGCGCAACGGTCCCGCGCTCCGCGACCGATCGCTGTTCCGCCAGCAGTGCCACGTCGGCGGAGGCTGGGTCGGCGCCGACGGCGGCGGTACCTTCGAGATCGTGAATCCGGCGACCGGACTGACCCTCGGCAGCGTGCCCGACGTCGGTGCTGCGGAGACCCGGCGCGCGATCGACGCCGCCGCGCGCGCGTTCCCGTCCTGGGCCGCGAAGACGGCGAAGGAGCGCAGCAACGTCCTGCGCCGCTGGTTCGATCTGATGACGGCGAACGTGGACGACCTCGCGCTGCTCCTCACCACCGAACAGGGCAAGCCGCTCGCCGAATCGAGGGGCGAGGTCGGCATCGCGGCGGCCTACGTCGAGTGGTTCGCCGAGGAGGCGCGAAGGATCTACGGCGAGGTGATCCCCACCGTCGCGAACGACCGGCGGCTCGTCGTGATCCGCCAGCCGGTCGGCGTGTGCGCGGCGATCACGCCGTGGAACTTCCCCTGCTCGATGATCACGCGCAAGGTCGCGCCCGCGCTCGCGGCGGGATGCACGGTGGTCATCAAGCCGGCGGAGGCGACGCCGTACTCGGCGCTCGCGCTCGCCGAACTCGCGCATCGCGCGGGATTCCCGCCGGGTGTGCTGAACGTCATCACCGGCGACGCGCCGGCGATCGGCCGCGAGTTCTGCTCGAACCCGGCCGTGCGCAAGCTCTCGTTCACCGGCTCGACCGAGGTCGGGCGCATCCTGATGGCGCAGGCCGCGCCGACGATCAAGAAGCTCTCGCTCGAACTCGGCGGCAACGCGCCGTTCATCGTGTTCGACGACGCGGACCTCGACGCCGCGGCCGACGGGGCGATCGCGGCGAAGTACCGCAACACGGGACAGACCTGCGTCTGCGCGAACCGGCTCTTCGTCCACGAGAAGGTCCACGACGCGTTCGCGGCGAAGCTCGCCGAACGCGTCCGCGGGCTGAAGGTCGGGCCCGGCACCGAGGCGGGCGTCGCGCAGGGGCCGCTCATCAACGCCGAGGCGCTCGCCAAGGTCGAGGAACACGTCGCCGACGCCACCTCGCAGGGCGCGAGCCTGCTCGCCGGCGGGAAGCGGCACGCGCTCGGCGGCACCTTCTTCGAGCCGACCGTGCTCGCGCGCGTGACGCCGGCGATGAAGATCTTCCGCGAGGAAACGTTCGGGCCGGTGGCGCCGCTGATCGCCTTCTCGCGCGACGACGAGGTCGTCGAACTCGCCAATCGCACCGAGTTCGGGCTCGCGGCCTATTTCTATTCGCGCGACCTCGCACGCGCCTGGCGCGTCGCCGAAGCGCTCGAGTACGGGATGGTCGGGATCAACACCGGCATGATCACGACCGAGGTCGCGCCTTTCGGCGGCGTCAAGCAGTCGGGCCTGGGCCGCGAAGGCTCGAAGCTCGGCATCGACGAGTACGTCGAGGTCAAGTACATCGCGTTCGGCGGGCTCGGGACCTGACGCGCGGCGCGCACCGCGAACCCGGTCACCAGCCGGTCGGCAGCTTCTTCTCGATCGTGATCGTGCGGTCCTCGATCGTGAGGTAGCCGCCGGCCGTCAGGTCCTTGAACAGCTTGCCGATCATGTCGCGCGACGCGCCGACGCGCTCGGCGATCGCCTGCTGCGTGAGCTTCTCCGGCACGACGAAGCGGCCGCCCTCGGTCGGCGTGGCGAGCGCGTTCAGCAGTCGCACGAGGCGCCCGTAGACGTCGGTGAGCGCGAGGCTCTTCACGTCCTCGGTCGTCTGGCGCACGCGCAGGATGAGCTTCTCGATCAGGTGCAGCGCGAAGTCCGGATTCTTGAGGATGAACTCGCGGAACTGCTCGCGGTGCACGACCGCGCACACCGTCGGCTCGACCGTGACCACGGAGGCCGACCGCGCGCCTCCGTCGAGCATCATCTCGCCGACGTACTCGCCCGCGCCATGGAACGCGATGGCGAACTCGCGGCCCTGCGAGTTGCTCGCGTAGACCTTCACGCGGCCGGACAGCACGATGTAGAGAGCGTCGCCCGAGTCCCCCTCGTGGATCAGCACCGTGTTCCTGGGGAACGTGCGCACCACGCCGGACTCCGCGATCGCGCGCAGCGTCGCCTCTTCGAGAGGCGAGAACGGATCCTGCGGAATCGGCGGCGCGGGCACGGTTATGTCTGCGGGAGCGGGGGGTCGCCGGATGCTAGCACGCGCTTCCGGCGGCCGGGGCGACTTCCCTTCGGTGCCGGACCGCGTCGCCGCCGTCATGCGGAGGGAGCACCGGACGCCGGCCGACGCGAGGCGTGCCGGCGCCTTTCCGACCGGTTCGCGCCCCGGTCAGTCGAGCTTGCGCTTGTCCTCGATGACCTTGCCGTCGTTGGGCAGCGTTCCGGGAGAGTGGAACGCGACTTCGCCGCGCATCTTGGTCACGTCGCGTATCGAGGCGACGATCGCCTCGGCGTGCGAGGAGGCGTGGTCGGCGACCTCGACGTGCAGCGTCATGCGATCCTGCGCGTCGGGATTGTCGACGACGAGCCGCGCCCTCGCGATCTCGGGGTGGCGGCGCGCGATCGCGTCGACCTGCGAGGGATGCACGAACATTCCCTTGACCTTGGTGGTCTGGTCGGCGCGACCCATCCAACCCCGGATCCGCGCGTTCGTGCGCCCGCAGGGCGAGCGGCCGGGCATGATCGCCGAGAGATCGCCGGTGCCGAAGCGGACCAGCGGATAGTCGGCGTTGGCGAGCAGCGTGACGACCACTTCGCCGACCTCGCCCTCGGGCACCGGATCGTTCGTTCCCGGCCGCACGATCTCGACGAGCACCCCCTCGTCGACGACGAGTCCCTCGCGTGCGGGCGTTTCGTAGGCGATGTTGCCGAGGTCCGCCGTCGCGTACGCCTGGTACGCGGCGATGCCGCGCGCGGCGAAGAGATCCCGCAACGCGGCAGGAAACGCCTCGCCCGAGACGATGGCCTTTCCGAGGCTCGCGACCCCGGCGCCGCTCTCGTCCGCCTTCTCGAGCAGGATGCGCAGGAACGACGGCGTGCCGGCGTAGCCATCCGGGCGAAGGTCGGCCATCGCCTGCACCTGCAGTTCCGTGTTGCCGGTCCCCGCGGGGAACACGGTGCAGCCGAGCGCGTGCGCTCCGGTCTCGAGCATCGACCCCGCGGGCGTCAGGTGGTAGGCGAATGCGTTGTGCAGAAGGTCACCGGCGCGAAAGCCCGCAGCAAACAGCGCACGCGCGAGCCGCCAGTAGTCCGGCGCGCCGCCCTCCGGCTCGTAGATCGGGCCGGGCGAGGCGAACACGCGCTTTGCGCCGGCGCGGCCATGGCCCCAACCCGTGGCCGCGAACCCGCCGAACGGGCGCGCCGCCTTCTGCAACTCGACGAGTTCCGACTTGCGGGTGACCGGGACCGCCGCGAGCGCGGCGCGAGTCGTGACCGCGGCCGCATCGACCCCTGCGAGCCTCGCGGCGAACGCCGGCGCGTGCGCCATCGCGTGCGCGACCTGCCTGGGCAGTCGCTCGAAGATCGCGCGCTCCCGCGCTTCGGGGTCGCGGGTTTCGAGGGCGTCGTAGTGGAGAGTCATGGAAGCCGTGCTGCGATGGGCGATGGGCGATGGGAAAAACACGTCGCACCGACGCAAGGTTTTCGCCTATCGCCTATCGCCTATCGCCTATTGCCTATCGCCTATCGCCTATCGCCTATCGCCCATCGCCCATCGCCCATCGCCCATCGCCCATCGCCTTCTCACGCCAGCCACCGCTTCCGCCTGCGGTAGTGCTTGACGTCGCGGAAGCTCCTGCGCCCCGCGGCCGAGATGCCGAGGTAGAACTCCTTCACGTCCTCGTTGCTCGCGAGTCCCTTCGCGTCGCCGTCCATCACGACCCGGCCGCTCTCGAGGATGCAGCCGTAGTTCGCGTAGCGGAGCGCCACCATCGTGTTCTGCTCGGCCAGCAGGAACGACACGCGCTCCTTGGAGTTCAGGTCGCGGACGATCTCGAAGATCTCCTCGACGATCTGCGGCGCGAGTCCCATGGACGGCTCGTCGAGCAGGATCATCGTCGGCTGCGCCATCAACGCGCGCCCGACCGCGGTCATCTGCTGCTCGCCGCCCGACGTGTAGCCGGAGAGGCTCGAGCGGCGCTCCTTCAGCCGCGGGAAGTAGTGGTAGACGCGCTCGAGCGCCGCGCCGATCTCGCCGCGGGACGCCTTGCGGGTGAACGCGCCGGTCAGCAGGTTCTCCTCGACCGTCAGGTGCTGGAAACAGTGGCGCCCCTCCATCACCTGGCACACGCCCATCCGCACCAGTTCGTTCACGGTGAGCTGGTCGACTCGCCTGCCCTTGAACTCGATGGTCCCCTTGGTCACCTCGCCGCGCTCCGCGCGCAGGAGATTCGAGATCGCCTTGAGCGTGGTGCTCTTGCCGGCGCCGTTCGCGCCGAGCAGCGCGACGACCGACCCTTCCGGCACCTCGAGCGACACGCCCTTCAGCACGAGGATCACGTGGTCGTAGATGACCTCGATGTTGTTGACCGAGAGGTACCGTTGGGGCGAGGCTTGGGCGGCAGGGGCGGTCATGGTGTCGTCGGGCGGAAGTCTTGCAGGGCTGTCGGTCGCTCCGGCAACGGCAGCGTGTTCCTGATCCGGATCCGGGCGAGGGCCGGCGACCTGCCTCCCTCGCCCGGACCCCCTCCCGCGCGGGCGGGAGGGAGGGTTCATGCAAACGCCGGCGTCACATTTCCTTCGCGCAGTCGCGCGGCGTGATCTTCTTCTCGGCCGCGTACTTGGCCGCACTCTCGTGCACCATCTTGTTCACGAGCGCCCGGTCGCCGATCATGAACGGGGTGAGCGCCTTGAACTCCTTCCCGTCCCACTGCTGGAACCGCACCATCCCCGAACCTTCGTGGTCGGCGCAGGACGTCTTGATCGGCGGGAACAGGCCGGCCGCGCCGATCTCCTTCAGCCGCGCCTCGGTGAGGTTCAGGTTCTCGAGACCCCAGCGGACCTGCTCGGGCGTCATCACCTTGCCCTTGCCGAACTTGGCCTGAGCGGTGCGGATCGCCTCGACGATGATGATCCCGTAGCTCACGCCGCGCGTGTGGTAGAGCGAGCCGATGCGCGACTTGTCCTCGAGGTTGCCCTTGCCGGCGCCGTAGACCTTGTTCACGATGGCCTGCATCACCGGGAAGCTCGTGCCGCCCGCCGAGAACGCGGCGGAGACGTAGCCCTTCGCGGCGTCGCCCGCGGGGATGACGTCCTCTTCGGAGCCCGCCCACCAGGTGCCGATGATCCGGTCGCGAGGGAAGCCGACCTTGGCGGCGGTCTTGATCGCCGTCGGGTTCATCACGCCCCAGCCCCACAGGATCACGAAGTCGGGGTTGGCCTGGCGGATCTGCAGCCACTGCGACTGCTGCGTGTTGCCCGGATGCGCGACCGCGATCTTCATGAACTCGAAGCCGTACTTGGCCGCGAGCGCTTCGAACACCGGGATCGGCTCCTTGCCGTAGGCCGAGTCGTGGTACAGGTGCAGGATCTTCTTGCCCTTGAGCTTGTCGACGCCGCCGGCCTTCTGGCCGATGTAGGCGATCATCGCGGCGGCCTGGTCCCAGTACGTGGTGCCGATCGGGAACACCCACTTGAACACCGAGCCGTCGGCGGCGTTGGCGCTGCCGTAGCCGAACGTGGTCATCGGGATCTTGTCCTTCTCGACGCGGTCGAGCAGGCCGTAGGCGATGCCGGTCGACAGCGGCTCGACGGTCGACGCGCCGCCATGTCGGGTCTTGAGGCGCTCGTAGCACTCGACGCCGCGCGCGGCGTTGTACTCGGTCTCGCACTCCTCCCACACCAGCTTGACGCCGTTGATGCCGCCGGTCAGGTTGACGAGGTTGAAGTAGTCGATCGCTCCACCGAAGTAGCCCGATCCGCCGGCCGCGTAGGGTCCCACGCGGTAGGACAGGGCCGGGATGAACTGCTCGCTCTGCGCGAGGGCGCCGGACGCAGCGCCCAGGAGCGCGATGCCCAGCATTGCCGACTTCACTTTCCCTTTCATGGTTCTCCTCCTTGCGGGTCGCCACCGGCCGGGGGCGACGGGGTTGCCGATTGCGTTGGACTCGAGGCGGCGCTGCGCGCCGTCAGTGGGGGAACGGCCACAACCGCAGCTTCTCCTTGACGATCTGCCAGAGCCTGGCCAGTCCGTGCGGCTCGACGATCAGGAACAGGATGATGAGGCCCCCGAACACCATCAGCTCGAGGTTCGACGTCAGGCTCTTCGACACGTCGAGGCCGAGCGTCGATCCGAGGACCTCGACGAACACGCTCAGGAACACCGGCAGGAGCGCGATGAACGCGCTGCCCAGGAACGACCCCAGCACCGTGCCGACCCCTCCGATGATGATCATGAACAGGATCCGGAACGACAGGTCGAGATTGTAGGCCTCCGGCTCCACCGTGCCCAGGTACGCGTAGGCGAAGAGCGCACCCGCGACGCCGCAGTAGAACGAGCTGATCGCGAACGCCAGGAGCTTGGTTCGCATCGGGCGGATGCCGATCACCTCGGCCGCCACGTCCATGTCCCGCACCGCCATCCACGAGCGGCCGATGTTGCTCCGCGCGAGATTCTTCGCGGCGAGCGCCATCACGGCGACGATGGTCAGCACCAGCATGTACTTCTCCACCGGCGTGTCGAACACGTAGCCCAGGATGTTGATCTCCTGCGCGGTGATCACGCCCGACGAGCTGTAGTTCGAGAACCAGCCGACCTTCGACAGGCACCAGACGATGAAGAACTGCGCGGCGAGCGTCGCCACCGCGAGGTAGAAGCCGCGGATGCGCAGGCTCGGCAGCCCGAACAGGATACCCACCGCCGCGGCGATCAGCCCGCCACCGGCGAACGCGACGAGGATCGGCATCCCTGGAACGCGCAGCATGAAGTTGTACGAGGCGAACGCGCCGATCGCCATGAACGCCGCGGAGCCGAGCGAGAGCTGCCCGCAGTAGCCGGTCAGGATGTTGAGTCCGATCGCCGCGAGCGCGAGGATCAGGAACGGGATCAGGATCGCGGAGAACAGGTACGGGGTCGCGACGAACGGCACCACCGCGAACGCGACGGCGAGGATCACGGCGATCCCGATGCGGTCCTGCCGCAGCGGGAAGATCGCCGAGTCCTCGATGTAGCTCGCCTTGAACTGGCCTGCTTCGCGGTAGAACATGGTCGGTCAGATCCGGCGGATGATCTTCTCGCCGAAGAGGCCTTCCGGCCGCACCAGCAGGAACAGGAGCGCGAGGATGTACGGGAACCAGCCTTCGATGCCGCCGCCCACGCTGGGACCCAGGTAGACCTCGGCGAGCTTCTCGCTCGCGCCGACGATGAGGCCGCCCACGATCGCGCCCGGGATCGACTCGAAGCCGCCGAGGATCAGCACCGGCAACGCCTTCAACGCGACGAAGGTCAGCGCGAACTGCACGCCGTTGCGCGCCCCCCACAGGAGTCCGGCCACCAGCGCGACGAAGCCGGCGACGCCCCAGACGATCCCCCAGATCTGCTGCAGCGGGATGCCCACCGCCAGCGCGGCCTGGTGATCGTCCGCGACCGCGCGCAGCGCGCGGCCGATGCGGGTGCGGTTGAAGAACAGCGCGAGTGTCGCGACGAGGATTGCCGCGATGCCGGCCGCAGCGAGGTCGAACTTCGAGATGCTCATCCCGAAGCGGTCCGACAGCCACTGGATCGGCAGGTCCTCGAGGCCGATGTCCAGTCCTCGGACCTCCGCGCCCCAGGTCATCTGCGCGAGCCCCTCGATGAAGAAGGAGAGGCCGATCGTCGCCATGAACAGCGTGATCTGCGGCTGGTTCACCAGCGGGCGCAGCACGAACCGCTCGGTGACGAGTCCCAGCACGATCATCACGACGAGCGTGACCGGGAACGCGAGCCACGGCGAGAGTCCGAGCTCCATCACGCCGACGAAGGTCAGCGCGGCGAAGAACACCATCGCGCCCTGCGCGAAGTTGAACACGCCCGACGCCTTGTAGATCAGCACGAAGCCCAATGCCACCAGCGAATACATGATGCCGGAGAGCAGGCCGCTGATCAGGACTTCGAGGAAGAAGGTCATGGCGGTCGGTGACTCGGGTGGTCGCGCGGTTCGCGGTGGCCGGCGGTCGGGTCGGGCGTCGGGTCCGGGCGCGTCAGTGGGCGACGCCGAGGTAGGCGTCGATGACCGCCTTGTTCGCGCGGATCTCGTCGGGCGGGCCGTCGCCGATCTTGCGGCCGTAGTCGAGCACCACGACGCGGTCGGAGATATCCATCACCACGCCCATGTCGTGCTCGATCAGCACGATCGTCGTGCCGAACTGCTCGTTCACGTCGAGCACGAACCGGCACATGTCCTGCTTCTCCTCGACGTTCATGCCCGCCATCGGCTCGTCGAGCAGGAGCAGCGAAGGCTCTGCCGCGAGCGCCCGCGCGAGTTCGACGCGCTTCTGCAGACCGTAGGGCAGGCGCCCGACCGGCGTCTTGCGATGGCTCTGGATCTCGAGGAAGACGATGATCCGCTCGACGGACTCGCGATTGGCGATCTCCTCGCGCTCGGCGGGTCCGACCCGCAGCATCTGCGCGAGCAGCCC
>JADLBN010000159.1 GCA_020847675.1 Burkholderiales bacterium | reverse complement strand
TCCGGATACAGCCAGGCCGCGCTGAACAAGATCGCACGACGGCTCAACGAACGACCCCGCGAGACGTTAAACTGGCTCACGCCTCACGAAGCACTCAAGGCAGCTGTTGCAACGACGGGTTGAGACCGCCCAGACCCCCATTTGTGCGGAGCCGGCATCGGCCTGCTCCGCACAAATGGGGGTCTGTCCCCGATTTCGCGCCCGGATTCCGATCAGTTCGGCGGCGTGTGCCCGGATGGCCACAGCAGCCACAGGCTGCCGTCCTGCCGCATCCGGCCGGCTTCGCGCCCCGCTTCGTCGCCGAAGCCCCAGAAGAAGTCCGCGCGCACCGAGCCGCGGATCGCGCCGCCGGTGTCCTGCGCCATCACGAGTCGCTCCAGGGTCACGTCGGACAGTGGGCGCGTGGTTGCGAGGAACACCGGCGCGCCGAGCGGAATCGCGCGGGCGTCCACCGCGATCGCGCGCCCGGCGAGCAGCGGCACGCCGAGCGAGCCGAAAGGACCGTCGATCGTCGCGTCGATCGTGCCGGGGTCGGGCGGCGGGACGTCGCGGAAGAACACGTAGCTCGGGTTCTGGTCGAGGAGTTCGTCGAGCTTGTCGGGGTTGCGCCGGCCCCACGCGCGGATCGCCTGCATCGACGCGGTGTCGCGCGTGAGTTCGCCGCGCTCGATCAGCACTCGGCCGATCGAGCGGTAAGGGTGCCCGTTCTGGTCGGCGTAGCCCACGCGCATCACGCTGCCGTCGGAGAGCTCGACGCGGCCCGATCCCTGGATCTGCAGGAACGCCGCGTCGACCGGATCGGCGATCCACGCGAGCACCTTGCCTTCGGTCTGCGCCGCGCCGCGCTCGATCTGCGCGCGCGTCCAGTAGGGCACGACGCGCTTGCCGTCGACCCGCGCGCGCACGCGTTTGCCCTTGAGTTCCGGGTAGAGCGAGGCGAGATCGACGGTGAGGAGATCGTCGGGCACCGCGTAGAGCGGCACGGCGAATTCGTCGGTGCGCGTCCTGCTGCCGCGCAGCAGCGGCTCGTAGTAGCCGGTGACGAGCCCCACGGTCCGCCCGTCGGGGAACGCGACCGACCACGGGGTGAACCGGGACTCGAAGTACGCGCGCACCTCGGCGCGGTTGCGCGCGTCGACTGCGGCAGCCGCCTCGCAGGGCTCGCGCCAGGCTTCGCGCCTCGCTGCGCGCGCGAGGAGCGCGCGGCAGGAGACGAGCCACGCGGGCCAGGCCTCTTCGACGCGATCTTCGCTCCAGCCGGGGAGCGCACTCCAGGGTGCCGCGCTGAACACCGGCGGCAGCGACGCGGCCTCGGGAGCGGGCGGCGGTGTCGGCGGCGTCACCGGCGGTGCGGGCACTGGCGTCGTGACGCAGCCCGCGACCAGCACGAGCGCGGCGAGGGCAGCCACGCCCGGGTGAACCCGGACGGAAGGCCGTCGCGCGGCGCGGGCGCGGGCGATCATGGGAGAATCCTGGCGAGGCCGCAATGGAATGGATCTACCTCGAGTCGTTCGTCGCGCTGATGATCGCCGTCGGGATTGTCTGGTGGACTGTGGCGCCGTTGCGCCGGCGGCGCAAGCGGGAGCGTGAGCGGGAGCGTGAGCGGGACGGCGATTCGTCCTGATGCTGCGCTCCGGAATCGTTCCGCGCGAGGGAGCGCGCCACGCGGATCACGCCCGGCTCTCCTAATGCAGCGTGCGCGGAACCGACAGTGTGAACGTCTCGATCGGGGCGTCGAACGCCTGACCGTCCGCCCCGACCATCTGGTAGCTGCCGCGCATCGTCCCCACCGGCGTCGCGATGCTCGCGCCCGACGTGTACTCGAACGTCTCGCCCGGCGCGATCGTCGGCTGCTGGCCGACCACGCCCGCGCCGCGCACTTCCTGCACCCGGTGCTCGCCGTCGGTGATGACCCAGTGTCGCGACACGAGCGTCGCGGCGAGCGTGCCGACGTTGGTGATGCGGATCGTGTAGGCGAAAACGAACTGCTGGCGCGGCGGGTCCGACTGGTCGGCCACGAAGGTCACGACCGGCTCGATGCGCATCAGGTAGCGAGGATCCTCCGCCATCGTCAGTCCCGGCCCGATGGACATTGCCCCTCGAATCGCCGGCTCGGTACACTACCATGCCGCCATGTCCCGAACCTGCAGGATCGCGCCGTCGCTCTTGTCCGCCGATTTCGCCCGCCTGGGCGAGGAGGTGCGCTCGATCGTCGCCGCGGGCGCCGACCTCGTCCATTTCGACGTGATGGACAACCACTACGTCCCGAACCTCACGGTCGGCCCGCTCGTGTGCGAGGCGATCCGGCCGCACGCGTCCGGCGTCCCGATCGACGTGCACCTGATGGTCGAGCCGGTCGACCGGATCGTCCCCGACTTCGCGAAGGCCGGCGCGACTTTCGTGAGCTTCCACCCCGAGGCGTCGAGGCACGTCGACCGCACGATCGCGCTGATCCGCGAATCGGGCTGCCGGCCCGGGCTCGTGTTCAATCCGTCCACGCCGCTCGACTGGCTCGACTGGACGCTGCCGAAGCTCGACCTCGTGCTGCTGATGGCGGTGAATCCGGGCTTCGGGGGACAGGCCTTCATCCCGCACACGCTCGCGAAGCTCGCGGAAGCACGGCGGCGCATCGACGCGGAGCGTGCGCGATCGGGGCGCGAGATCCTGCTCGAAGTCGACGGCGGCGTGAAGGTCGACAACATCCGCGCGATCGCGCTGGCGGGCGCCGACACCTTCGTCGCGGGCAGCGCCGTCTTCGGCGCAAAGGACTACCGCGCGACGATCGCGGCGATGCGCGCCGAGGTCGCTGCGGCGGTTTGACGCCGGACACAGCCGGGAGGGCGGCCGCGAGCCGCCTCCCCGGACTCCGGTCCGAAGCCGCCGTCGGGCGGTCACCGGATGCTGTTATAGTCCGGTCTCCGCACCTGCATCCGGTGCGGCCACCCCGATGAGCCTCGTATCCGCCGCCGACCGTCGCCTCCGCTTCGTTGCGTGGCGTTCGCGCGCGTGGCGCGGCTGGCGCCCCGACTAGAACGCCACCGCGCCCGGCGTCCGCGCACTCCCGAGGACGCCCCTCAGCAGGACCGAAGCCCAAGTCGCCCGGGGTCGACGATGCTCACCGAAAACGAGTTCCGCGCGCTCGCCGCGCAAGGCTTGAACCGCATTCCGCTGGTCGAGGCGCCGTTCGCCGACCTCGACACGCCGTTGTCGCTGTATCTGAAGCTCGCGGGAACGCGCGACAGCTACCTGCTCGAATCGGTCGTCGGCGGCGAGCGGTTCGGACGCTATTCGTTCATCGGGCTGCCCGCGCGCACGCGCATCGAGGCGCGCGGCAGGGCGATCGAAGTGATCGAAGGCGGACAGGTCGTCGAACGGCACGAGGGCGACCCGATCGAGTTCGTGCGCGGCTTCATGAAGCGCTTTCGCGCGGCGCCGCTGCCGGGCCTGCCTCGCTTCTGCGGCGGGCTCGCGGGGGTGTTCGGCTACGACACCGTGCGCCACATCGAGCGCCGCCTCGAAGGCGGGGGCAAACCCCCGACGCCCGGCCTCGCCGGAGTCCCGGACCTCCTCTTGGTGCTGACCGAGGAACTCGCGGTCGTCGACAACCTGTCGGGCCGCATTTCGCTCATCGTTCACGTGGATCCGAAGGCGCCGGACGCCTACGCGCGCGGCGTCGCGAGGCTCGACGAACTGCGCCGGAAGCTGCGGGTCCCGGTCGCCATTCCCTACCAGTCCGCGATGCCGCGGACCGAATCCGCGAGCGAGTTCGGCGAGGCGCCGTTCAAGGCCGCGGTGGCGCGCGCGAAGGAGTACATCGCGGCCGGCGACGTCATGCAGGTCGTGATCTCGCAGCGCATGGCGCGTCCGTTCGCGGCGCCGGCGATCTCGCTCTACCGGGCGCTGCGCTCGATCAACCCGTCGCCGTACATGTTCCACTACGAGTTCGGGGACTTCCAGGTGGTGGGCGCCTCGCCCGAGATCCTGGTGCGCAAGGAAGGGCGCGACGTGACGCTGCGGCCGATCGCCGGCACTCGCCCGCGCGGGCGCAACCGCGAGGCCGACGAGGCGCTCGCGGCCGAACTCCTGGCCGATCCGAAGGAGATCGCCGAGCACGTGATGCTCGTCGACCTGGGGCGCAACGACGTCGGCAGGGTGGCGGCGACCGGATCGGTGCGCGTCACCGAGCGGATGGTCGT
>JADLBN010000158.1 GCA_020847675.1 Burkholderiales bacterium | reverse complement strand
TCTGGCCACCCGCCTCGCCCGCCGATGACAACCTCCGTGCAGCCGCGTCGCTTCGCGCCGTGGGTGGCCGGGACGGTGCTGCTCGTCGCGTTCGCGGTGCTGTACGCGTACGCCTCGCGCGTGCCGCTCGGGTCGAGCGCCGAGCGCCCTCTCGACCCTGCGCGGGCGATCGCCGCGGGCGAAGAACTCGCGCGGAGGCAACTCGCGGATCCCGAGAGCGCGCGCTTCCGCGGCGCGTTCG
Organism: Burkholderiales bacterium; assembly: GCA_020847675.1. Taxonomy (GTDB): domain Bacteria; phylum Pseudomonadota; class Gammaproteobacteria; order Burkholderiales; family Casimicrobiaceae; genus VBCG01. Next base: position 4,014 of record JADLBN010000158.1, on the reverse strand, counting down.
TCGACACCCGCTGGCTGATCCCGGTCACCTGCGGCGAGATCAATTTCCGCAACGCGACGGGCGGCTACGCGGGATTCCGGCGCTTCGTGTCCTCCGGCCCGGTGTCGCTGCGCGAGGACCAGATGTCCGAGGAGCAGTTCCGCAACCTCTGGTCCACCCTGTGCGGTCCGTTCGAGTGAGCCTTCCGCTTCGCTTCGGGAGCGTCCTGCACATGCTGCCGGCCCGCGTCGTGCAACGGTTCGCGCTCCGGTCGCGCGTGAACCGCCCCGCCGCGGGGCTGAGATGACCGCCGCCAGCGAAGCCGCACTGTCGGCGCCCTCGGACCGGCCGCGCATTCCATTCTCGCTGTTCGAAGACGACGCGCTGCGGCGCGCGTGGGCGGCCCTGGGCCTCGGCAGCCACGTGCGCTTCCACACCGTCAAGCGCTGCGCGCTCGCGTGGTTCGTCTGCTACGTCCCGGTTGCGGTGCTCGCCTGGCGGCAGGGACTCGTGGGCGGCGAACTCGCGCCCACCAACTTCGCGGCGGACTTCGCGGCCTACGTGCAGTTCTTCCTCGGCCTGCCGCTCTTCCTCGCCGCCGAGGCGATCATCGACGGCAGCACGAAGGAGGCGGCCGACCAGTTCTTCCGTTCGCGCATCCTCGATGCGGACGACGCGGAGCGCATCGAGCGCGTCCACGCGGCCATCGCGCGGGCTCGCCGCTCGCCCTGGCCGGAGGCGGCATGCGTGGTCCTCGCCTACGCGATCTCGTTCGCGATCCTCGTGCCCCAGTTCGGACCCAAGCCGCTGCCGACCTGGCACGTCCACGGCGTGGCCGACGGCCGCATGCTTACGGCTCCGGGCTGGTGGGCGTTCTGCGTCTCGCTGCCGATCCTGAACTACGTCTGGCTGCGGATGTCGTGGAAGACGATGCTGTGGATCTGGTACCTCTACCACGTGTCGCGCTCGCGCCTCGACCTGCACCCCACCCACCCCGACCTGACCGGCGGCATCGGGTTCGTCAGCGAAACGCAGGGCCGCTTCGCGCTCTTCATCCTCGCCTACGGACTGTCGAACGTCGCGGCCCCGGTCGGCTACGAGATCGTGATCCAGAACTACGACTTCACGATCATGCCGGTGTGGGGGCCGGTGGTCGGATTCGTCGTGGGCGCACCGCTCCTGTTCACGCTGCCGCTCTTCATGTTCACCAAGCAGCTCTTCCGCACGCGCCGGCGCGCCCTCGCCGCGTACCGCGCCAGAGTCACCGAATTCAGCGGCGTCATCGAGAAGCGCTGGCTCTACGGCGAGGAAACCCTGCCCACTCGCGAGGAACTGCGCGACCTCGCGGAGCAGTCGAACCTCGGCGCGGTGTTCAAGCGGATCGAACACATGCGCGTGGTCCCGTTCGACCTGCGCTCGTTCGGCCAGCTCCTGGGCTCCACGCTGGGCGCGATGGCGACGCTCCTGCCGCTCCTGCACGGGCAGGACCGCACGGCGGCGGTCGTCGAGGCGTTCGGCAAGGTCCTCGAGCGCCTGGCCTCCCATTGAGGCGATGCAGCCCGGTCCTGCGCTGGCAAGGGCGCGGAGCCCCCCGCGAAGCCGGGCACGCGACGGGCACGAGAGCGCCGCTGCCACGGTTCACCTAGAATGCCTGCGCGCCTCGACCGAGGCTGCGCCCGACGGAGAACGGCCCATGGATCGAGGAAACCCGGCATTCCTGGACACGGTGAGGACGAAGCTCTACGCCGCCGTGCTATCCGACGTGCTCGACGAACTCGGCGCGAGGCAGCAGGCGATGGCGCCTTCGATGCGTCCCCTCGACGACGGCCTCGTGCTCGCCGGCTTCGCGCGCACCGGGCGCTTCGAGGAAGTCACGGGAGTCGCCGCCGGCGAGAATCCCTACGAGCTCGAGATCCGCATCGTCGACGACCTCGAGGCCGGCGACGTGATGGTGTTCGGCTGCGGCGGCTCGCGCAGGATCGCGCCCTGGGGAGAACTCCTCACCACCGCCGCGCGCGCCCGCGGCGCAACGGGCGCCGTCACCGACGGTTTCGTGCGCGACGTGCGCATGATCCGCGAACTCCGCTTCCCGGTGTTCCACGGCGGCATCGCGCCGCTCGACTCGAAGGGCCGCGGCAAGGTGGTGGCGATCGACGTGCCGGTCGACTGCGCGGGCGTGCGCGTCGAGCCGGGCGACCTCGTGTTCGGCGACGTCGACGGAGTCGTCGTCGTGCCGCGCCGGCTGGAGACCGAGGCGATCGCGCGCGCGCTCGCCAAGGTGTCCGGCGAGGACCGCACGCGCGAGGAACTCGCGCGCGGCGCGAAGCTCAAGGACGTGTTCGAGCGGCACGGCATTCTCTGACCTTCCGGTCAGGCGCGGCACTCACCGTCTCGCGCTTCGGCATCCGGACTGCGGGAGCCGGGCCCTGCGGCCCTGATGCTTGCGCGGTCGGTGCGCGAGCGGCACGGTTGTCGGAAGGCGACATCATCCCGCCCGTCGACGTGCGCGACGGACTTCGCCTCCGACGGGCGCGCCGTCCACCGCCGCTTCAGGGCGACCGCTCGTGCCACGCAGGCGCCGGGCCGAGCAGCGCCTCGACTTCGGGGACGAAATCGCGGTCGAGTGCGGCCACCTGCGTCGCGAGGTTGTCGACGATTCTCTGCCACCCTTCCGGGCCGGCGATCGGCACCTCGTCGCTGCCGGGCGCGAGCAGGAGTTTCATTCCCACCTTCCACGCCGGGGCGTGGAGGGTCATGGTCCCCAGGTAACGGTTGCTCCAGGTCCCGACGTCGATGTCGAGTTGCACGACGAGATTCCCCGCCGTGCGCCGCGACAGCGTGAACTCGCCCGTCCCGCCGCGGCAGCTGTAGCCCATCGGCGTGAACGCGGCCTCGAGCGCCGGTTTCTTCGGTCCTGCCGGTTCGCCGCGCACGTCGGTCGCAAGCGCATGAGGCAGCGTCGCGATCCGCGCGACCATCGCCGCACGGTGGCGCGCGAACACCTCGTCGAACCCCGGCGGCGGACCGGAGCGTTCGGTGCCCGGCGCGGCGACCGTCTGCTGCGTCCTGCCCGCCGGCTTGCCGAAAGCGCCGAACACCGCGGCGACGGCGGGCGGAAGGACGATCTCTCGGGCGGCCGGTTCGGCTTCCACCACGGCAACGCCCGCGAGCACCCGCCTGCGTCCGCTGATCCACGCCATGTCGTTCAACATCAGTCCGGTGGGAAGTCCGGCGAGCGCACCGAACACGGGCCAATGGAGCGCGACGCTCACGCTCTGGAGCGCCCATGAGCGCGGGATACCGTCGGCCACGGCAAGCAGCAGTTCCTCGGTGAGCGGCGAGGGTACGTCGCGCTGCGACATCAACGACTCGCCTCCCGGGAGTGCGCCGGCCGCGGTGGCGCTGCGCAGAGGCGCGAGTTCCGGATAGCGCTTCACGACCCGGGCGATGGCCGACGCCTTGCCGATCGCCACCTCGCTGGCCCTGAAATCGATCGCCGGAGCGCCGAGGCCCGCAGCCTTGCCAGCGTCGAGCGCGCGCCGCAGCAGGACGCCGAGGCCCTCCTTCTTGTCCGGCCGCCACTGGCAGGTGATGCAGACAAGCATCGGCGACTCCGTCAGGTCGCGCGCGTTCCGACCGCAGATTCCTCGACCCCTTCCAACCCTCCGGCTCTTGCCTTCATCGCGCAATCGGGCACTCCGCGCCTTCCATGCCGGCGTCGGATTTCCCGTCCGTCATCGTGACGAAGCGATGCGGCGCCGCCTTGCGCACCCCGACGGCCGAGGCGAGGTCGATGTGCGAGGCGATCACGCTGCCGAAGATCGTGCCCGGGGCGTTCGTGTCCTCGAGCAGCAGCATAACCTCGATCGCGGGGACGCGCTCGGGCGGTATGCCTCAGCGTACCGTGAAGGCCGGCCTGCGCGCGCCCGCGGCTTATCCGACGAGGCCCCTGACGCCGTCGACGAGCAGCTTGACGCCGAAGAAGAGGAACAGCCCCGCCATGATCGCCGCGTTGTTGCGGACCATGAAGGCCTT
>JADLBN010000157.1 GCA_020847675.1 Burkholderiales bacterium | reverse complement strand
TGTGGTCGGTCGTGACCGAGTCGCCGAAGATGCCGAGAGCGCGCGCGCCGCGGATCGCGTCGGCGGCCCGGCCGGGCGGCTCGACGGTGAAGCCCTCGAAGAACGGCGGTTTCGCGATGTAGGTCGAGCCCGGCCAGTCGTAGACCTGCCCGCGGGCACCCGTCACCTCCTTCCACAGCGGCGTCGCGTTCGCGAGGTCGCCGTAGAGCCTGCGGAACACCGCCGGGTCGCGCGCGTACGGCATCATCGCCGCGATCTCGTGCGAGCCGGGCCAGAGGTCCTTCAGCATGACCGGCTTGCCGTCGCTGCCGGTGCCGAGCGGCTCGTGCGCGAGGTCGACGAGCACGGTGCCGGCGATCGCGTAGGCGACGACCAGCGGGGGCGAGGCGAGGAAGTTCGCCTTGAGGTTCGGATGGATGCGCGCCTCGAAGTTGCGGTTGCCCGAGAGGACGGCGGCGCAGACGAGGTCGTTGGCGACGATCGCCTCGTTGAACGAGGGCCGGAGGTCGCCGGCGTTGCCGATGCAGGTCGTGCAGCCGTAGGCCGCGACGTCGAAGCCGAGCTTCGCGAGGTAGGGCAGGAGTCCGGCCTTGGTCAGGTAGTCGGTGACCACGCGCGAGCCGGGCGCGAGCGAGGTCTTGATGTGCGGCTTGACCTTGAGGCCCTTCTCGACCGCCTTCTTCGCGAGGAGGCCGGCGGCGAGCAGCACGCCGGGGTTCGACGTGTTGGTGCACGAGGTGATCGCGGCGATCAGCACGTCGCCGTGGCCGAGTTCGACGCCGTCGGTGGTCTTCACGCGCCTCGCCAGGTCGCCCGGCTTCTTCGCGAAGCCGTTCTCGGTCACCGGTTTCGAGAACAGCGAAGCGAAGGTCGACTTCATCGCAGGCATCTCGATGCGGTCCTGCGGGCGCTTCGGTCCCGCGAGCGAAGGCCTGATGGTCGCGAGGTCGAGCGTGACCACCTTCGAGTAGTCGATCTCGCCGGCCTTCGGGACGCCCCAGAGCTTCTGCGCCTTGAAGTAGGACTCGAAGCGGTCGATCTCGGCGTCGGTGCGGCCGGTCGCGCGGAGGTAGTCGACGGTCGCGGCGTCGACCGGGAAGAAGCCCATCGTCGCGCCGTACTCGGGCGCCATGTTGCCGATCGTCGCGCGGTCGGGAACCGCGAGCGACGCGGTGCCTTCGCCGAAGAACTCGACGAACTTGCCGACGACCTTCTCCCGGCGCAGCATCTCGGTGACGCTCAGCACGAGGTCGGTGGCGGTGATGCCTTCGCCGAGCTTGCCCCTGAGCTCCACGCCGACCACGTCGGGGGTCAGGAAGTAGACCGGCTGGCCCAGCATCCCCGCCTCGGCCTCGATGCCGCCCACGCCCCAGCCGACCACGCCGATGCCGTTGATCATCGTGGTGTGGCTGTCGGTCCCGACCAGCGTGTCCGGATAGGTGACGCCGTCCTTCTCGTGCACGCCGCGCGCGAGGTACTCGAGGTTCACCTGGTGGACGATGCCGATGCCCGGCGGCACCACCTTGAAGGTGTCGAACGCCTGCATGCCCCACTTCATGAACTGGTAGCGCTCGGCGTTGCGCCTGAACTCGAGCTTCATGTTGAGGTCGAGCGCGTCCTTCGAGCCGTAGTGGTCGATCATCACCGAGTGGTCGACGACGAGGTCGACCGGGACCAGGGGCTCGATCGTCTTCGGGTTGCGCCCGAGGTCGTGCGCGACGTTGCGCATCGCCGCGAGGTCGGCGAGGAGCGGCACGCCGGTGAAGTCCTGCAGAACGACGCGCGCGACGATGAACGGGATCTCGTCGACCCGCGGCGCGTTCGGCTTCCAGCCGGCGAGTTGCCGGACGTGCTCCTCGGTGACCTTCCTGCCGTCGCAGTTGCGCAGCACGCTTTCGAGGACGAGCCGGATCGAGACCGGGAGCCGCGAGATCTTCCCGACGCCGGCCGCCTCGAGTGCGGGGAGCGAAAAGAGCGTGCCGGTGCCGCCGGAGGCGAGCGCGAAGGACTTGCGGGCGTGGAACGGATCGTTGCTGGAGGCCATGGTGGGGTTTCCGGGGGTTCGTGGCGCCGTCATTTGCCGGACGGCGGCCGGGGAGCGAGGATGTTGACGGTCTGTCCGCCGGGCGTGGTGACGTCGCCCGGCTTCTGGCCCGGCTTGCACGGGCCCGCGTGACGCGCCTGCACCGACGTGGTGGCGTCCTTGACGCCCATGAACGGCGGGTCGTACGAGGACGAACCTTCGATCGTGTACGCGGTGTCGCCGGAGAGCGTCATCGTCGAGCGCGCGACCATGCGCGAGTCGCCGAGCTTGCAGACCGCCTCGCTCGACCAGCGGTTGCCGGAGCGCTTCACGTCGAACTTGCTGCACATGCCTTCCATCATGCCCTGCGAGAAGCGGTACAGCTCCCGCGCGCTCGCCTCGTCGAGGCACATCGTCGTGCGCAGCGGCGGGTCGCCCTTCTTCTGCGTGGACGTGGTCGAGGTCATCTCCCACAGTCCGGGCTTGAGCTTCGGATAGTCCTGCGCCGCGGCGGGGGCGGCGAGGACGAGCGCGAAGGCGAAGGCGGAGCGAAGTCTCACGGCCGAACCATCAGGTCGACATACTCGTGCACCGCCATCGCCTCGAGCTTCTTCGCGTCGAGGCTCGCCTCGAGGATCGCGGCGGCCTGCTTCGGTGCGAACACGCGCGCGAGGTTCACCTTGAACTTCTCCACCAGGAGCGGAATGCCGTCCTTGCGCCGGCGCTTGTGGCCGATCGGGTACTCGACGACGATCTCCTTCAACTTCCTGCCGTCCGAAAGCTCGACCGTGAGCGCGTTCGCGATCGAGCGCTTGTCCGGGTCGTGGTAGTCCTTCGTGAACGCGGGATCCTCGACGCAGACGATCTTCGCGCGGAGCGCATCGATGCGCGGGTCGGCGGCGACGCGGTCCTCGTAGTCGGCGGCGGTGAGGCGGCCGAAGATCAGCGGGACGGCGACCATGTACTGGATGCAGTGGTCGCGGTCGGCCGGGTTGTCGAGCGGACCCTTCTTGTCGATGATGCGGATGCAGGCCTCGTGGGTGCGGATCGTGATCTTCTTCACGTCGTCGGAGGACTTGCCGAGCTTCGCGAGCTCGCGGTGGAGCGTCATCGCCGCCTCGACCGCGGTCTGCGAGTGGAACTCGGCCGGGAAGCTGATCTTGAACAGCACGTTCTCCATCACGTAGCTCGCGTAGGGACGCTGGAACGCGAACGGCTTGCCCTTGAAGAGCACGTCGTAGAAGCCCCAGGTCTTCGCGGTCAGCACCGACGGATAGCCCATCTCGCCGGTCTTCGCGATGAGCGCGAGGCGCACCGCGCGCGAGGTGGCGTCGCCGGCGGCCCAGCTCTTTCGCGAGCCGGTATTGGGGGCGTGGCGATAGGTGCGCAGCGACTGTCCGTCGACGAAGGCGAGCGAGACCGCGTTGACGATCTCGTCGTGCGCGAGTCCCATCATCGCCGCGACGACCGCGGTCGAGGCGACCTTGACCAGAACGACGTGGTCGAGGCCCACCTTGTTGAACGAGTTCTCGAGCGCGAGGCAGCCCTGGATCTCGTGCGCGCGGATCATCGCGGTCAGCACGTCGCGCATCGTGAGCGGCGGTTTCCCGGCAGCGACCGCGTTGCGGGACAGCCAGTCGGCGGTCATCAGGATGCCGCCGAGGTTGTCGGAGGGATGCCCCCACTCGGCGGCGAGCCAGGTGTCGTTGAAGTCGAGCCAGCGGATCATCGCGCCCAGGTTGAAGGCGGCCTGCACCGGGTCGAGCTGGTAGGGCGTGCCCGGGACCTTCGCGCCGTTGGGGACCACGGTGCCGGGGACGATCGGGCCGAGGAGCTTGGTGCAGGCCGGGTACTCGAGCGACTCGAAGCCGCAGCCCAGCGTGTCGATCAGGCAGTGGCTCGCGGTCTCGTACGCGAGGTCGCTCCTGATCTTCGTCCGGGTGACGTAGTCGGCGATGTCGACCAGGACCTGGTCGGGTTTGGGGCGGACGTTGCTGGCAGGCATCGGAAGTCAGAAGTCAGAAGTCAGGTGTCAGAGGCGGTGGCGCTTCCTGGGGCGGCGCATCGGGCGCCGTTTCAGGTTGGTTGGCGTCGGTGGCGAGTTTCAGCCTTCGCGGCAGTTGGCGAGGATGGTCGAGTGGTCGGACAGCCGGAACATCGACCCCTCGCGGCCCTTGGTCCGCCACTCGAGGTCGGCATCCCGGTTGATGTAGCGCACCCCCGAACCCGAGCGGGCATGCGACATCAGGACCGTGGATCCATTCCAGGACAGTCGCGCGGCGGGTTCGCTGCCCGCGGCGAAGGGCGCCGGATAGCCGACCGCGAGCCAGTCGCCGCCGTCGCACTGGTAGAGCACGACGAAGGCGCTCGCGTGGGGATTGGCGTTGAGCGCGAACGCGGGCGCAGCGGCGGTGCAGGCGAAGAGGGCGGCGGCGAACAGTCGCGTGGGCTTCATGGGCGCTCTCCTATCGGAACGAACGGGCGGTCGTCGGGGCCGGTGTAGTTGGCCGACGGCCGGATGATCTTGCCGTCGTTGCGCTGCTCGATCACGTGGGCGGACCAGCCGGTGGTGCGCGAGATCACGAACAGCGGCGTGAACATCGCGGTCGGGACGCCCATCATGTGGTAGCTGACCGCGGAGTACCAGTCGAGGTTCGCAAACATCCGCTTGGCGTCCCACATCACCGTCTCGAGCCGGTCGGCGATGCGGAAGAGCTTGGTGTTGCGCGAGGCTTCGGAGAGCCGCCTCGCTACTTCCTTGATCACCTTGTTGCGCGGGTCGGCGATCGTGTAGACCGGGTGGCCGAAGCCGATGATCACCTGTTTCGCCTCGACGCGCCTGCGCACGTCGTCTTCCGCCTCGTCGGGCGTCACGTAGCGGTTCTGCACGTCGAACGCCATTTCGTTCGCGCCGCCGTGCTTGGGGCCGCGCAGCGCGCCGATGGCGCCGGTGATGCACGAATAGAGGTCCGAGCCGGTCCCGGCGATGACGCGCGCGGCGAAGGTCGACGCGTTGAACTCGTGCTCGGCGTAGAGGTTGAGCGAGGTGTGCATCGCCTTGACCCACAGCTCCGGCGGTCTGGCCCCGTGCAAGAGGTGCAGGAAATGCCCGCCGACCGAGTCGTCGTCGGTCTCGACGTCGATCCGGCGGCCGTTGTGCGTCCAGTGATACCAGTAGAGCAGCATCGAGCCGAACGAAGCGACGAGGCGGTCTGCGATGTCGCGCGCCCCCGGGTCGGCGTGGTCGTCCTTCTCGGGCATCGTGCAGCCGAGCGCCGAACACCCGGTGCGCATGACGTCCATCGGGTGCGCGCCGGCGGGGAGCGCCTCCAGGACCGCGCGGACCGGCGTGGGCAGCCCGCGCAGCGACTTGAGCTTGCGCTTGTAGCTCTCGAGTTCCGCGCGGTTCGGCAGCTTGCCGTGGACAAGCAGGTACGCGATCTCCTCGAACTCGCTCGCGTCCGCGATGTCGAGGATGTCGTAGCCGCGGTAGGACAGGTCGTTCCCTGCGCGGCCCACCGTGCACAGCGCGGTGTTGCCGGCGGGCACGCCGGAGAGCGCGACCGACTTCTTGGGCTTCGGGACGACGGCGGCTTCGGTCATGGGATCAGGCGGGTCGGGGGTCGTGATCGAGGGTTGACGGTCCGCGGGCGTCCCGCGCGAGCGGACGGGAACGGCGCATCATCGCTGCGCCTTCGCGGCGAACAGGAGGTCGAGCCTGCGCTCGTAGTCGTGGTAGCCGAGAAACTCGTAGAGGTCGGCGCGGGTCTGCATCCGGCCGACGACCGCCTGCTGGGTCCCGTCCGCGCGCAGGTGCCGGTAGACGTCGAGCGCCGCGGCGTTCATCGCGCGGAAGGCCGAGAGCGGGTAGAGCGCGATCGCGACACCCGCGCCGGCGAGTTCCTCCACCGTGTAGAGGGGCGTCGAACCGAACTCGGTGATGTTCGCGAGGACCGGCACCTTCACGGCCTCGACGAACGTCCGGTACATCGAAAGGTCGGTCATCGCCTCGGGAAAGATCATGTCGGCGCCGGCTTCGACGCAGGCGCAGGCGCGGTCGATCGCCGCCTGAAGCCCCTCGACCGCGAGCGCGTCGGTGCGTGCCATGACCGCGAACGAGGGGTCGGTACGCGCGTCGACCGCGGCCTTCACGCGATCGGCCATCTCCTCCCGGGTGACGATCGCCTTGCCGGGCCGGTGGCCGCAGCGCTTGGCGCCGACCTGGTCCTCGATGTGCATCGCGGCGGCGCCGGCCTTCTCGAGCGATCGCACGGTGCGCGCGATGTTGAACGCCGAGGCACCGAATCCGGTGTCGACGTCGACCAGGAGGGGCAGCGGGCAGACGTCGGTGATGCGCCGGACGTCGACCAGCACGTCGTCGAGATTGGAGATGCCGAGGTCCGGCATCCCGAGCGATCCGGCGGCGACGCCTCCGCCGGACAGGTAGATCGCCCGGAACCCGCTCTTCTGCGCGAGGATCGCGTGATAGGCGCAGATGGCTCCCGGCACCTGCAGCGGCGCCTCCTGGCGGAGCGCTTCGCGGAACCGGGATCCGGGGGTCATGGCCGCTCGTTCTCCGGCGCTCAGGCGAGGAGCGAGGCCACTCCCGCGCGCTCCTCCTCCAGTTCCTTCAGCGTGAGGTTCATGCGCTCGCGCGAGAACTCGTCGATCGGCAGGCCCTGAACGAGCGTGTAGGCGCCGTTCGCGGTGGTGACGGGGAAACCGTACATCACGTCTTTCGGGATGCCGTAGCTGCCGTCGGACGGGATGCCCATCGTCACCCACTTGCCGTGCGAGCCCAGCACCCAGTCGCGAACGTGGTCGATCGCGGCGTTGGCCGCCGACGCGGCCGACGAGAGTCCGCGCGCTTCGATGATCGCGGCACCGCGCTTGCCCACCTTGGGCAGGAACGTGTCGCGGTTCCAGGCCTCGTCGGCGATCAGGTCCTTCACCGACTTGCCGTCGACGGTCGCGAAGCGGTAGTCGGCGTACATCGTCGGCGAGTGGTTGCCCCACACGACCATCTTCTCGACCGCGCCGACCGGCTTGCCGGCCTTCGCGGCGACCTGCGAGAGCGCCCGGTTGTGGTCGAGGCGCAGCATCGCGGTGAACGCCGTCCTCGGGAGCGATGGTGCCGACTTCGTCGCGATGTAGGCGTTGGTGTTCGCCGGGTTGCCGACGACCAGCACCTTGATCCCGCGCGAAGCCACGGCGTCGAGGGCGCGGCCCTGCTCGATGAAGATCTTCGCGTTCTCGAGCAGGAGGTCCTTGCGCTCCATGCCGGGGCCGCGCGGGCGCGCGCCGACCAGCATCGCAACCTGCGCATCCTTGAAGGCGACCTTCGGGTCGCCGCTGCCGGACATCCCGGCGAGGAGCGGGAACGCGCAGTCCTCGAGTTCCATCATGACGCCCTTGAGCGCCGCCTGCGGCTTGTCGACCGGCACTTCGAGCAGCTGGAGGATGACCGGCTGGTCGCGGCCGAGCATTTCGCCGGAGGCGATGCGGAACAAGAGGCTGTAGCCGATCTGGCCGGCGGCGCCGGTCACGGCGACGCGGACGGGTTCTTTCATCGAGGACTCCTGGGGATCTCGGGGTGGCGTGTCCCGGGGCGGACTGTGCGGTGCAACATGATGCGTTGGCGGACCGGTCCGGAAACGTGTTCATTCTAGGCGCTGCGGGAGGGGGTGTCAATCGTGTCCTATAACTGATATAAGACACAGGACTTCCGCGCCACCGACGGCGCGGGCGACCCGCCGATGACCACCGCCCCGACCTTCCGGCCCCTCTGGCGCCAGATCCGCGACCTGATCGTGCGCGAACTCGAATCGGGCGCGTGGAAGCCCGGCGAGGCCATTCCCCCGGAACCCGAACTCGCCGCGCGCTACCGCGTGTCGCAGGGGACCGCCCGGCGGGCCGTCGACGCGCTCGCCGACGAGAACCTGGTGGTCCGCCGGCAGGGAAAGGGAACCTTCGTCGCGACCCACACCGAGGAGCGTGTCTCGGTGCCGCGGTTCCTGCGCATCCGCCGCGACGACGGCGTCGACGAGTATCCGGGCAGCCGGTTGATCGACGTGCGCCGCTCGAAGGCCGGCGTCGAGGCTTCGCGCCACCTCGGCCTGCGGGCCGGAGAGGGGGTCATCGTGCTGCGTCGCGTGCTCGACCTGGCCGGCGCTCCGGCCGTGCTCGACGAGATCACGCTGCCGGGAACGCTGTTCCGCGGTCTGACGAAGGATCGCGTCGAGGCCTATCGCGGGTCGATGTACGGGCTGTTCGAGACCGGGTTCGGCGTCAGGATGCTCAAGGCGCGCGAGACGCTCAAGGCGATCGCTGCCGACCCCGCGAGCGCGGCGCTGCTCGCTGTCGAACCCGGCACGCCGCTCATCGCGGTGGAGCGCGTGACCACGACCTACGGCGAGCGTCCGGTCGAACTGCGGCGAGGGTTGTGCGCCACCGCGCGCTGCCACTACCTGAACGACCTCGGCTGACGCCGGCGACGCGTTCGTTGCGAGCGTCCGCGCCGGGCGCTCGCGGGAGCGCACCGCGCGCCTGCGACAACGCGGCGCGGGATTTCGCTATAATTGTGCGTCGCGCACGACAACGACGCCGGCCGCAGCGATTCCCCGGGCGTCCGGGCACCCGCGGAATGCGGTGCCCGGCACCCGAACCCATGCACTCATTCCCGAACTCAGTGCCCCGGTCCACCGTCCTCGCATCGCGGAAGGCGGCCTCCTGACCATGGCGAAGGCGCAACCGTCCGCCGGCCGGCCGCGACCGGTGTACCTCGACCTCCTGGCGATCCGCCAGCCGATCCCGGCGGTCGTTTCGTTCCTGCACCGCGTGAGCGGCGCGCTCCTGTTCCTCGCCGGCATCCCGCTCGCGCTGTGGGGTCTGCAGGCGAGCCTGGGCTCGCCGGAGGCCTACGCCTCGTTTGCCGCGATCGTCGCGCATCCGCTCGCGAAGCTTGCGGCGCTCGGGCTCCTGTGGGCGACGCTGCACCACCTGTTCGCGGGCATCCGCCACCTGTTCCTCGATCTCCACATCGGCATCGCGCTCGCGCCCGCGCGTCGCTCGGCCGCCGTCGTCCTCGTGCTGGCACTGCTCGTCACGCTCTCGATCGCGATCCGCACATGGTGAACCTCAAGGCCAAGCACGTCGTCGGCGCGCACTACGGACTGCGCGACTGGCTCGCGCAGCGCGTCACCGCGGTGATCATGGCGCTGTGGCTCGTCCTGTTCCTCGGGGCGCTCCTGTGGAACGGCGGCTTCGACCACGCGAGCTGGAAGGCGCTGTGGTCGTCGACCGTGTTCCGTCTCGCCTCGTTCCTGTTCATGGTCGCGCTGCTGTGGCACGCCTGGGTCGGCGTGCGCAACATCGCGATGGACTACCTGAAGCCGGTGTGGCTGCGTCTCGCGTTCCAGTGCGCGGTGATCGCGCTCCTGGTCGCCTACCTCGGCTGGACGGTGCAGGTGCTGTGGGGGACCGCGTGAGCCCGGCCGTCCACCGTTTCGACGCCCTCATCGTCGGCGCCGGCGGCGCGGGCATGCGGGCTTCGCTGCAGCTCGCGCAGGCTGGCCTTCGCGTTGCGGTGCTGTCGAAGGTGTTCCCGACGCGCTCGCACACGGTGGCGGCGCAGGGCGGCATCGGCGCCTCGCTCGGCAACATGAGCGAGGACCACTGGCTGTGGCACATGTACGACACGATCAAGGGCTCCGACTGGCTCGGGGACCAGGACGCGATCGAGTTCATGTGCCGGATGGCCCCGCGGGTGGTCTACGAGCTCGAGCACTTCGGGATGCCGTTCGACCGCAACCCGGACGGGACGATCTACCAGCGGCCGTTCGGCGGGCACTCGGCGAACTTCGGCGAGAAGGCGGTGCAGCGCGCCTGTGCGGCGGCCGACCGCACCGGCCACGCGATGCTGCACACGCTCTACCAGCGCAACGTGCGCTCGCACACGCAGTTCCTGGTCGAGTGGATGGCGCTCGACCTGGTGCGCGGGCCCGAGGGCGAGGTGCTGGGCGTGGTGGCGCTCGAGATGGAGACCGGCGAGGTCTCGATCCTGCAGGCGAAGGTGACCGTGTTCGCGACCGGCGGCGCCGGACGCATCTTCGCGGCGTCGACCAACGCCTTCATCAACACCGGCGACGGCCTCGGCATGGCGGCGCGCGCCGGC
>JADLBN010000156.1 GCA_020847675.1 Burkholderiales bacterium | reverse complement strand
GCCGCCCGAGCCGCTTCCGGCGAAGCGGCCGGCGTGACGGACAGAAGAGGAGCGCGCGCCATGCTGTGCCCGAAGTGCCACCAGCCGCTCGACGACGACGAAGACGGCCCGTACATCTGCTGCGCTGGCGCCGGCGTGCAATGGCAGTGCGGCGGGTGCGGGAAAGTGAGCGAGGGTTTCGCGTTCCCTTACGGCCGCTGCCCGCAGTGCGGCGGCGCGCTCGCGCTGCGCGACGCTGGCGCGGCCGCCGCGGAAGTGGGGAAGGAGGACCGGGCGCTCGCTGCCGTGCGCGCCGCGTTCGAGATCGAACTCGGGGGGCGCGCGTTCTACCAGCGGGCGGCCGCCGACTGCGCGAACGAGACGCTGCGCGCGCTCTTCCGCCGCTTCGCCGTGATGGAAGGCGAGCACATGGAGACGCTCGCGCGCCGCTACCACGTCGACGTGCCCGATCCGCCGGAGTCGTTTCGCATGGAGACGGTTGCGCTCTTCGCCGGCGTCGATGGTCGGATCGACGGTCCGGAGGACCTGCTGCGCATCGCCATCGGGTTCGAGAAGCGCGCCGCCGACCAGTTCGCGGAGCGTGCCCGCGCGCTGCCGGATGGCACGCTCGAACGGCGCCTCTACGAGGAACTGGCCGCCGAGGAGCGCGAGCACGCGCAGATGCTGACCGCCGAACTCGTGCGCTGGCGTCAGAACCGGCCGGGACTCTACGGCGCCGAGGCGGTGCCGGACGGCGCGTCGCTCAATGGCGCGGAACTCCTGCTCGCCGGGCACGCCGACACGTCGATCGCGATCGAGTGCGACGGCAGGCGCATGAGTTACGGCGAGCTTCGCGACCGCGTCGCGCGCGCTGCTGCGCTGTGGCGGGCGCGCGGCGTGGGAACGGGCGACCGGGTGGCGGTCAAGTTGCCCGACGGCTTCGACTGGGTCGTCGCGTGGCTCGGCGCGATCTGGGCGGGCGCCATCGCCGTCGGCGTCAACCCGAAGATCCCGGCTTCCGAGTGGCGCTACGTCCTCGACGAGGCGGGCTTCGACGTCATCGTGGCCGAGTCGGCGGACGACACGCCCGAGCCGTGGCGCTCCCGTGTCCAGATCGTCCACGAGGCGCGTCGCGCCGTCGCTGCTTCGGAGCCCATCGCGGCCGTGCGTGTGCCCGAAGAGGCCCCGGCGTTCTGGGCGCACTCGTCGGGCACGGCAGGCAAGCCCAAGGCGGTCGTGCACGCGCACCGCAGCCTGCGCGAGATCGCGCGCGTTTCGGCGGAAGGCCTCGGCATCACCGCGGGCGACCGTCTCTACGCGAGCTCGCGCCTGTTCTTCGTGTACCCGCTCGCCAACCTGCTGCTCGCGGGGCTGCGCTTGGGCGCCACGCTGATCCTCGACGCGCAGTGGCCCAACGCCAGAAGCGTCGCGGCGATGGTCGAACGCACGCGGCCGACCGTGCTGTTCACCGTGCCCTCGCTCTACCGCGATCTGCTGCACGACGACCTGGCAGCCGGTATTGCCGCAGCCGGGGTCCGGCTGTGCGTTTCCGCGGGGGAGTCGCTGCCTCCGCAGGTGCGCGACGGCTGGCTCGAGCAAGGCGGCCCGCCGATTGCCAACGGCTACGGCGCTTCGGAGACGCTGGTGCTGGTGATGCTCTCGCTCGACGGGCAGGGGTTCCTGCCTTCGCCGGGCGTCGAAGTGCGGCCGCTCGACGACGTGCCGCCGGGGGTGCCGACGCGACTCCTGATCCGCTCGCGGACGCTCGCGCTGGGCTATCTCGACCGGCCGCAGGCGCAGGCCGAAGCGTTCCGCGACGGCGCGTTCTGCCCGGCCGACCTGTGGCAGCGCGACGACCGGGGCCGCTGGCAATTCGCCGGCCGCGAGGACTCGCTGGTCCGCATTCGCGGGCGCTGGGTCAACCTGATCGAACTCGGCGAACAACTCGCCGCGCATGCGCCTGCCGTCACGGAGGGCGCGGCGGTGTGCGTACCCGACAGCGACGGCATCGACGCTGTCGCGTACTACTACGTGGCGTCGGATGCCGCGCGCGCGCAAGTCCAGCTCGAAGCCCATGCTGCGACGCTGTCGCCGCACCAGCGCCCGCTGTGGCTGTGCGCCATCGACAGCCTGCCTCGCGGCCCGACCGGGAAGCTCCTGCGGCGCAGGCTCGTCGAAGCACACACCGGGCGGGCGACGGGCGCGGACGCGACGCAGCCTTGACCGGTGCCGCGGTCGTTCGCGGCGGCGGAGGCGTCGTGGCGCCGGCGAGTCCGCCGGGCTTCGTCGGTCGAGCCCGGAGGCAACGTGGTGTAGTGTGAGCCTGTTGCGATAACGGCCCCGCAGTCCGGATCGGCGTTCGGTTGCGCCGCCCGGGTGCCGCAACGGCTCCCGGCGCCTTGGCGCGGGAGTGCCGGATCCTCACGATGACTCGGACAGACACCGACGCGCGCGCCCCGTCCCTCGTTCGCGTTCGGGGGCGCGTCGCTTGATCGGACACTCGCGCAGGTCGCTCGTGCTGGGCTGCGCGATGCTCGCGCTGTTCATGACCGCGGTCGAGGTCACGATCGTCGCGACCGCGATGCCGCAGATCGTCGG
>JADLBN010000155.1 GCA_020847675.1 Burkholderiales bacterium | reverse complement strand
TCCTGCTCTTCACCACGCTGCGCGCGCTCGCACGGGCGCGCGAACGCCTCGCGGCGGCGCTGCCGGGCGTCGGCGTCGACGGCCCGCTGCTGGTCCAGGGGGAAGGGTCGAGGACCGAACTGCTCGAACGCTTCCGCCGCGCCGGCAACGCGGTGCTTCTGGGCAGCGCGAGCTTCTGGGAAGGCGTCGACGTCGCCGGCGACGCGCTGTCGGTGGTGGTGATCGACAAGCTGCCGTTCGCGCCACCCGACGATCCGCTCCTTGCCGCGCGCCTCAAGCAGTTGCGCGACGACGGCGGCAACCCGTTCCGCGACTGGCAGCTCCCGCAGGCGGCGATCAGCCTGAAACAGGGCGCCGGGCGGCTGATCCGCACCGAGACCGACCGCGGCGTGCTGATGATCGGCGACCCGCGGCTGGTCGACAAGCCCTACGGCAAGACGCTGTGGAGATCGCTGCCGCCGATGAGGCGCACGCGCGAGATCGCGGAGGCGGTTGCGTTCTTCGGCGCCAGCGGTCAGGAGTCCGAAGGCAGATGACAGGAGTCAGAAGACAGAGGTCCGGAGTCTTTCGTAACCGCGCATCGAGCGCGGCGGCGTCTTCGTTCCGACTCGACGGTCGATCGGCGCTCAATGCGCCGCAGCCGGAATCGCGGCCGCGTCTGTTCCCTGTCTTCTGACTCCTGATCCCTGATCACCACCACTTCCACCACGGCTTCGCGACCTCGGCGCCCGCGTCGGTGCCGGTGTCGACCCCGCTGTAGATGTCGCTGCCCCAGAACTTGTACCAGGGCTTCGTGGGAATGCCGACGAGATAGGGACTCTGCGGATAGGTGCGCGCCAGGATGGCCTTCGTGTCGTCGCGAAGCTGGACCAGGCCGAGCTTGTCGTAGGAGCGCCACAGCACGTCGAGCGCGTGCTCGTTCGCCGGCGTGCGAGGGTAGTTCACCAGCGACTGCTGCGCGCGGCCCGCGGCCGCGACGTAAGCGCCCCGGTTGTAGTAGTAGCGCGCGACGTGCACCTCGTACATCGACAGCGCGTTGGTCAGGTAGACCAGCCGCTGTTTCGCATCCTCGGCGTATCGGCTGTCGGGGAACTTCGCCACCAGTTCCTTGAACGCCGCGAATGCGTCCTTCATGAGCTTCGGGTCGCGCTCGGAGAGCTCGAACTCGTAGACGTAGCCGAACATCCCCTGGTCCTCGCGGAAGTTGACGATGCCCTTCAGGTAGTAGGCGTAGTCGACATTGGGGTGATTCGGGTAGGTGCGGATGAACCGGTCGAGTGCCGAGATCGCGGCCGCGGTCTCGTTCGCGCGGTAGTTCGCGTAGGCTCCCTCGAGCATCGCCTGCTGCGCGTAGCGTCCGTAGGGAAACCGCGCCTCGAGCGACTCGAAAAGCTTGACCGCGCGCGTATAATTTCCCTCTATCATCGCGTCGTGCGCCGACTTGTAGATGCGCTCCGGCGTCCAGCCAGCGGTCTCGTCCTTGTCGGACGGGAACAGGCTGCAGCCGGCCGCGAGGAAGGCGGCCGCGAGCACGGTCGCGATCGTGCGGACGAGGACGGACATCGGTCGGGAAACGCGGCGTCGTGGAGAGCGACAAGTATAGCCGACCGCAGGGCGCGGCCCGCTTCGCGCAGGTCGTTCCGGCGGCGTGCGCGGGCCTGCGCCTCGACCAGGCGCTCGCGCAGTTGCTGCCCGAGCATTCGCGCAGCCGGCTCAAAGGCTGGATCGAGGCCGGACGGGTGACCGTCGACGGCGCGGTCGCGCCGCCGCGGCGCAGGCTCGCCGGCGGCGAGCGCATCGACGTGGATCCCGGCGAGGATGCCGAGCCGCTCGCCGATGCGCCGCAGGCGATCGACCTCGCGATCGTGCACGAGGACGCCGCGGTGTTCGTGATCGACAAGCCGGCCGGACTCGTCGTGCACCCCGGCGCGGGCAACCGTGACGGCACGCTCCTGAACGCGCTCTTGCACCGCGATCCGGCGCTCGCGCGGGTCGCGCGCGCGGGCATCGTCCATCGCCTCGACAAGGACACGAGCGGCCTCCTGGTCGTGGCGCGCACGCCGTCCGCCCAGACCGATCTCGTGCGGCAGCTCGCCGCGCGCAGCGTGAAGCGCGACTACCTCGCGCTGGTGCGCGGAGACCTCGTGAAGCCGGTCACCATCGACGCGGCGATCGGACGCCACCCGGTTCGCCGGACCTCGATGGCGGTGGTCGAACGCGGCAAGGAGGCGCGCACCGGCGTCGTGCCGATCGAGCGCTTCGGCGCGACGACGCTCGTGCGCTGCTCGCTCGACACGGGCCGCACGCACCAGATCCGCGTGCACCTCGAGGCGATCGGGCACCCGCTGGTCGGCGATCCCGACTATGGCTCCCGCCGCGCCACGATCGGCGTTCCGCCGTTCGGACGCCAGGCGCTGCACGCGCGCGCACTCGCTTTCGTGCATCCGCTCACGCGGCGGACGCGGTCGTTCGAGTCGCCGCTGCCCGCCGACTTCGCCGCGCTGCTCGACACCGTGCGGCAGGAAGCCGGGCGGCGATGACGGCCCGCGACGGCCTCCGCTCGCGTCTTGCGGCACTCGGCCTCGACTGGATCGTTCCGGACTGGGACACGCCGGACGAGGTGGTGGCGCTGTCCACGACCCGAACCGGCGGGAGCGCCGGAAGTTTCGATCCCGGGCCTGCGCGCGCGGACGATGGTGCGCGTCCCGCGGCCGTCCGCGTGGACCGCGCGCTCCTCGCGTCGCTCCTGCCTTCGCCGCCGGTCTACCTCCGGCAGGTCCACGGCGCGCGCGTCGTCGAGATCGGCACGCGCAACCGTGCCGAAGCCCTCGACTCGCCGCCGGAGGCCGACGCCGCCGTCGTGCGCGATGCCGGCGTCGCCATCGCGGTGCGCGCGGCCGATTGCATGCCGGTGCTCTTCGCCGACCGCCGCGGCACGGTGGTCGCGGGCGCGCACGCCGGGTGGCGCGGACTGGCGGCAGGCGTGCTCGAGGCGACCGTGCAGGCGATGGACGTCGATCCCGGGGACCTGTGCGCCTGGATCGGCCCGGCGATCGGTCCGCGCGCATTCGAAGTGGGGCGTGACGTGCTCGACGCCTGCACCGCGCAGGTCCGCGGCGACGAAGCCTGCTTCGAATCGCTGCGCGAAGGCAAGTGGCTCGCGGACCTCGCCGGCCTCGCGCGCCGCCGGCTCGCGCGCGCGGGCGTGCCCCGCGTCACCGGCGGTCGCTGGTGCACGGTCGAGGACGCGGATCGATTCCACTCGTGGCGGCGCGAGAAGAGCGACGGTCGGATGGCGAGCGCGATCGGGCGCGCTGCCCCTCCGCTATGATGCGGCTCCGCCGCACCCGTCCCCGCGCCCCGCGTGTCCCCTCTCGCATCGATCGTCCTCGCCACGCTTGCCGGCGGCGTGCTCTCGACACTGGTCGCGGCGTCCACGCTCGCGCTCGGCCCGGCGTGGATCCCGCGGCTCGTGAGCTTCGCGGTCGGGGCGCTGCTCGGCGCGGTGTTCCTCGAACTCGTCCCGCACGCACTCGAAGCCGGGGAGGCCCAGCGCGTAATGGTCGTGATGCTGGCGGGCCTCCTCGTCTTCTTCCTGCTGGAGAAACTCGTGCTGTGGCGGCACAACCACGGGCACGCGGCGCACGACGACGCCTCCGACGAGAGCGAGCACGACCACGCGCTCCACGGCCACGGGCACGACGGCGGGCGCTCCGGATTGATGATCCTGATCGGCAACGGCGTGCACAACCTCTGCGACGGCATCGTGATCGCGGCGGCATTCCTCGCGAGCCCGGCGCTCGGCATCGCGACGACGCTCGCGATCGTTGCGCACGCGCTGCCCCAGCAGGTCGGGGACTTCGCGGTGCTCCTGCATTCGGGCTACTCGCGAAGCCGCGCGTTCGCGACCAACGTCGCGACCGGCCTCGCGACGCTCGCGGGCGGACTCCTCGCGTACTTCGCGCTGGCCGACATGCGCGACGCCCTGCCCTCCGTGCTCGCGTTCGCCGCGGCCTCGCTCCTCTACGTCGCGGTCGCCGACCTGATCCCCAGCCTGCACCGGCGCCCCGAGCCGCTCGAGACGGTGAAGCAGTCAGCCCTGATCGGCGCCGGCATCGCGGTCGTCGCGCTCGTCGGCGTGCTGCTCGACCACTGACCGTCGCGCGCGCCGCAGCGCGCGGATCCGCGCCCACGCGTGGAACGCCACCGGCGCGACGCCGGCCAGCGAGAAGAACGCGATGCCGCGAAGCGCGGTCTCGAACGTGAGCGCCATCGTGCCGGTCACGAAGAGCCATGCGGCGATGACGAGGTGCACGGACGAGGCGGCGTTGATGCGGACTGCGGTGCACGATACCATCGCTTCGTCCCCGCGCGTCGCGCCTGTGTCCCGTTCCCCCGAATGAGCACGCCCTTTCCCCATCCTTCGTCCGCGCCGCCCCTGCCCCCGGCGTGGGCCGGACTGGCGCAGGACTGGTCGCGGCTCGCGCAGGAGTGGTCGGGCTGGTGGACGCGCGCCGTGCTTCCGCACCTGCCCGCCGGCACGACGCAGCCCGCCGCGGCCGCCGAGTTGCCGGTCGACCCCCGCGTCGCGATGGAGATCACCGAGCGTTACGGCGCGAAGCTCCAGACCCTCTGGCAGGCGATGCTCGCGGCGGGCTGCGGCGCGCCGCCCTCGGTGGTCGAGCCGAAAGCAGGAGACCGCCGCTTCGACGCGCCCGCCTGGCGCGAACTGCCGTGGTTCTCGTGGCTCGCGCAGAGCTATCTCGTCTACGGCGACTACCTGCGCGAGCTCGCGGCTGCGAGCTCGCTCCCCGCCGACGACAAGCGCCGGCTCGAATTCATGACGCGCCAGTACGTCGACGCGGTCGCGCCGTCCAATTTCGCGGCGACCAACCCGGATGTGCTCGCCGAAGCGATGCGAACCGAAGGCGCGAGCCTCGTGCGCGGTTTCTCGAACCTCGTCGCGGACGTCGGCCGCGGCCGCATCTCGATGACCGACGAGTCCGCGTTCGAAGTGGGACGCAACCTCGCGGTCACGCCGGGCCACGTGGTCTTCCGCAACGAGCTGATCGAGCTGATCCAGTACGCGCCGTCGACGACGACGGTGTTCCGGCGTCCGCTGGTCGTCGTGCCGCCCTGCATCAACAAGTACTACATCCTCGACCTCTCGCCGTCGAACTCGTTCGTGCGCCACGCGGTCGCGCAGGGGCACACGGTGTTCGTGATCTCGTGGCGCAACGTCCCGCCCGGACTCGGGCACCTGACCTGGGACGACTACCTCGTCGACGGCGTGATCCCGGCGCTCGACGTCGCGAAGGCGGTCACCCGCAGCAAGACGGTCAATGCGCTGGGCTTCTGCGTCGGGGGGACGCTGCTCGCCTGCGCGCTGGCCGTGCTCGCGGCCCGGCGCGACCGCAGCGTCGAGAGCGCGACGTTCCTGACCACGATGCTCGACTTCACGGACCCCGGCGAGATCGGCGTCTACGTGTCGCCCGAGTTCCTGGCCGCGCGCGAGCCCTCGCTCGCCGCGGGCCAGCTCATGCGCGGCGCGGACCTCGCCGGCGCGTTCGCGAGCCTGCGCGCGAACGAACTCGTCTGGAACTACGTCGTTCGCAACTACCTGAAGGGTCAGACCCCGCCCGCGTTCGACCTGCTCTACTGGAACGGCGACTCGGCCAACCTGCCCGGACCGATGTACCGCTATTACCTCGCCGAGATGTACCTCGGCAACCGGCTGGCCGAACCCGGCGCGCTGACCATGGCGGGCGAGGCCATCGACCTGGGCGAGGTCACGATGCCGGCGTACGTCTACGCGTCGCGCGAGGACCACATCGTGCCGTGGAAGTCGGCGTGGCGCACGACCACGCTGCTGGGCTCGACCGACCTCACGTTCGTGCTCGGAGCCTCCGGCCACATCGCCGGCGTCGTCAACCCGCCGGAGCCGCGCAAGCGCTGCCATTGGGTGAACGACCTCCTGCCCGACGAGCCCGAGGCGTGGCTCGCGCGCGCGGAGGAAGTCGCCGGCAGCTGGTGGCCGCACTGGTGGCGCTGGCTCGAACCGCACGGTGGTTCGCGCGTCCCGGCGCCGGCGACGCCAGGCAGTCGCGACCATCCGGCGCTCGACCCCGCGCCGGGCCGCTACGTGCTGGAGCCATCGCGCTGATTCGCTGCGGCGCAGCGACACGCCGTGCCTCCGAACCGGCGCCGAAACGCCGGGCCTGCGCTACCATGACGACGTTGCAACCCGGCCGCGACCCGCGTCCGGGACGCACCGATACCCCGTCGTCGCGCCCCGTGCGCCCGACCCTCGACGTCGAACATCCCACGAAGGAGGCCGCATCATGGTCCTGAAGACCCCGCGCGTCGCGCTCGTCACCGGTGGCATGGGTGGATTGGGCGAGGCCATCTGCATCAAGCTCGCGGCGCTCGGCTACAAGGTGGTCACCACCCATTCGCCGGGCAACACGAAGGCGGCCGACTGGCTCGATGCGATGAACAAGCAGGGCTACGGCTTCCGTGCGTATCCCTGCGACGTCGCCGACTTCGATTCTGCCGCCGCGTGCGCGCAGAAGGTCGCCGCCGAAGTGGGTCCGATCGACGTGCTGGTCAACAACGCCGGCATCACGCGCGACATGACGTTCAAGAAGATGGACAAGGTCAACTGGGACGCGGTGATGAAGACCAACCTCGACTCCTGCTTCAACATGACCAAGCAGGTGTGCGACGGCATGACCGACCGCGGCTGGGGACGCGTCATCAACATCTCGTCGGTGAACGGCCAGAAGGGCGCGTTCGGGCAGACCAACTACTCGGCTGCGAAGGCCGGCATGCACGGGTTCACCAAGGCGCTCGCGCTCGAGGTCGCGCGGAAGGGCGTCACCGTCAACACGATCTCGCCCGGCTACATCGGCACCAAGATGGTGATGGCGATCCCGAAGGACGTGCTCGACAGCAAGATCATCCCGCAGATCCCGATGGGGCGCCTCGGCAAGCCCGAGGAAGTGGCCGGACTCGTCGCCTATCTCGCGAGCGACGAAGCGGCGTTCCTCACCGGCGCGAACATCGCGATCAACGGCGGGCAGCACATGCAGTAGGCGGCAGGCCGACGGGCTCCGAGCTTCGCTGCACCTGCGCGCCGTTGCAGCGAAGCTCTCCTCCGGCGGAAGGGCGCGCGACGACCGAATCGCGCACGGCCCGCCGTGCCCGAGGACGAAGGGTGGCCGCGGCGCCGCGTCCGGCATCTACCGGACGCGCGTCGCCGAGCCGGAAACCAGGACCCCGTTGTCGAGCTTGCCCGAGAACGTGAGCCGGCCCTCGCCAGCGCGGCCGTCCAGGTTCGCACGCACCTGTCCTCCGCGCGTGTTGAATCCTTCGAACAGCGCCGTGATGACGCCCTGGGCGTCGATCCGGCCGTGGATCGTGCTGCTCCGGCCGCCGCCGTATCTGCCGACCCAGCTCGAATCGATCCGCTGGCCGTCGACCGAGAGGTCGAGCGACCAGCAGGCCCCGCCCTTCCCTGACCCCGGCATCTCCCAGCACGCGCGACCAATGTAGATGCCGTCGTT
>JADLBN010000154.1 GCA_020847675.1 Burkholderiales bacterium | reverse complement strand
CCTCGTTCCGGTCCAGGATGACGACGTCGAACCCGTCGCTCGCCAGGCGTTCGACGATCGCGCGGCCGATGCCGCTGGCGCCGCCGGTCACCGCAGCGCGTCCGTATCCGCGGGAGGCACTCATCGGGCTGCTCCCCACGAGGAGGCCGCTCTGCGGCGCGTGCTTGCCATGGCTGCAGCGAATGTCGTTCTCACTTGCACGTCTTCCAACGCTCGCGATCTTCGCCCAGGACCTTCGACGCTGCCTCGTCGGCAGCGGTGTAAGGGTCGACCGCTCGCGAGGCGAGCGCACTCATGAGCTTATCGTAGTACGACGTGCGTACTAGGCGCGCGCGGCCGCGTTCATACAGGACATCGCGCAGGTGCTCGAGAAATCGTCGCTCGAGGCGGCGGTTCTCGCGCGTCGCCCAGTCGTCGCCTCGAACCTTTTCCCGGTGGCGATCGATGGCAGCCATCAGTTGGCCCATGCCGTTCCCGCGCGAAGCGTCGGTCTTGATGATCTCCGGAGGCGACATGCCTTCGCGCGGCGCACGCGCATGCAGCATGGCCGAGAGCTGGTGTACTAGCGTGTCCGCGCCATCGAGGTCCGCCTTGTTCACGACGAAGACGTTGGCGATTTCCAGAATGCCGGCCTTGATCGCCTGAATGTCATCGCCGAGGCCCGGCACCTGGATGACGACTGTGGTGTGCGCGATGCGCATGACGTCGAGCTCGTCTTGGCCGACGCCCACGGTCTCGATGATGATCACGTCCTTGCCCGCCGCGTCCATCACATCGACGACGTCGCCGGTCGACCGCGACAGGCCGCCGAGGTGGCCACGCGTGGCGAGGCTGCGCACGAAGACGCCGGGATCGGTGCTGTGCCGCTGCATGCGAATCCGATCCCCCAGGATCGCACCGCCACCGAACGGACTCGATGGATCGATGGCTACGACGCCGACGGTCTTGCCTCGCTCGCGATACGCGGCGACCAGCTGATCGGTGAGCGTCGACTTGCCTGCGCCCGGTGCGCCGGTGATGCCGATCACGTGGGCGCGGCCGGTGTACGGGAAGAGGGCTCGACGACCGTCGCGCGCGCCCGGGATCTCGTCGTCGAGGTCGCGCATCAGCCGCGCGGCGGGGCCGACTTCACCGCGACGGACAGCTTCGGCCACCGATGCCGCCCAACCCTGGCGATCGATCGCCTCTGCCGGCGATTTGGCTTTCATGGCTGGACGAAGTGATACGACGCGCGATTGTTCGCAAGCAACCTTGCGGCCAGCTTCACCGGCATTCCCACATGTGGCTGCGTCTGCGCAAGCTCTCGCGAAAGTTGCCCGAATACCGTGACGCCGAGCGGGAATCGCGCGATGGCAAGCACGTAAGGGAGCTCCGCCTCGAATCCGGCGGGTCCGTACTCCACCCGAGTGTAGGTCACGAGTCGGCCGACCTCGTCGATCGCGATCCACTCGAACGCAGCGCTGCCGCAATTCGTGCAACCGCTTCGTGGCGGGAACGCGACGTGCCCGCAATCGCGGCAGCGCGAGGCCATCACTTTGCCTTGCCGCAGATGAGACGCGAACTCGCCGACCTGCGAGTCGGGCACGAAGCTGCGCACGCCGAAGTCGGCGAAGCTCATGGGCGGTCGCTCCCGAGGATGGTGACGAACGCGTAGATGCCCGGTCCACCGAGGTTGTGGACCAGACCGATGCGCGCGCCTTGCACCTGCGTCGCGCCGCACTCGCCGCGGAGCTGACGGACGATCGTGCGTAGCTGGCTCAAGCCCGTTGCGCCGACCGGGTGCCCTTTGCCGAGGAGTCCCCCGTCCACGTTCACGGGAATGCGGCCGCCGAGCCGTGTCTGGCCCTCACGCAGCAGGCGCACTCCACTCCCGGGAGGCGCGAAGCCCAAGTCCTCGGTCGCGATGATCTCGGTGATGGTGAAGCAGTCGTGGACTTCGGCCACGTTGATGTCACCGGGGCCAACGCCCGCCATCCGATACGCCTGCTCGGCGGCCACGCGCGCACTGGTGAGACTGGTGAAGCAGTCGCGATTGGACAGTGTCGCGGAGTCCGAGGCGGCGCCAAGTCCGAGTATCCACACTGGATCTGTGGTAAGCCGCTCCGCCGCCGCACGGCTGGCGACGATCAGCGCGGCAGCGCCGTCGGCGTTGGCGCAGCAGTCGAGCATCTTAAGCGGCGACACCACGGGGGCCGACGCAAGGATGTCTTCGGCGGCGAAGCGCTTGCGGTAGGCGGCGTGCTCGTTCTGCTCGGCATAGAGGCTGCTTTTCACGCGCACCTCGGCCAAGTCCGCCTCAGAGGTGCCGTAGGCTTCCATGTGTGCGCACGCGAACAGCGCAAACCCGGCTGGCTGCGTCAGTCCGAACGGTGACTCCCACATGACGTCGCCGCTTCGACCCATGCGCTCGGCGACCTCCGCCGAGGACAGCTCCGACATCTTCTGGAACCCGACGACGGCGACGACCTCGTGCAATCCTCCGCGGATCAGCGAATATGCAGTACGCAGCCCGCTCGAGCCAGACGAACACAGGCTTTCCACGTTGAACACCGGGCGGCCGGAAAGGCCGAGGCTCTCGGCCACCACGCCTGCGGGGCTGCGTTGTCGGTCGTACTCGGGTGCCGAACAGACCACGAGTGCGTCGACCGATTTACCTATCACGACGGATCCGCGCAGCGCGTCGCGCCAGGCGCCGAAACACAGCTCACCGAGGCTGCTCGAACTCCGGCGCGTGAAGGGCGTCTGGCCGGCGGCGATGATGGCGACTTCCTTTTGCATCGGGATCCCTGGATTCGGTGATGTCCCGCTACGGCAGCGGCGCCATGCCGCGCCGCTCGCCTGCGGCATCGTATTCGTACCAGCCGCGACCCGTCTTGCGGCCGAGATGGCCCGCCTCTATCTGGCGACGCAGCAGGTCCGGCGGCCGGAACTTGTCGTCGCCGGTCTCTGCGTGCAGCGAGCATAGCGCGTAGTACCCGGTGTCGAGTCCAACCATGTCGGCCGTTTCGAAGGGACCCATTGGCCGGCCGAAGCCCAAGCGCATCGCCTTGTCGATGTCCTCGACGGACGCCGCGCCCATTTCGACCAAGCGGATGGCCTCGACGGTACCTGGAAGGTTAACCCGGTTGAAGACGAAGCCCGGGATGTCCTTTTGAACCGCGATCGGCTCCTTGCCAAGCGCGCGCACGAATGCAGTCCCGCGTGCGAACGCGTCGTCTGTCGTGGCCGCGGTGCGGATCACCTCGGCGACCGGCATCAGCGGCACCGGGCTCGTGAAGTGCATGCCCAGGCAGCGATCGGGATGGCGGGTAACCGCGGCCAGGCGAGCGATCGGGATGGTCGAGGTATTGCTTGCGATCAGCGCCGACGCCGGCGCGAGCGCGTCCAGACGACGGAAAATCTGCTGCTTGACGTCGAGCTTCTCGACGACGCTTTCAATGTAGACCCCTGCTCCGGTACAGCGCTCGAGATCCGTCATCGGCTCGATTCGCGCGACCACTGCCGCGGGCGGTTCGGCCATTCGCCCCTTGGCGTGGAGCTTCGCGACCGACGTACCGATACGGGCAATCGCGCTCTCGACCTCGTCGCGGCTCGTCCCCCACAGCCGCACTCGGCAGCCCGCTTGTGCTGCGCACTGCGCGATGCCGTGGCCCATCAGCCCGGCCCCGATCACGACCACGTCAGTGTCGGCGACGGGCATGTTAGCGCCCTTCGTTCAGCCGCAGCAGAATCTGCGCCTCGAGCTGCTTGCGGTCGACCTTGCCGTTGGGAAGCAGCGG
>JADLBN010000153.1 GCA_020847675.1 Burkholderiales bacterium | reverse complement strand
GTCTGGTCCGACGAGATGTCCGCGCCGATCTTCAGGCCGAGCTTCTTCGCGGCGGCGAGGAACTCGTCGCGGCCGCCTTTCCCGAAGTCGGTGTTGATCCAGATGATGTCGACCGAGCCGGCCTTGAGGTCGTTCCTGATGTAGCGCGCGACCTTCGGCATCGACGTCGCCTGCGTGAAGTTCGTGCGGATCACGTACGGGTTGCCCTGCTGCGTGATCGACGCCGCGGCGGCGCCGGTGAAGTTCGGGATCTCCGCGCGCCGGGTCTCGACGGCGCTCACCACCATCGCGCCCGACAGCGTCGGCCCGATGACCGCGAACGCGCCCATGTCGACGGCGCGCTGCGCCATCGCCTTCGCCACGCCCGCGTTGCTCTGGGCGTCGAGCGTGGTCGTTTCGAACTTGCGGCCGAGCACGCCGCCCGAGGCGTTGATCTCCTTCACCGCGAGTTCGACGCCGTTGCGGTAGTTGGTGCCGGCGGTCGCGATCGCGCCGGAGAGTTCGAGCACGTTGACGAGCTTGATCGGCTCCTGCGCGGCGGCGAGCGCCGGGGCGGCCGCGAGTGCGGCGGCGGCGAGGAGTCTGGCGAACGGGGAGAACATCGTGGAGGCTCCGTTGGGGTGGATGGGCGTGCCGGCGGCCGGTTGCCGCCGGGATGCGATGCGTCAGCGCCGGCCGGCGAAGTCGTGGTGCCGGGCCGGCGGGTTGCGATCGGCGACGATAACCGGGCCGCCCTCCGGAGTCCATGCGATGGAGGCAATGCCGCGCATTGCGAGTCGCAATACTCCGATGGGCCGTCCGCGCGGCCGCCGCCTTCCGATCGCCGGTCGGCGCGGATCAGGCGGGTGCGGGGTGGGCCTTCGCGCTTCCCGCGC
The DNA here is from genome assembly GCA_020847675.1 of Burkholderiales bacterium. Lineage (GTDB taxonomy): Bacteria > Pseudomonadota > Gammaproteobacteria > Burkholderiales > Casimicrobiaceae > VBCG01. The sequence continues at coordinate 10,019 of JADLBN010000153.1, read as the reverse complement.
CGAGGAACAGGCGGTTGAGGTCGGGGTCGCCGAGGAGTTCGGAGGCCGGCCGGTCGAGCGCGAGCCGCCCCATCTCGAGCACCAGCGCGCGGTTGCTGTACTTGAGCGCCGTGCGCACGTTCTGCTCGACCATGAGCACCGTGGTGCCGGCGTCGGCGAGGCTGCGCAGGAGCGCCATCACGTCGCGCACGAGGATCGGCGAGAGGCCGATCGACGGCTCGTCGATCAGGAGCACGCGCGGGCGAAGGAGCAGCGCGCGGCCGATCTCGAGCTGCTTCTGCTCGCCGCCGGACATCGTCGAGGCCTGGTTGTCGAGCCGCTCGCGGATGCGCGGGAAGCGCTGCAGCACCTCGTCGATGCGCGCGGGCACCTCGGCGCGCGGCAGCGTGAAGCCGCCGAGTTCGAGGTTGTGCCGCACGGTGAGCGACGGGAACAGGTTGCGTCCCTGCGGCACGTAGGCGAGGCCCTCGGCGAGGAGCTCGCGCGGCGGCTTGCCGTTGATGCGCCGGCCCTCGAAGCGGACCTCGCCCGAGCGCGGCGTCAGGAACCCGAACAGCGTCTTCAGCACCGTCGACTTGCCCGCGCCGTTGGGTCCGATCAGGAGCGTGATCTCGCCCTTGCGCGCGTCGAGCGTCGTCTCGTTCAGGATCGTGAGGCTGGGCGAGTAGCCGGCGACGACCCTGTCGAACTCGATGATCTTCTCGGCCATGTCAGTTCCCCAGGTAGGCCTCGAGCACCGCGGGATTGGCCTGGACGTCGGCCGGCTTCCCCTCGGAGAGCACCTTGCCCTCGACCATGCAGATCACGTGCGGGCAGAGCTTCATGATGAAGTCCATGTTGTGCTCGATGACGACGAAGCTGCCGCCCTGCGACCGGTTGAGCTCCACGAGAAGCTCCCGGAGCTGGTCGACGAGACTCGGGTTGACGCCGGCGCAGGGCTCGTCGAGCAGCACGAGGCGCGGGTTGGGCATGAACGCCATCGCGATGTCGATCAGCTTCTGCTGGCCGTAGGAGAGGCGCCCGGCCGGAAGCTGCGCGACGTGCTTCAGGCGGAAGAGCTCGATCATCCTGTCGGCCCGTTCGCCCAGGCCCGCGTCCGGCGCGGCGAAGAGCCGCCCGGGCAGGCTGCCCTGGAACTCCTGCGCGGCGACGATCAGGTTGTCGCGCACCGGGAGCTGGCCGAATACCTGCAGCGTCTGGAACGTGCGCCCGACGCCGCGGCGCGAGAGTTCGAGCGGCGACATCGCCGTGATGTCCTCGCCGCAGAACTCGACGCTGCCCGAGGTCGGCCGGATCTGGCCCAGGATGCTGTTGAACAGCGTCGTCTTGCCCGAACCGTTGGGCCCGATGACCCCGACGATCTCGCCGGGCCCGACCTTGAACGAGACGCCGTCGACCGCCTTGATCGCGCCGTAGTGCTTGCGGACCTCGCGCACCTCTAGAAAGGCCTTGCCTGCGTTGTCCCCGTGGGACGGCCCCGCGGCGCTCATTGCGGGCCTCCCTTGCGGTCCAGGCGCTCCCTGATCGACAGGAGGCCGCCGGGCAGCCAGATCATGAGCGCGACCACCGCGATTCCGAAGACCGCGAGGTACCAGACCTGCATGAACTTGAGCCACGGGGTCGAGGAGCCGCGCAGGAACTCGGGCAGCAGGATCACGATCGCGGTGCCGAGCGCCGGTCCGTAGAACTTCCCGGAGCCGCCGACGATCACCGCGAGCAGCATCATGAGCGAGGTCGAGAAGTGGAACGGTCCGGGCTCGATGAACTCGACGAGCGACGCGTAGTAGACCCCGCCCACGCCCGCGAACGCGGCGCCGATAGCGAACGCGAGCAGCGTGTAGGCGGTGATGTTGACGCCGAGGCTCTCGGCGCGGATCGGGTTGTCGCGCAGCGCGGCGAACGCGCGGCCCCATGGCGAGCGCAGGAGCCACCACAGGATCCCGCCCAGCACGACGAGCGACCCCAGCGTCCAGTACCAGTAGGCCACGTGTCCGCCGAGGTCGATGCCGAGGAAGGTCGGCCGCGGTATGCCGGAGATGCCGAAGGTGCCTCCGGTGATCTGCTCCTCGTTGCGCATCGCGAGGTAGACGAGCACGTTGAACCCGAGCGTCGCGAACGCGAGGTAGTGGTGCTGGACGCGCAGCGCCGGGAACCCGAGCGCGAGGCCGACCACGAAGCAGACGAGCGCCGCGACCGGCAGCACGGCGAGGAACGGCCAGCCGAGCTTCAGCAGGATCGCGGCGAGGTAGGCGCCGATGCCGAAGAACGCCGCCTGGCCGAGCGACATCTGCCCGGCGTAGCCGGCGGTGAGGTTGAGGCCCATCGTCGCCATCACGTAGACCGCCCACAGCGTCAGCAGGTAGACCTCGCTGCGCTTGAGGTACAGGGCGACGATCGCGAGCGCGGCGAGGGCTGCCGCGAGGGCCAGCAGGTGGACGCGGGCGTTCATACCTTGCGCTCCTCGACCTTGCCGAGCAGCCCTTCGGGCCGCCACAGGATGACGACCAGGAACAGCATCAGCGCGACGCCTTCCTTGTAGGCGGGCGACCAGTAGAAGCCGACGAGATTCTCGAGGACGCCGATCAGCACACCGCCCAGGAGCGCGCCGCGGGTCTGGTTGAAGCCGCCGATGATCGCGGCGAAGAACGCCTTGAGCCCGATCGAGTCGCCCATGTCGAACTTGGCGAGGTAGGTCGGCGTGATGAGCAGCGCCGTCACCACCGCGAGGATCGCGTTGATCAGGAACGTGTAGAGCACCATCCGCTTGGCGTCGATGCCGAGCACGCGGGCGGCGTCGGTGTTCTGCGCGACCGCCTGCATCGCGCGCCCGGTGAGGGTGCGGGTGACGAAGGTCTGTAGCGCGATGACGATGACCGCGGCGAGCACCAGCGTGCCCAGGTCGGCCCAGGACACGTTGACGCCGGCGATCGTGAACTGCCCGGCGGGGAAGATGGCCGGGAACTGGTGCGCCTCGGCGCTGTAGCCCGCGCGCACGATGGTCTTGAGCGCCATCGACACGCCCAGCGTCGCGATCACCAGCGGGATCACGCCGTGGCGGATCAGCGGGTCGACGATGACCTTCTTGAACCCGACGCCCAGCACCAGCATCGCGGCCACGCAGGTGGCGAGGAACGCGAGCCACAGCGGCGCACCGGCGATCATGCAGAAGAGCATCGTGAACGCCGGGAGCATCACGAAGTCGCCCTGGGCGAAGTTGATCGTCCCCGACGCCTGCCACAGGAGCGTGAAGCCCAGGGCCGCGAGCGCGTAGATCGCGCCGGTCGCGGTGCCCGAGACAATGAGCTGGATGAGTTCGTTCATGGCGATCGCCCCCGATTCTGCGCCTCGCGCGGGACCGCCGGCGTGTCGACGCCTGCGGCCGCGCGGAGGACGCCCGATGCCCGCTACTTGGCGCCGAGCGGCGGCAGCGTCTCGACGACGACCTGCTTGCCGTTGACGACCTTGGTGAGGAAGCTCTCGCGGTCGAGGTCGCCGTGCTGGTCGAACGTGACGTCCATCAGCACGCCGGGGTTGTCCTTGACCGTCATCTTCGCGCCGTGCATCGCCGCGGCGAACGCCTTGCCGTCGACCTTGCCGATGCGCTCGGTCATCACCTTGATGAAGTACATCGCGGTGTAGCCCTTGATGCCGTTGTGATCCGAGCGGGTGCCGTAGGCCTGCTGGAACGCCTTGTCGAACTTCCGCACCGTGTCGATCGGAGCGTCGGCGGTGAGCCCGACGTGCGCGATCGCGCCGTTCGCGGCCTCGCCGGCGAGTTCGATCACCTTCTGGCCGGTCAGCGTCGTCTCGCCGATGATCGGCTTCGCGTAGCCCTGCTTGCGCAGTTCGCGCAGCGCCCGCGCCGACTCCTCCTCGTTGGTGTAGACGAACAGCGCGTCGCCGCCGCTCTGCTTGGCTTTCAGCACCGCGGAGCTGAAGTCGACCTGGCCCGGGTCGGTCGAGATGTCGGCGCCGACCTTGACGCCCTCCGCGGCCAGCGCCTTGACGATCATGTCCCGGCCGCCCTTGCCGAAGTCGTTGTTCACCCACATGATGTCCACCGACTGTGCCTTGAGGCCGTTCTTGATGTAGCGTGCGACCTTCGGCATCGCCGCCGCCTGCGTGAACGACGTGCGGAAGATGTACGGGTTGCCCTTCTGCGTGATCGACGCGGCCTCGCCCCCGGTGAAATTCGGCACGCCGGCACGGCGGGTCTCTTCCATGCTCACGAGGATCGAGCCCGAGAACACCGGACCCATCACGACGTAGGCGCCGTCGTCGATCGCCTTCTGCGCGAGAGCCTTCGAAACCGCGGGGTTCGACTGCGTGTCGCCCGACGTGTAATCGATCTGCCGGCCGAGGATGCCGCCGGCGGCGTTGATCTCCTTCGCCGCGAGCTTCGCGCCGTTGTCGAAGTTGGTGCCCGACGTCGCGCCGGTGCCGGAGAGTTCGACCAGCCCGGCGATCTTGATCGGCTGCGCGAAGACCGGGGCTGCCGCGAGCGCGAAACCGATCGCGGCGATGAGGCGGGTGCTGCGTTTCATGGCTGCTCCTTGATGGGGTTGGGACGGGGTTGCACGGCGGTGCCCGCGGGCGTCGACGCCGCGTCCGGCCGGCGGCGAATCGCCGGTCCGCTCGCGGGAATCGAAGGCTCGCGCCTGCGGGGCATGGGTCAGAACGGGGTGATGGACAGGCCGCCGTCGACGACGATCTGCTGTCCGTTGATGTAGGCGCCCGCGTCGCCGGCGAGGAACACGGCGAGCCCGGCGACGTCGCGCGGCGTGCCCCAGCGTCGGGCCGGGACGCGGCGCGCGATGCGCTCGAAGGTCGCGGCGTCCTCGCGGAAGCGGGAAGTCATGTCGGTCTCGATGTAGCCTGGCGCGATCGCGTTGCAGGTCACGCCGTGCTCGCCGAGCTCGGCACCGAGCGTCCGCGCGAGGCTCGCGACGCCCGCCTTCGAGGCGGCGTAGGCGTGGATCGTCGCCCGTCCCATGATCGCCATCAGCGATCCGGTGAACACGATGCGGCCGTGCCGCTGCGCGACCATCGGCAGGGACGCCTCGCGCGCGAGCGTGAAGCAGGCGTCCAGGTTTGCGGCCATCACGCGCCGCCAGTCGGACGACGTGGTCTGCGCGAGCGGAGCGCCGTGGTGGATGCCCGCGTTGGCGATCAGGATGTCGAGACGGCCGCGGCGCGAGAGGACGCCGCCGATGCCGGCGCGGACCTGCCCTTCGTCGGTGACGTCGAAGACCGCGGTGTCGCAGGGGAATCCGCGCCCATCGAGCGCCGCCTTCCGTTCGTCGAGCGTCGCCGCGTCCCGTCCGTTCAGCACCACGGTGGCGCCGGCTTCGGCGAGCGCTTCGGCGATGCCCCAGCCGATGCCGCGCGACGCGCCGGTGACGAGCGCCACGCGGCCGTCGAGCGAGAACCTCGTTGCGGCGGAGAGAGCGGGCATGGTCAGAACGTCGACTCGATCGCGCGTTTGAGTCCCGGCGTGATCGACGGCATCACGCCGAACCAGGCTTCGAACGCGGGGCGCGCCTGGTTGAGCAGCATCCCGAGACCGTTCATCGTCCGGTTGCCGCGCGCTCGGGCAGTGGCGAGGAGCGGCGTCTCGGGAGGAACGTAGATCGCGTCGCCGACGATCGCCTCGCGCGGCAGCGCGTCGAGCGAGAGGTCGAGCGCGGGCTTCCCGGCGCTGCCCTGCGTGGTCGCGTTCACCAGCGTGGCGACACCCGCGAGCGAGTCGGCGCGTTCTTCCCAGCGGACGACGGTGACCGGCCCGCCCAGATCCGCGGCGAGCTTCTGCGCCCGTTCGTGGGTGCGGTTGACGAGCCGGATCTCGCGCGCACCCTCGGCGATCATCGCGGCGAGGATCGAGCGCGCGGCGCCGCCGGCACCGAAAATCGCGACCGGTCCCTCGTCGGCGCGCCAGCCGGGCTTCTCGTCGCGCAGGCCCTGCACGAAGCCGTTGCCGTCGGTGTTGAAGCCGCGCAGGCTGCCGTCGGACTCGACCACGATCGTGTTGACCGCGCCGATGCGCGCGGCCATCGGGTCGATGCGATCGACGAGCGGCATCACCGCCTGCTTGTGAGGCGTGGTGACGTTGCAGCCGCGGAAACCGAGCGCCGCGAGCCCCGCGACCGCGGCGGGCAGCCGCTCCGGCGGCGCCGGCAAGAGCACGTAGCTGCCGGGAAGGCCGTGCTCGGCGAGCCAGTAGTTGTGGAGCACCGGGGAGCGCGAGTGCGCGACCGGCCATCCGAGGATGCCTGCGAGGCCGAAGGTTTTCGGGACCGACATGGGCGAGGTTCCGGCAGCGGCGGGTAGTGGGCGGAGGTTCCCGAGCGTGCGGGCGGCAGGCGCGCGCGTCACGCGCGCGCGGCGCGCAGCCGCTCGACGTTGGGCACCGGGAGCACCCGGCGCAGCACCGTCTCCGCGAGCCACAGGGCGGCCCTGCGCGCGCGCCGGCAGACCGCTTCGGGCGGCATCTGCAGGAAATCGTCGTTGTAGACGTCGAAGCTGTAGTTGCCCGCGTAGCCGATGGTGTCGAGGCGCGAGACGAACTGCGCCAGCGCCTCGCTGTGCGCGCCTTCGCCGGGGAACACGCGGAAGTGCGCCGCGGTCGCCTTCTCCTCCTCGACCGAACGGACCTGCTGCCACAGGTAGTCGGAAATCTGCACGAGGAAGGTCTGCCCGGGATCGAGGATGTCGAGATCCTCCTGCGGGACACCGCCGGCGAGGACGTCGAACGCGTCGACCGCGACGCCGAGATTGGGCGCGCCGGCGCGCAGCACGAGGTCGGCGGCCTGGCGGAAGTCGCGCGCGGTGCGGCTCCACGGCTGTCCCTTGTACGCGAGCCGGATCCCGAGCGGGACCGCCAGCATCGCGAGCTTGCACAGGTCGCGCGTGACGCTCGCCGGGTCGCCGCTCGCGTGCGCCGAGCCCGACGCCTCGACCAGCACCAGCCGGCCGCCGATTTCCGCGCACACTTCGAGCATCGCCTTCGCGACGTCCACCTTGTAGCCGTGGAGCGCTCCGTCCAGCCCCTCGAAATCGCGCAGCGCCTCGAGCCCGGTGACTTCGAGCCCGCTCTCGCGCACCGCGCGCACGCCGGCCGCGGTTCCGCCCGGATGAGAGACGACGTCCGCCGCTGCGACCATCACCTGCGAGAAGCCGGCGCCGCGGACCGCCGCGAGCTTGGTCTCGAGCGACCCCGCCAGCGACGCCGTCGTCATCCCGAAGTCGCGGAAGATCATCGCGCCTCGCCCTCGCGGACGCTCTTCACCAGTTCGAACATCATGCCGCCTGCGAGCGGACGGGTGAGCGCGCCGCGCTCGCTCGGCTTCACGCGGTCGGTCGCAAGGAAGCCGACGCCGCGCTTCTCGAGGCTCGCGACGGCGGCCGGCACGTCGGGCGTGCCGATCCCGATGCGCTGCAGGTGCTCGTCCATGTCGGCGAACCGGGCGGAGTCCTCGGGCTCGATCAGTTGCAGGAAGAACTTGCGGCAGGGGCTCTCGAGCAGCAATCCGCTCGGCATGATGCCGAAGCGCACCTCGTCGGGGATCGGCGTGAAGCCCATGAGCTGCGAATAGAACGCGGTCCAGTCGGCCGTGCGGTCGGGCCCGACGTACTGCACGATGCCGAACCAGTGCATGCCCGCGACCGCCGGCGGGTGCGCTTCGACCGTCGGGATCGCGCGGAAGTCGATGTCGTAGATCGAGAACTCGCCGTAGCGGTCGACGAAGTAGATGAGGCTCTCGCCGACGCCGTGGATCGCCGGGATGTTGAGTTCCATCGCCTGCGCGCGCGCCGGCATCTCCCAGGCGCCGAGTTCGAGCGCCCGGCGGAACGCGACCTGCGCGTCGCGCACCCGCAGCGCGAATGCACTGATCACCGGACGCTCGGTGGGGACGACGGCGAGCGGGACGTCGGCGGGCTGGGCATTGACGACGAGATTCATCGTCCCCTGCCGGTAGAGCTCGACCTCGCGCGAGCGGTGTCGCGCGACCGGCCGGAATCCCAGCGTCTCCAGCACGCTGCCGAGCGCCTGCGGGCGCGACGTCGCGATCTCGATGAACTCGACGCCGTCGATGCCGAGCGGGTTCCGGGGTTCGGGGATCGCTTCGCGATCGGCTGGGGGGGTCATCGCGGCTCCTCGCGTGCCGGCGCGCGTGCATGGCGGCGCCGGTCCTGGCGATCATAGCTCATCGCTGCGAGCGGGCTGCGCGGCCTCACGGGAGGAGCAGCGCGCCGAGTTCGAGCGCGGCGTCCTGCATCGGATGCAGGAACCGCCCGGCCATCGCCTCGTCGGTCATGAGCCGCCCCTGCACGATCACGTTGATGCCCGCCACCGTGTTGCCGCCGGCGTCGCGCACCGGCACGGCCAGCGTGCACAGCCGCGGCTCCATGAACTGGCTCGCGAACGCGTAGCCCTTGTCGCGCACCGTCTTCAGGAGCGTGCGCAGGCGCCGGGGCGTGGCCGGCGTGTGCTCGGTGTAGGCGTGGAGCCTGACGCGGTCGAAATAGGCGTCGAGTTCCTCGGGCGGCAGGTGGGCGAGCAGCACGTGGCCGATCGAGGTGCAGTACGCGGGCAGCCGGCGGCCCACGTTGAGCGTGGGCGACATGATCCGCGACGTCGTGGAGCGCGCGAGGTAGACGATCTGGTCGCCGTCGAGCATCGCGACCGAGCAGGACTCGTGCAGCGCCTCGCCGAGCCGATCGAGGATAGGCTGCGCGAGCACCGCGACCGGCGAGGACGACAGGTAGGCGTGGCTGAACGACAGCACGCGCGGGCGCAGGTAGAAGCGGCGGGCGTCGTCGACGGCCACGAAGCCCAGTTTCGCCAGCGTGTGGAGGCTGCGGCGGGTCGCGGCGCGCGGGATTCCGGTCAGGTGCGACACCTGCGCGATCGACATCCGCCGGCGCTTGTCGGAGAGCGACAGCATCACGGCGAGCCCGCGGGCGAGCGCGGTGACGAAGTCCCGATCCTCGCCCAGGCGGTCGATCGTCTCCGCCGGCAGCGAGTGATGGTCGTGCGGACCCTGCCGGTCGAGCGCGGCGGCGCGGCCCGGAGTCTCGGTCCGTGGCGTCGAGGCGGCGGCGTCGGAGGCGGTCATCGGTTCGAACTCCGTGGCTTGCTCTCGCGAAGGCGCGCCCGCCCGCCGCCCGGCGGGCGACGGTGGCTGCGGAGCGCTTCGCGGCGCGAAAACACGCCGCCACCATACGCCGGATTTTCGAACCGCAATGGCCGCCGGCGCATTTTGTGGGCGCATAGCGCACACATTGCCGCAATGCGCCCTTGACGCTCGCCGGCCGCGATTCTATCGTCGGCCCATCCCCCGGGCGCGCTTCCGCGGAACGTCTCCCCCGACTCCTCCGGACGCGGACGCGGCGCCCGGCCTTCCACCGAGGACCATCATGGCCACTTCCCCCGCACCCGCCAAGGGCATCACCGACGAACAGGCGCAGGAACTCGACGAGGCCTTCGCCCGTGCGCGCAAGGCGCTCGCGATCATCGAGACCTACGACCAGGCGCGCGTCGACCGTCTCTGCCAGGCGGTGGCCTGGGCGGTTGCGAACAAGCGGACCTTCACGCGGCTGGTCGCGATGGGCATCGAGGAGAGCGGACTCGGCGACTCCGAGAGCCGCATGGGCAAGCGGATGAAGATCCGCGGCGTGCTTCGCGACGCGCTGCGCCAGAAGAGCGTCGGCGTCATCGAGGAGATCCCCGAGAAGGGCATCGTCAAGTACGGCAAGCCCGCCGGCATCATCGCCTGCATCGTCCCGACGACCAACCCCGACCTCACGCCCGCCGGCAACGCGATCTACGCGATCAAGGCGCGCGACGTGGTCATCTACTCGCCGCACCCGCGCTCGAAGAAGACCTCGTACGAGACGGTGCGCCTCATGCGCGAAGCGCTCGAGCGCGAGGGCGCTCCCGCCGACATCCTGCAGTGCCTCACCAAGGTCAACATCCCGATGTCGCAGGCGCTGATGGCGCGCGCCGACCTGATCATCGC
>JADLBN010000152.1 GCA_020847675.1 Burkholderiales bacterium | reverse complement strand
GGCGCCGAGCGCGGACTCGCGGATCGCGCGGCGCTCGACCTGGGTCGAGCCGCAGGGCACGCAGATGATGATGCGCGGCGATGGCGAGAACAGCCGCGAGTCGAGCACCTTCTTGATGAACTGCTTCAGCATCTGCTCGGTGACGGTGAAGTCGGCGATGACGCCGTCCTTCATCGGCCGGATCGCCGTGATGTTGCCCGGCGTGCGGCCGAGCATCTGCTTCGCCGCGAGGCCGACCTCCTGGATCACCTTCTTGCCGCTGGGGCCGCCTTCCTGGCGGATCGCGACCACCGAGGGCTCGTCGAGCACGATGCCGCGCCCGCGCACGTAGATCAGCGTGTTCGCGGTGCCGAGGTCGATCGCGAGGTCGGTGGAGAAGTAACCTTTGAAGAATTCGAACATTGACCGAGGCGTCTTTCGCGCGGCGGACGGTCGCGGGAGAACCCCGGGGATCCGGGGGGAGGCGAGCGCCCTGACTGGTCGGCTATGATACGCTAGGCATCTGGGCTACCGTACTGAAAATGTGCGGTTTTCCGGCATTTTCCGCGGCGCCGCATCCGACGCGCCGGCCGGAACCGGCAGCCCCTTCCCGCCCGCCCCGATGAAGCTCTCGCTCGACCAAGTCCGCCGCATCGCCAACCTCGCCCGCATCGACATCGACGACGCGGCCGCCCGCGAAGTCCACGCGAAGCTCGAAGCGATCTTCGCGATGATCGACGAGCTCCAGGCGGTCGACACCGAAGGCGTCGAGCCGATGTCGCACGCGCAGGACGTCGTGGTGGCGCTGCGCGAGGACCGGGTCACCGAGTCCGACCAGCGCGAGCGCTTCCAGGCCGTCGCCCCGGCTGTCGAGGACGGGCTCTACCTGGTCCCCCGGGTGGTGGAATGAGCGGGAAGGACACGGTCGCGGGACTTGCCGCCCGGCTCGCCGCGCGCGAACTCTCCGCGGTCGAACTCGTGCGCGACACGCTCGCCCGCATCGAACGGCTGCAGCCCGTGCTCAACGCCTTCGTGACCGTCGATGCCGAAGGCGCTCTCGCGCAGGCGCGCGCCGCCGACGCCGCGCGCGCGCGCGGGGAGGTCGCGCCGCTCGCCGGCATCCCGATCGCGCACAAGGACGTGCTGATGACCGCGGGCCTCGGAACCACCTGCAGCTCGCGGATGCTCGACGGCTTCGTCGCGCCCTACGACGCGCACGTCGTGGAGGGCCTGAAGCGCGCCGGCACCGTGCTGGTCGGCAAGACCAACATGGACGAGTTCGCGATGGGCTCGTCGAACGAGACCTCGTACTACGGGCCTGTGAAGAACCCGTGGAACACCGAGTACGTGCCGGGCGGAAGCTCGGGCGGATCCGCCGCCGCGGTCGCGGCGCGCCTCGTCCCGGGCGCCACGGGAACCGACACCGGCGGCTCGATCCGCCAGCCCGCCTCGCTCTCCGGCATCTGCGGATTGAAGCCGACCTACGGCATCTCGTCGCGCTACGGCCTCATCGCGTTCGCGTCGAGCCTCGACACGCCCGGCTCGTTCGCGCAGACCGCCGAGGACTGCGCGCTCCTCTTGAACGCGATGGCCGGCCACGACCCGCGCGACGCTACTTCGCTCGATCGCCCGCAGGAAGACTACACGCGCCTGCTTCGCGCGAAAGCGGGCGCGACCCCTCTGGAAGGACTCAGGATCGGACTGCCGGCCGAATACTTCGGCGCGGGGAACGACCCCGAGGTCGCCGCGGCGATTGAGGCGGCGCTCGCCGAATTCCGCAAGCTCGGCGCCCGCACCGTCCCTGTCGCGCTGCCCGCGGTCAAGCTCTCGGTGCCGGTCTACTACGTGATTGCGCCGGCGGAGGCCTCGTCGAACCTGTCGCGCTTCGACGGCGTGCGCTACGGCCACCGCGCCGCGCGCTACGACGACCTCACCGACATGTACCGCAAGTCGCGCGCCGAAGGCTTCGGCGCGGAGGTGAAGCGCCGCATCCTCGTGGGCACCTACGTGCTCTCGCACGGCTACTACGACGCCTACTACCTGAAGGCGCAGAAGGTGCGCCGCCTGATCGCGAACGACTTCGCGCGCGCGTGGCGCGAGTGCGACGTGATCATGGGCCCGACCGCGCCCTCGCCCGCGTTCCGTTTCGGCGACAAGGCCGACGATCCGGTCCAGATGTACCTGAACGACATCTTCACGATCGCGGCGAACCTCACCGGCGCGCCGGCGATGTCGATTCCCTGCGGATTCACGAAATCCGGCCTGCCGATCGGCCTGCAGGTCCAGGGCGACTATTTCGCCGAGGCCCGCATCCTCGAGGTCGCGCACCGCTTCCAGCAGGCGACCGACTGGCACGCGCGGGTGCCGGCGATGGCGAACTCCTGAACGTATGGACAGCGCGCGCTTCTCCCTGTGGGTCGGGCTTCAGCCCGACGGTCTGCGGCATACGAACGGCGTCGGCCTGAAGGCCGACCCATCGGGCGCGAGGCGCCCATGAGCTGGGAAGTCGTCGTCGGGCTGGAGACGCACGCGCAGCTCTCGACCGCGTCGAAGATCTTCTCGGGCGCCTCGACCGCGTTCGGCGCCGCACCCAACACGCAGGCTTCCGCCGTCGACCTCGCGCTGCCCGGCGTGCTGCCGGTGCCCAACCGCGGCGCGGTCGAGCGCGCGATCCGGTTCGGCCTCGCGGTCGGCGGCACGATCAACACGAGGAGCGTGTTCGCGCGCAAGAACTACTTCTATCCGGACCTGCCGAAGGGCTACCAGATCTCGCAGTACGAGATCCCGGTCGTGCAGGGCGGCGGCGTCGACATCGTGTCGCCGACGCGCGGCCCGATCCGCGTGCGGCTCACACGCGCGCACCTCGAGGAGGACGCGGGCAAGAGCCTGCACGAGGACTTCCACGGCAGGACCGGCATCGACTTGAACCGCGCCGGCACGCCGCTCCTCGAGATCGTGAGCGAGCCCGAGCTGCGCTCGTCGGACGAGGCGGTCGCCTACGCGAAGGCGCTGCACGCGCTCGTGCGCTGGATCGGCATCTGCGACGGCAACATGCAGGAGGGGTCGTTTCGCTGCGACGCCAATGTCT
>JADLBN010000151.1 GCA_020847675.1 Burkholderiales bacterium | reverse complement strand
CTCGCCAAGGCGATCGCCGGCGAGGCGAAGGTGCCGTTCTTCTCGATCTCGGGCTCCGACTTCGTCGAGATGTTCGTCGGCGTGGGCGCCGCGCGCGTGCGCGACATGTTCGAGCAGGCGAAGAAGAACGCGCCGTGCATCATCTTCATCGACGAAATCGACGCGGTCGGCCGCCAGCGCGGCGCGGGCCTGGGCGGCGGCAACGACGAGCGCGAGCAGACGCTCAACCAGCTCCTGGTCGAGATGGACGGCTTCGAAGGCAACGCGGGCGTGATCGTGATCGCGGCGACCAACCGCCCCGACGTGCTCGACCCGGCGCTCCTGCGTCCCGGCCGTTTCGACCGCCAGGTCGTCGTGCCGCTGCCGGACATCCGCGGCCGCGAGCAGATCCTGCTCGTCCACATGCGCAAGGTGCCGATGGGGCCCGACGTCAAGGCCGACATCATCGCGCGCGGCACGCCGGGGTTCTCGGGCGCCGACCTCGCGAACCTCGTGAACGAGGCCGCGCTGTTCGCGGCGCGCTCGAACAAGCGCCTGGTCGACATGGACGACTTCGAGCGGGCGAAGGACAAGATCGTCATGGGCGCCGAGCGGCGCTCGATCGTGATGCCCGAAGAGGAGCGCCGCAACACCGCCTACCACGAGTCGGGCCACGCGATCGTCGCGAAGCTCCTGCCCAAGACCGACCCGGTGCACAAGGTCACGATCATCCCGCGCGGGCGCGCGCTGGGCGTGACCATGCAGCTGCCGACCGAGGACCGGTACAGCATGGACCGCGAGCGGATGCTCAACATGATCTCGGTGCTGTTCGGCGGGCGCATCGCCGAGGAGGTGTTCATGCACCAGATGACCACCGGCGCGTCGAACGACTTCGAGCGCGCGACCCAGATCGCGCGCGACATGGTGATGCGCTACGGCATGAGCGACCTGATGGGCCCGATGGTCTACGGCGAGAACGAGGGCGAGATCTTCCTCGGCCGCGCGATCACGCGCACCGTCAACATGTCCGAAGAGACGATGAAGAAGGTCGACGCCGAGGTGCGCAAGATCATCGACGGCCAGTACGCGGTCGCGCGCAAACTCCTCGAGGACAACCGCGAGAAGGTCGAGGCCATGGCGAAGGCGCTGCTCGAGTTCGAGACCCTCGACGCCGAGCAGATCGACGACATCATGGACGGTCGTCCGCCGCGGCCGCCGAAGCCCTCGCCGCCGCCGTCGTCGGGCGCGAATTCGGCCGGCAGCTCCACGTCGGCCGGCGCCGCGCCTTCGACCAACCCCGCCTGAACCCGGGGCCGGGAGCCCGTCGGCTTCCGGCCCCCGGCACGCTTCGCTTGCGGAGCGCCCCGCCACTTCTCCCGCAGGAGTCGGGCGCAAGCCCGGCCCCGGTGCGGCAGCTCGCGGCCGGACGCCACGTGCTGGACCTCGCGCTGCCGCGGGTGATGGGCATCCTGAACGTCACGCCCGACTCGTTCTTCGACGGCGGGCGCCATGACGATCCGGATCGCGCAGTCGAGCGCGGCCGGATGCTGGCGGCGGAGGGAGCGGACATCGTCGACGTGGGAGGCGAGTCGACGCGGCCGGGCGCGCGTGCGGTCGACGCCTCGGTCGAGATCGCGCGCGTGGTCCCGGTGGTCGAGGCGCTCGCTGCCGAAGGCATTCCGGTGTCGGTCGACACGTCGAAGCCCGAGGTCATGCGAGCCGCACTGGCCGCGGGGGCGTCGATGGTCAACGACGTGAGGGCGCTCCTCGAGCCGGGGGCCATGGAGGTCGTCGCGTCGAGCGGTGCGGCCGTCTGCCTGATGCACATGCGCGGCACGCCGGAGACGATGCAGGTCGAGACCGCCTACGCCGACGTCGTGGCCGAGGTGCGCGATTTCCTCGCCCGGCGCGCTGCCGCCTGCGAGAGGGCAGGGATCGCCCGCAACCGGATCGTCGTCGATCCGGGCTTCGGCTTCGGCAAGGGGGTGGCGGAGAATCTCGCGCTGCTCCGTCGCCTTCGCGACCTGGTCGCAGCGGGCTACCCGGTGCTCGCGGGCCTGTCGCGAAAGTCGACGATCGGCGCGATCACCGGGCGGAGCCCCGGCGACCGTCTCGCCGGAAGCCTTGCTGCGGCGCTCACGGCCGTCGAGCGCGGGGCGGCGATCGTGCGCGTGCACGACGTGCGCGAGACGGTGGACGCGCTGCGGGTCTACGCGGCGGCTGCCGCGGTGACGGACGACTCGCCCGGCGGGCGAGGCGAAGCGCATAATCGCGCCGGCAAGGGCGGGACGGGAGGCGGATGAAGCGCGAATATTTCGGGACCGACGGCGTGCGCGGACGCGTGGGCGAGGAGCCGATCACGCCCGAGCGCGTCATGAAACTCGGCTGGGCGGCCGGGCGCACGTTCGCCGCGGATGCGCAGCGGCCGGCCGGGCGCCCCACGGTGCTGATCGGCAAGGACACGCGGCTCTCCGGGTACCTGATGGAGGCCGCCCTCGAGGCCGGGTTGTCCGCGGCTGGCGTCGACGTCGCGCTGTGCGGTCCGTTGCCGACGCCGGGCATCGCCTACCTGACGCGCGCGTTGCGCCTCACCGCAGGCATCGTGATCAGCGCCTCGCACAATCCCTACGAGGACAACGGCATCAAGTTCTTCTCGTCGGGCGGCACCAAGCTCGCCGACGCGCTCGAGAGCGAGATCGAGAAGGCGATGGAAGCCCCGCTGTCCTGTGTTCCCTCGTCGGAACTCGGCCGGGCGAGGCGGGTGGGCGACGCGGCCGGACGCTACATCGAGTTCTGCAAGGCGACGTTTCCGTCCTCGCTCGACCTGCGCGGCGTGACGCTGGTGGTCGACTGCGCGCACGGCGCCGGCTACCAGGTCGCCCCGTCGGTGTTCGGCGAACTCGGAGCGAAGGTCGTCGCGACGGGCGTCGCCCCCGACGGCACGAACATCAACGCGGGCTGCGGCGCGACGCACCCGCAGCACCTCGTCGCCGAGGTCGCGAAGCACCGCGCGGACTTCGGCATCGCGTTCGACGGCGACGGAGACCGGGTCGCGATGGCCGACCGCGACGGGCGCATCTACCACGGCGACGAACTGCTCTACGTGATCGCGATCGACGCCAAGCGTCGCGGCGCGCTGCGCGGCGGCGTCGTGGGCACGCAGATGTCGAACCTGGGTTTCGAGCAGGCGCTCGCCCGCGAGGGCATCCCGCTCGAACGGGCGAAGGTCGGCGACCGCTACGTGCTGGAGCGCATGGTGGAGCGCGGCTGGACCTGCGGCGGCGAGAACTCGGGTCACCTGATCTGCCTCGACCGGCACACGACCGGCGACGGGATCGTCGCCGCGCTCGCCGTGCTGCGCGCGCTGATCGAAGGGAAGCAGACGCTCGCGCAGGCGACCGCGCCGGTCGCGATGTTCCCGCAGGCGCTGGTCAACGTCCCGATCCGCCGCGGCTGGGACTGGCAGGGCAGCGACGCGGTGAAGCGATCGCGCGAGCAGGCGGTCGAAGCACTTGGCGATACCGGCCGCGTCCTGCTGCGACCCTCGGGCACCGAACCGGTGCTCCGAGTGATGGTCGAAGCGTGCGAGAAGGGACTCGCGGACCGCCACGCGGGCGACATCGCCGAGGCGATCGCGAAGGCGGCTGGCGCGCCGCTGTAACAAAGGGGTCAGGCTCGATTGAAACGACCGGGGCAGAAAAGATCCCTCCCCCGCGTGGCGGCCGGCGCGGCTGCCTGCAGGTGCCGGACGATCGGACCCGGCCTCTTCGATCAGCCGTGCACGGCCTTCGAGTCCGCCGGGGCCTCGCCGCGCTCGGTCATTCCGTAGTCCCGGAGCACCGACGCGACGCGAAGCCGGTAGCCGGCGAAGATCGAGCCGCGGCCGGCCTCCTGCGCGCGCCGGTGCTCTTCGAGCGTGCGCCAGCGGCGCACCGCGTCCTCGTCGCGCCAGATCGACAGCGACAGGATCTTGCCGGGGTTCGTGAGGCTCTCGAAGCGCTCGACCGACACGAAGCCATCGATCGATTCGAGCAGCGGCTTCAACCGTGCGGCGATGTCGAGATACGCCTGGCGACGGTCCGGATGGGGTTCGACTTCGAAGATCACGGCGATCATGCGCGGCTCCTGCGGCGGGCGTGGAAGAGCGCGGCGGGGTTTCGGCCCGCAGCGGATGCCCGACTCGAGGGTCCGAGGCCGACGCGAGAGCGGACGCGACCATTCTAAGCGAGCCACCGCGCGCGGCCAGCCGGTCCCGCGGGTTCGTCCGCCGCCGTACAATCGTCGCACCATGGTCGCCGTCGTCCGTGCCGCTCCCGGATCCGCCGCGCCGCAGGCGGTCGCGTCGTGGCTCGACTCGCTCGAAGGGATCTATTCCCGCGAGGACGTCGCGTCGTTCCGCAGTGCCTTCGAGTACACGCACTCGCGCGTCGCCGAAGCGCGCGCCGCCGACGGCGAGAGCCTGGCCGATCGCGCGATCGGGACGGCAGGCATCGTCGCCGGCCTGAGGCTCGACCCGGAGTCGGTCCGCGTCGCGCTGCTCTCGGTCCTGCCAGCGGCGAAGGCGTTCGAACCCGAAGATGTCGGCGCCCGCTTCGGTTCGGACGCCGCGGCGCTCGTCGCGGGCTTCGCGCGCATGCATTCGATTCGCGCCCACCGCGTGGGAGCCACCGCCGAGGAGCGCGACGCCCAGGCGGAGAACCTGCGCAAGATGCTGCTCGCGATGGTCGAGGACATCCGCGTCGTGATCCTCAAGCTCGCGGAGCGCCTGCAGGCCCTGCGCTGGCTCATGTCGGGAGATCCGGCGGCGCGCCGGGACACCGCGAGCGAGATCCTGGAGTTGTACGCGCCGCTCGCCAACCGGCTGGGCGTGTGGCAGCTCAAGTGGGAACTCGAGGATCTTTCGCTCCGCGCGACCGAGCCCGACACCTACCGCGAGATCGCGCGCCTCCTCGACGAGCGCCGGCTGGACCGGCAGCGCTACATCGAGGACGTGGTCGCGATCCTGAAGCGCGAACTCGCCGCGGCGCGCATTCCTGCGGACGTGTCCGGACGGCCCAAGCACATCTTCAGCATCTGGACCAAGATGCGGCGCAAGGGTTCGGGCATCGAGGGCCTCTACGACATCCGGGCGGTGCGCGTCCTGGTCGACGACGTGAAGCAGTGTTACGCGACGCTCGGCATCGTGCACCACCTCTGGACGCCGCTGCCCGGCGAGTTCGACGACTACATCGCGAAGCCGAAGGCCAACGACTACCGGTCGCTGCACACGGCGGTGATCGGGCCCGAGGGCAAGCCGCTCGAGGTGCAGATCCGCACGCGCGACATGCACCAGCACAGCGAGTACGGCGTCGCCGCGCACTGGCGCTACAAGGAGGGCGCGGCCGCGCCGCGCGATCCGCGTTTCGAGGACCGGATCGCCTGGCTGCGCCAGGTGCTCGACTGGAAGGACGCGATCGCCGACACCAGCGAATGGCTGACCGCGTTCAAGCAGTCGCTGTTCACCGACACGATCTACGTGCTCACGCCGCAAGGCAAGGTGGTCGACCTGCCGGCGGGATCGACGCCGGTGGACTTCGCCTACGTCGTGCACACGAGCCTCGGCCATCGCTGCCGCGGGGCGAAGGTCGACGGCCACATGGTGCCGCTCAATACGCCGCTGGCGAACGGGCAGCGCGTGGAGGTGCTGACGGTCAAGGAGGGCGGGCCTTCGCGCGACTGGCTGAACCCCGAACTCGGTTTCGTCAACAGCCACCGCGCGCGCGCCAAGGTGCGCCAGTGGTTCAAGGCGCAGGCTCACGACGAGACCCGCGCGCAGGGTCGTGCGGCGGTCGAGCGCGAACTGGCGCGCGCCGGCGCGACGCTCCTCAACCTCGACCATCTCGCCGCGAAGGCGGGCTACGCGAAGCCCGACGACCTGTTCGTCGCGTTCGCACGCGACGAGCTGAATCTCCGCCAGCTCCAGATGGCGATCCGGGAGGCGGCGGCAGGGACTTCGGCCGCGCCGGCAACGCCCGGCGAAGAAGGCGTGGTCACGCGCGCGAGCCGCTCGACGGGCTCCGGCAGCGGCATCCTGATCGTCGGGGTCGACCGGCTGATGACCGGGCTCGCGCGCTGCTGCAAGCCCGCGCCACCCGATCCGATCGCGGGATTCGTGACTCGCGGGAAGGGGATCACGATCCACCGCGCGTCCTGCGTGAACCTCGCGCGCATCCGGGCGCGCGAACCGGAGCGCCTGATCGAGGCGAACTGGGGTGCGCGCCGCGACGAGAGCTACCCGGTCGACATCGCGGTCGAGTGCGGCGACCGCCCGGGACTGCTTCGCGACATCAGCGAGGTGTTCTCGCGCGAGAAGATCAACGTGACCGCGGTCAACACGCTCACCCGGCATCACCTCGCCCGGATGAACTTCACGATCGAGGTCGCGGGCATCGACCAGCTCCGGCGCGCGCTCGCGCTGGTGCGCGAGATTCCCGGCGTGCTTGCGGCCGGGCGGCGCTGAATTCGGGGTCAGGTCAGCGCGAGGTAGATCGCAAGCGCGCCGCCGAGCGCGGCGAAGGAAAGCGAGAACGCGATCGCCCATCCGATCCGGTAGCTCGGCGGAAGGTCGGTGACGGGGAGCGTGCGCACGAAGCGTGCCTGCTGGATGCTCGCGAACACGATCACCGCGGCACCCGCCGCCACGAGCAGCGTGCCTATCGCACTCGAGGCCGCGCTGTGGAGCCGCGGCGCGACCTGCCCCGACGAGTGCGCGATCAGGCTGACGAACAGGCCGAAGCGCTCGACGACGAATCCGAGCGCCATCACGGTAATGCCGGTCCGCACCCAGGCGAGCAGCGTGCGTTCGGCGGCGAAAAAGACGCGGGGATCGTTCATCGTTCGGGCGACCGCAGGAAGGCGTCTTCGCGAGCGTAGCCGACGATGGCGGGTTTTCGCAACGGCGGTTCCCCCGGGAGGACCGAGTCAGGCGCGCCTCTTCGGGGCCGCGATTCGGCGGAAATGGAGGGTCAGGCCCGACTTTCGGCGGGGCCTCCGCCGGAACCCGGCAGCGCAGAACGAAGCCGCTGCGTCACGCCGGGATGAAACGCAGCGACACGCCGTTGTTGCACCACCGCTGCCCGGTCGGCTTCGGGCCGTCGTCGAACACGTGGCCGTGGTGGCCGCCGCACTTCGCGCAGTGGTACTCGATGCGCGGGTAGAGGATCTTGTGGTCGATCGAGGTGCCGAACGCGTCCGGAATGGTGGTGAAGAACGACGGCCAGCCGGTGCCGCTGTCGAACTTCATCGCCGAAGTGAACACCGGCAGCGAGCAGCCGGCGCAGACGTACACGCCGTTGCGCTTCTCGCCGTTCAGCCTGCTCGAGAACGGGCGCTCGGTGCCCTGTTCGCGCAGGACGACGTAGGAATCGGACGCCAGCAGTTTCTTCCACGCCTCGGCGGACATCGTGACCGGCGTCGCATCGGCCGCGACCTTGGCGTCCTTCGCGAGCAGCGTCCGCCAGTTGTTGCGCAGCGCTTCGATCTCCGGCGTCATCGCGCCGGGAGGCAGGGGCCCGGCCGCGGCCGCCGGGGAGATTCGGGCGATCGGCATCAGTCCGAGGAGAGCGAGAAGCGAGCGTCGTGTCATCGTGGGCTCCGTGGATCGAACGGGCGGCACGCCCCGGTCGCGCCGGGATGCCGCACCCGTGAGTCGCGCCGGAGCCGCCGAGCTTACATCACGGGCGTCACAGGCGCAGCGGCTCGCCGTAGCCGGTGAGTTCGAGGTAGCCGCGGCCCAGCGGCCGTTCCGCCGCGAGCGCGCGGACCGCGCCTTCCCAATAGATGGTTCCGACACTCGCGCGGGCGTCCAGTTCCTGGTCGTCCATCAGCGGCGCGATCGCGATCGCAAGTTCGCCCATCCGCACCTCGAAGGTCACCGGGTAGGCGATGCCGGTGCGCGGCGAGCGCCAGATGCGACCGGGAACGAACGTCACCTCGTCGGGAGCGAACCGCCTGATCGCGCCCGCCGCGTCTCGCAGGCCGCCTCCGGTCCAGCGGCTCGCGCCGTCGCGGCCCCGGATTCTGAACGCCATCAGCGCGCCGCCGTCGTCGAGATTGACGCCGATCCAGTCCCAGCCGGCCGCCTCCGCGGCGAGGTACGAACTCGACCACTCGTGGTCGAACCACGCGGTCCCGGTCACGCGGTGCGGCTCGGCACGAAGCGAGATGGCGCCTTCGATGGCGAGTTGGGGGACGCTGTAGTAGGCGCTCGCCTGTTCGGGTCGCGGGCCCTTGCGCGAGAGGCCGCGCTCGCCCTGCAGCATCGGCGCCTGGGTGGGCCTGAAGCGGAGGTCGAGCGCGAACTCGCGCGCGTCGATCGTCGCGCGCCAGCCGTCGCCGTCGCCGACGAACGACCAGCGGTCCAGCCTCACGTCGGTTCCTCCTTGCGCCGCGCTCGCGAGCCCGAGCCCGGCGCGCGCGGCGCGCTGGTCGTGAACCAGTCGTCCGATGGCAGCGTCGGCCACCGCCGCGTGCGCGAACAGCAGTTCGCGCGGGGCGAAGGCGCTCGCCGAAGCCTCCGCGACCCCGGGCCGGCTGCGGAAGAACGTGACCTGCACGCCGCGCTCGCGGTCCTGCCGGTCCCGCGTCCAGCCGGTCACGTACCACCACTCGGTGCGGAAGTCCGGGTGACTGCCGTGGTCGCGCGGGAACGCGATCGCGAGACCGGGACCGATGCCGGGGTAGGCGGCCTCGCCCCGGGCGGCGCCCGGCAGCGCCATCGCGATCGCCTGCAGCAGGCGGCGCCGGCGCGGATTCACCAGTCGTCCTTCACGGCCAGCACCGGCTCGCCTCCGGTTGCGCGGCGCGCGCTCGCGAGCGCGGTGAGCGTCGCGGTCGCGAGCAGCGCGACACAGAACACGGCGAGCTGCCCGGCCGGAACGTGCAGGTCCATGCTCCAGCCGAACGACTGCCGGTTCACGACGCGGACGAGGATCAGGCTGATCGCGGCGCCTACTGCGAGCCCGATGGCGAGGCCGGCCCCGCTCGCCAGGAATCCCTCGACGCCGAGCATCGCCGCGACCCCGCCGCGCGTCATGCCGAGGTGACGCAGCACGCCGAACTCGCGGCGGCGCGCGAGCGCGAGTGCGCCGAACGACGCCGAGAGCCCCACGAGACCGATCACGATCGCGATCGCCTCGAGCACGTAGGTGACGGCGAAGGTCCGGTCGAAGACCGAAAGCGAGATCTGCCGCATCTCCCCGGCCGTGGCAAGGGACAGCCGGTCCGCGCCGAAGCGCGTCTCGATCGCGTCGCGGATCGCCTCGACGCGCGCGCCAGGCTCGAGCCACAGCGCGGCATCGCCGACGCGGTCGTCGCCGGTCAGCCGGCGATAGTCGTCGCGACGGACGACCACCGCGGCGGTCTGGCGGGCGTAGTCGCGCCACACGCCGCTCACGGTGAACGTCCGCGCGCGACCCGCGAGCGGAAGCGCGATCCTCGCCCCGGGCCCGGCGCCGTAGCGATCCGCAAACGACTCGTTGATCCAGGCCGGTGGCGAATCCCCGACCTTGACCCGCGACGCGTCTCCCACGAGCGGCAGCCGTTCCGCGTCCGCATCGGCATCGAAGTCGCGCGCGAGCAACGTCACCGGCGGATCGTCTCCGCGCAGCAGGATGCGCGCCGTGCGCTGGAACTCGACCCGGCGCACGCCGGGCAGTCTTGCGAGATCGCGCTGCTCGGAAGGATCGAGCCAGCCCGTGTCCCTTGCGCTGCCGGCGCGCACGTAGAGCTCCGCGGGCAGCACCTGATCGAGCCAGCCGGCGAGCGACTGGCGGAACGACGCGACCATGATCGCCATCGACACCGCCAGCGACACCGCCGCGACGATCGCCGCGAGGCTCACGATCGCCTGTCCCGGGGCCGCGCGCAGGCTGTCGAGCGCGAGCGCCGCGGGGGGGGCGCGGGGACGCGGAACCTGCATGAGCAACCACCGGGTGAACCGTGGCAGCAGCAGGAGCGTGCCGAAGAGGATCAGCGCGATCGCGGCATAGCCTGCCACCGGCAGCCCGCCGATCGGAGGCAGCGCGACGACGATCGCGGCTGCTGCGAGGCAGGCCAGGCCGGGCCAGGGCGAGCCGACCTGCGCGAACGCGCGCGCGTCATCGCCGGCGCGGATCGCCGCGGACGGGGAGGCGCTCGCGGCCTCCCTCGCCGGCAACCAGGCTCCGGCAAGCGTCGCGGCGACGCCGAGCAGGCCGAACGCCACGGCGTCCGGAAGCGAAACGGCGAGTGTCGGCGCCTCGCCGCGGAAGTAGCCCGCGCCGAGGTCCGTGCCGAAGGCGTCCACGAAGATCGCTGCGAGCGCATAGCCGGCGGCGATACCGATGCCGGCGCCGATCGTGCCGATGAGCGCTCCTTCGACGAGGAGACAGCGCACGAGCAGGCTGCGCGAAAGCCCGAGCGTGCGCAGGAGCGCAAGTTGCGTGCGACGCCGCACGACCGACAGCGCCTGGGTCGAGAACACGAGCAGGCTGCCGGTGAACAGCGCGATGAGCGACAGTACCGTCAGGTTGATCCGGTACGCGCGCGTCATGCGCTGCGCGAGGTCCGCGGTCCGGGCCGGAGGTTCGACGGTCGTCCCCGCCGGGAGCAGCGCGGCGATCGCTTCGCGCGCGCCGTCGGGATCCGCGCCAGGTGCCAGCCGCACGTCGATGCGCGAGAGACGGCCGAGGCGGCCGAACGCCTCCTGCGCGGCGGCGATGTCGACGACGCCGAGGCGCTGGTTGCCGGAAGCAGGGACGCTTCCTGCGACCGCGAACGTCACCACCCGGTCTCCGGCCTGGATCGTGACCTCCTTGACGTCGCCCGGACCGAGCCAGGCGTGCGCCGCGCTCGACAGGTGGATGCGGTCGGGACGCAGCAGGTCGAGCGCGTCGCTGCCGCGGCCGACGAGCGCGGGCGTCACGCCGGCCGCGCGGAAGGCGTCGACGCCAATGACTCGCAGGGGTTCGTCGCGCCCCGGGAGGCGCGCGTCGACCTCGACCTCCGGCGAGGCGACGGCGACCGCGTCGAGACGCGCGATCGCCGGGTAGACCGACTCGTCGAAGCCGTCCGTCGGCCCCCGCACCACGAGATCGGCCGCGCCGGAGATCGTCGCGATCCCGGAGCTGAACTCGGCGATCGCCGTGCGGTTGACGGTCTGGATCGCGAAGCCCAGCGCCACGCCGAGCGCGATCGCGAGGATCGCGATCGCGGTCCTGCCGCGATTGGCGCCGAACGCGCCGCGCATCACCGCCGCAGCGATATCCGCCGACGGCTTCATGCCGTTGGTGCCGCGGGCACGAGGCCGTCGGACCGGAGTTCGAGGACCCGGTCCGCGATCGACGCGGCGGCACGCGAGTGCGTCACCAGCACGCCGGTGGCGCCGCGTGCCTTCAGCGTGTCACGCAGGAGGTCGACGATCGCGGCGGCGGTGCGCGGGTCGAGATTGCCGGTCGGCTCGTCGGCCAGCACCACGGCCGGCGCGTGGACGAGCGCGCGCGCCGTGGCGACGCGCTGCAGTTCGCCGCCCGAGAGTTCGCGCGGGAAGCTCTCGGCGCGGCCTGCGAGTCCCACCGCTTCGAGCAACGCCGCGACGCGCGGATCGTGCCCTGCCGCGCGCGCGCCATTGAGCGCCAGCGGCAGCGCGACGTTCTGCGCGACGGTGAGGTAGGGCAGCACGTGGAACGCCTGGAACACGAAGCCGATGCGCTCGCGCCGGAAGCGCGTGCGCGCGTCGTCGTCGAGCGACGAGAGTTCGACGCCGTCGACCCTCACGCTGCCGGCGTCGGGGAGATCGAGGCCGGCGATCAGGTTGAGCAGCGTCGACTTGCCGGAGCCGGATTCGCCGAGGATCGCGACGATCTCGCCGCGCCCCACCTCGAGTTCGAGCCCGGCGAAGAGCCGCTGCGGCGGCGGACCGGAAAACGAGCGGGCGAGTCGGGAGAGGCGGATCACGCGGGAGCGGCCGCGCGCGGAAGCGGCGCGGTGCGTGCATTGTGGCAGACGCGGACACCGGCGTAGACTCGCGTGGCGTGAGAGACTTCGGCCGTCGTGCGGTGCAGGGATTCGCCTTCGGGCTGGGCTTCTCGCTCGCGGGCGCGATCGCCTGGTTCGTGCTGCAGCAGGTCTCCGGGCTCGCGGGCGAAGTGGCCGCGATCGTTTCCACCGCGGCACCGGAGGCGAGTCGGGCCTCCGCAGAGCGCGCGGCCGCGGTCGCGGCGATCGCGAACGCGCCGGGGAACTCGGTGCAGGTCGCCGCGCAACGGACCGAGCGCCGGAACGGCGACGTCGTCGTGCTCGGGACGCTGCGCAACGATTCGGACGCGCTCGTCCGGTCGGTGCGCGTCGAGGCGGCGTTCTACGACGCGGGTGGCGGGCTCGTGGACCTGTGCGGCTGGTACGTCGCACCCGCGCTCGCGCCGGGCGAGGAGAAGCCGTTCAAGGTCGCCTGCGGGGGTACCCCGGAGAGGCCTTCGCCGGAGAGCGCATCGGTGCGCATCCGCCTCGTCGAGACGCTCTGACCGGTCCGGAAACGAACACCGGCGCCCGCGGGCGCCGGTGCGACGGTCCTGCCGCCGGGATCCGTCAGGACGACGGCTTGTTCATCATGCGCTTGATGAGGGCGACGACGATCATCACGACGATCCCGCCGACGCCTCCGCCGGCAACGTTGGAGAGGACAGGCCCCATGCCTCCGGTTGCCGCGGCGCCGCCTCCCATCAGCGCGCCGAGGATCTGGCCTCCGAGTCCGCCGCCGACGATGCCGGCGATCGAGTTGCCGAGCGTACCGAGGCTCAGGTTCTTCAGTAGCGCGCCCCCCAGGTTGCCCCCCACGGCGCCGCTGACGAGTTGCACGAGCAAGGAAGACATGTCCATCGTCGCATCCCCCATCGTTGTCGGGCGGACGGGCCGGGCAGCGTGTTCGCACGGCCCGACCCGTGCCGATGCGGACTATGCGCCGGCAGCCGACCGGGTGCAATCCGGGCCGCGCCGACCGCGAACGCGCGCAAGCCGCGGCCTGCGCGAAAGGGCGGCGCTGCGGAAGCCGCTGCACGCGGGTTCGACGCCGCGGGTGTCGCTCCTTCAACCGGACGAGTTGCCGATCATCTTCCGGACGACGCCGGCGACGACCATCGCGATGAGTCCGGCGACGCCGCTGCTGACGACGTTCGACACGCCCGAGACCGCGCCGCCGGCCGCCGAAGCATCGCCCCAGCCGGCGAGCGACGCGAGCGCCTGGCCGCCGAGGACGCCACCCACGGCGCCCGCGACCGCATTGCCCAGCGGCCCGAGGCTGTAGCCCCGAAACAGGGCGACGCCGGCGATGCCTCCGGCGGCGCCGCTGATGACTTGCACGAGCAACGAAGTCACGTCCATGGCCTGCGGTCCTCGTCGATTCGTGCATTCACCGGGGGCATCTGCGCTCGCGCATCGTCGGGCAGGCTCGGCCCGCCGGCGCGGGCGACAGGCGGGTTCAGACCAGTCCTTCGAACGGCTGCACCTCGACGTCGGCGCCGGCCTCGAGGTTTCCGGTGCGCTCCGACAGCACGATGAAGCAGTTCGCCTGCGACATCGACGACAGGATGCCCGAACCCTGGTCGCCCGTGGTGCGCACGCTCCACGCGCCGTCGGCCGCACGGGCGAGGATACCGCGCTGGAACTCGGTGCGTCCCGGAACCTTCTTGAGCGGCGCCGCGAGCCTCGCGCGGAACGTCGGAACGGGCTCGATCTGCGTGCGCCCCTGCAGGATGAGCAGCGCCTCGCGCACGAACTGGTAGAAAGTGACCATGACGCTCGCCGGATTGCCCGGCAGGCCGAAGAAGTGCGCGCGACCGATGCGTCCGTAGGCGAGCGGCCGGCCGGGCTTCATCGCGATCTTCCAGAACACGACCTCGCCCAGTTTGTCGAGCAGTTGCTTCACGTAGTCCGCTTCGCCGACCGAGACGCCGCCCGAGGTGATCACGACGTCCGCGCTCTCCGCCGCGGAGCGGAACGCGTTCTCGAGCGCCTCGGGCACGTCGGGCACCACGCCGAGGTCGACGGACTCGCAGCCGATGCGCGCGAGCATCGCGCCGATCGTGTAGCGGTTGCTGTCGTAGATCTGGCCGGTGGCGAGCGGGCTGCCGATCGAGACCAGTTCGTCGCCGGTCGAGAAGAATGCGACGACGAGGCGGCGGAACACCGGCACTTCGTTGATGCCGAGCGAGGCGAGCATCCCGATCTCGGCCGGCCGCAGTGCCTGCCCGCGACGAAAGACGACGGCGCCGGCCTTCAGGTCCTCGCCCGCGAAGCGGCGGTTCTGCCCGGCCCTGCCGGCCGCGCCCGCCGCGATCGCCACGCGGTCTCCCCGCTCCTCGGCGCGCTCCTGCATGACCACGGTGTCGGCGCCGGAGGGCATCACCGCACCGGTGAAGATGCGCACGGCCTCGCCGCGCGAGACGCGGCCCTCGTGGGGCTTGCCGGCGAACGACTCGCCGACTCGCTTCAGCACCGTCTCGGCGCCGTTCGCGAGATCCTCGAAGCGCACCGCCCAGCCGTCCATCGCCGAGTTGTCGTGGCCGGGAACGTCGATCGGCGAGGCGACGTCGGCGGCGAGGGTGCGCCCGAGCGCCTGGCGGATGTGCACACGCTCGATCGTCGTCACCGGCTCGAGATAGTCGCGGATCAGCGCGCGTGCCCGGTCGACCGGCATCGAGTTCGGGTCGTAGTCGTCGGCGCAGGAGGCTTCCCGCAGCGTCGTCGCAGTCATGGGCGGTCGGTCTCGCGTGGTCGGAAGCGTGATGTTAGGCGCAATGCGGGCGCTTCGAGGAATCGCCACGACAGTCCCGCGGCGACGAGCGTCGTGACCATCGAGAAGGCGAAGAGCGACAGCGGCGCGATGCCCGTGTCGAGGCGCACGATCGTCTGCTGGATCGGGAACGCGTAGACGTAGAGCCCGTACGACCAGTCTGGAGCGCGCGCGAGCCGCGACAGCCGGAGCGCCGGGTGCCAGCCGGCCACCAGCACGAGGTAGGCGAGCGCCAGAGCGAAGCCGGGTCCGCCGCGCATCGCACCGCCGGCATCGACGGCGATCGCCGCCAGGAGCGCAGCCGCGACCGGCAGCGACAGCGGGAGCCGGTGGCGCCACGCACAGGCCAGCGAACCGAGCAGGAACAGGAATGCGGCTAGCCGCGCGCCTTCGGTGTTGGGGTCGAGCGGAACGCCCTCCGGCCAGCCGAGTGCCAGTGCGACGAGCGCGGCGGCCGCCGCGAGCCATGCGCGCGGGCGGACCAGCAGGCCGGCGAGTCCTGCGAACGCGACCACGAGATAGAGCCGCACCTCGACCGGCAGCGTCCACAGCGAGCCGTTCACCGCGTTCGGAAACGGGTTGGCCGCGAACGCGCCCGGCAGCGTTTCGATTCCCCCGACCGCGGTTGCCGTGCGCAGCAGATAGCGCCAGGTGTCCGCCGACGAGAGCCACTCTCGCCACGTCACGTCGACCGACGCGCCGGCGAGCAGGATCGTCACGGCGGTCGCGGCAACGAGCGCAGGGTAGATACGCAGCACCCGCGCCGGGAGGAACGCCCGCAGCGTCGGCCGCGCGATCCAGCTCTGCGTGACGAGCACGCCCGACAGCACGAAGAAAGCGCCGACGCCGACGATGGCGAGGTTGATCGGAGCCGCGTGCGCCCAGAGCGGCTCCTCGGACCAGCGGTCGGTGAGAGCGTAGCTGTGGAACAGGATCACCGCGGCGGCCGCGAGGTGGCGGATCGCCAGCACGTTGTTGTCGCGGCCGTCCGCGACGTCGGCGAGCCGCGGCGCGCGCCGCCGGATGGCGGAACGCGTGGCACCTGCCGTCGTCGACCGGGGCGCCGGCGCGTCGGGCAGCGTGCTCATGTCCCCCCGGCCGCCGACAGCTCGTCCCGGGTGTTGATGTTCCTGAACGCCTCGGCCTCGTCGTCGAACGCGACTTCGACGACCGCGAGCGAGGCGTACCACGCGTCGATCTTGCGTCCCCCGCCGTCGAGAAACGCCTGCAGGTGCGGCCGCAGTTCCGTGCGCACGAGCGCGAACACCGGGTGGGGCTGGTCGTGCGTTCGCGCGACCGCGAGGTCCGCGCCCGCTTCGGCGAGGCCCTTCGCGAGGCGCGACACGAGGTCGCGCGGCAGGAAGGGCGAATCGCAGGGTACCGTGACCGCGTGCGAGGTGGTCGCGGCCGCGAGACCCGCGTGGAGGCCCGCGAGCGGACCCGCGAATCCGCCGACCGCGTCGGCGACGACCGGATGGCCGAACGCCGCGTAGGCCAGCGCGTTCTGGTTCGCGTTGACGACGATCGCGCCGACCTGCGGCGCGAGCCGTTCGATCACCGCCGCGACCATCGGCGCGCCGCGGAAGGCGACGAGCCCCTTGTCGACACCGCCCATGCGCCGCCCCTGCCCGCCGGCGAGCACGATGCCGGTGATCTCGCTGCGCGGAATCACCGCGCACTCCCGCGGTGGCAGCGTGGCATCGCGAAGATGCGCCGGGTTGCCGATGCGCGCGCGATCGCGTTCATCCGGGCGGTGCGGCGAGCGGTGGCAACCACGCCGCGTGCTCGTCCCAGAACGCGTGTCCCTGCGGAACGCGATCGACCGGGCCTTCGAAGGCCGCGAGCGGAACGTGGGTCTCGCCGGGCCAGCGTTCCGACGAGAAGAAGAGCTTGGTGCCGCACTCGCCGCAGAACATCCGCGACGTTCCCTGCGAGGACTCGTGAACCATGAGGACGTCGCGGCCTTCGGTGACCTCGACCTGCGCCGACGGAAACCCCGCCCAGGTGACGAACGCGGCCGAGTGCGCGCGCCGGCAGCTCTCGCAGTGGCAATGCGCGACGAACCGCGAGGGAAAGCGCGCGACGAAGCGCACCGCGCCGCAGTGGCAGCCGCCGGTGGCCGACTCCGGCTTCACGGGACGAAGCGCTCCGCGCCGGTGAACAGCAGGAAGTGCCGGTGGGTCGCGCGGCCGATCATCGTCATCCCGACCTTCGCCGCGATTTCGTGGCCCATCTGCGTGAGCCCGGAACGCGACACGAGGAACGGGATGCCCATCTGGGCGCACTTGATCACCATTTCGCTGGTGAGCCTGCCGGTCGTGTAGAAGAGCTTGTCAGCGCCGTCGTACGCGTCGAGCCACATGCGCCCGGCGATCGCGTCGACCGCGTTGTGGCGTCCCACGTCCTCGACGAACATCAGGATCTCGGCGCGTTCGGGTGCGTTCTGCGCGAGGGCGCAACCGTGCACCGCGCCGGCCTGCTTGTAGATCGTCTCGTGCAGGCGCACGCGGTCGAGCAGGTCGTAGAGCGCGTAACGCGTGAGTCTGGCGCCCGCCGGCAGCTTCACGCGATCGATCTCGTCCATCAGGTCGCCGAACACCGTGCCCTGGCCGCAGCCGGTGGTCTTCGTGCGCTTCGCGGTCTTGGCCTCCAGGTCCTTCAGGCCCTCCCGCGTGGTGACGGCGACCGACGCCGTCTCCCAGTCGACCTGGACCGCGGCGATGTCCTCGATCCGGTCGACCAGCCGCTGGTTGCGCAGGTAGCCGATGGCGAGTGCCTCGGGCGCGGCGCCCAGCGTCATGATCGTGACGAGTTCCCGCTTGTCGACGTAGAGCGTGAGCGGGTGCTCGCCCGCGATCGACACGCGGCGCGTCGCGCCGTGCTCGTCGATCGCCTCGACGTCGGAGGTCGAGGGACGCGCCGCGTCGGTCAGCTCCGGCCGGTACCGCATCAGGGATCAGGGATCAGGGAGCAGGGAACAGGGAACAGGGAGCAGGGAACAGGGAGCAGGGTGCAGGGTGCAGGGTGCAGGGTGCAGAAGCGGCGGCTCCGGATGTTTCTTCGCGATACGGCAATGTTCCACTCGCGCTCGATGCGCGGTCACGGGAATCGCCGCGGCGACCGCTTTCTGTCATCTGACTTCTGACTTCTGACTTCCGCCGCCTGTCAGCCGCCGATATACGACATCTCGATGCGCTCGTCCCGCGGCGTCGCCGCCGTGCGCAGCTCCGAGTACCGGTCGGCGCGCCGACGCCACACCGCGCCGATCGCGCGCGCGATCGCCGCGTCGTCTCCGCCGCCGCGGACGAGGTCGCGCAGGTCGTGCCCGGCGGTCGCGAACCAACAGGTGAAGAGCTTCCCGTCGGTCGCGAGGCGCATCCTCGTGCAGTCGCGGCAGAACGCACGGGTGACCGAGGCGATCACGCCGATCTCGCCCGCGCCGTCGCGGTAGCGCCAGCGCTCGGCGACTTCGCCGGCGTAGTTCGCGTCGACCGGCTCGATCGGGAACACCGCCGCGATGCGCTCCAGGATCTCGGCCGCCGTGACGACGTCGTCCATGCGCCAGCCGTTGGTCGCACCGACGTCCATGTACTCGATGAATCGCAGGATGTGGCCGCTGCCGCGGAATCGGCGCGCGAGATCGACGATCGCGTGCTCGTTCAAGCCGCGCTTGACCACCGTGTTGACCTTGATCGGGGCGAGCCCGGCGCGCGAGGCCTCGTCGATACCGGCGAGCACCTGCGCGACCGGCGTGTCGGTGTCGCTCATCGCGCGGAACGTCGCGTCGTCGAGCGCGTCGAGGCTCACCGTCACGCGCTTCAGTCCCGCGTCGGCGAGCGCCTTCGCCTTGCGCGCGAGCAATGCACCGTTGGTGGTGAGCGTGAGGTCGACCGGGAGCTTCGCGAGCATCGCGACGAGCCGCTCGAGATCCTTCCGCATCAGCGGCTCGCCGCCGGTCAGGCGGATCTTCTCGACGCCGAGCCGCGCGAACACGCCGGCGACGCGCGCGATCTCCTCGAACGACAGGAGCGCGGAATGGGGAAGGAACGGGTAGTCGCGGCCGAAGACGTCCTTCGGCATGCAGTAGACGCAGCGGAAGTTGCAGCGGTCGGTGACCGAGATCCGGAGGTCGTGCAACCGCCGCCCGAGCGTGTCGGCGAGCGGTCCGGTCGCGTCGGCCCCGGCGGAAAGGTCGGCCGGAGCGACGGCGTCCGGTTGACGGGACGCGCGGAGATCCACGATCGGAATGCTGCGGGACATCGGCGCGAACGGGAGGTTGCTGCGGAGAAACTCATGTTACCAGACGCAGTCCCGCAGTATGATCGGCAACCTGGCGTCATGCAGGGCGCATCGGCGAATGTCCATGAGCGGGGCGAGGATACTGGTCGCGGTCGAGTTCGAACGGGTCGCCGTCGCGAGCCGGTGGGCCGACTCGCGCTGGCAGCCGTCGAAGGTGACGCCGGTTCCCGGCGATGCGGATGGCGCGGACGAGGCGGCCGCGGAACGGCTCGACGCCGCGGGCGTGCTCGAGCGCTGGCGGTTCCCGAAGCAGGTGCTGGAGTTCCACCCGGTGGAAGGCGAGGGTTACTGGCTCAACCTGCACTCCCCGGACCCGCGCTCGTTCGTGATGTGGCGGATGCGCGAGGACGCTTCGGTCGAACCGGCGGTCTTCCCGGTGGTCGTCACGCTCTCGTATCACCAGGCCGCGCGCATGGCCGACGGCGGCGAGCAGGTGGACTCGGTGGCGATCGACCCGTTGCTTCGCGCGATGCTCGAACCTTTCGTCGCGGCGCACTATCGGCCGGAACCGCGGCGCAAGCAGAAGCGCAACGACCCCTTCGCCGAGGGCGCCTTCAGGCGCGACCGCGGCACCGGGCCCGACGCGTCCGCCTGATCCCATGGCTTCCGGTCCCGAGAGCGAGCGCTTCACGCTCAAGCGCTGGTCGCAGCGCAAGCACGCGTCTGCGCGCGAGTCTGCGTCTGCGGCTCCGATCCCAGAGTCCGTGCCGGTGGCAGGCGCGGCGCCGCCCGCGGAGGCTCCTGCCGCCGCTCCGCCGGCGCCGCTGCCGAGCGTGGAGTCGCTCTCGTTCGACGACGACTTCACGGCTTTCATGAAGCCCGAGGTCGATCCGTCGCTGCGGCGCGACGCGCTGAAGAAGCTCTTCCGGGACCCGCGCTTCAACGTGATGGACGGGCTCGACGTCTACATCGACGACTACACGAAGCCGGATCCGATCCCGCCGTCGGTGCTGGCGCGCCTCGCGCACACGCGCTACCTGTTCGACCCGCCGCAGACCCGGGTCAACGAGCGCGGCGAGGTCGAGGACGTTCCTCCCGAGGACGTGCAGGCCGCGCCGGAAGCGCCGCCCGAGCTTCCGCAGGGCACTGCAACGCCGGCGCCGCTCGAACCGGATCCGGTACCGGGCGCGGAGCCGGCGGCTGCGCCGGAGCGGCGAGTCCCGTGAGCGTCGCCGACAAGACGCTGTTCCTGTGCTCGTGCAACGGCACGCAGCCGCTCGATGCGCGCGCGCTCGGCCGCGCGCTGGGCCTCGCCTCGGAGCCGCGGGTGAGCACGATGCTGTGCCAGAAGGAATTGCAGACCTTCGTGGACGGCGCGCGCGGCGACGCGATCGTGGCCTGCACGCAGGAAGCGCGGCTGTTCGAGGAACTCGCGGACGAGGGTGCGCGGACGCAGACCATCCGCTTCGTCAACCTGCGTGAGTCGGGTGGCTGGTCGCCGGAGGCACGCGGCGCGACGCCCAAGCTCGCCGCGCTGATCGCCGCGGCGGCGCTCCCCGAGCCGGCTCCGGTTGCGCGGGTGACCTACGAGTCGAAGGGGCAGCTCCTGATCGTCGGCCCGCTCGACGCGGCGCTGGGCTGGGCGAAGGTGCTCTCGGCGCAGCTCGCGGTCACGGTCCTCGCGACCGGGCGCACCGCGGGCGCGTCGCTGCCGGCGGAGCGCGCGTTCCCGGTCGCGACCGGGGCGCTGGTGTCGCTGACCGGGTGGCTCGGCGCATTCGAGGCGAACTGGAGCCAGGACAATCCGGTCGACCTCGACCTGTGCACGCGCTGCCACGCCTGCGTGCGCGCCTGCCCCGAGGGCGCGATCGACGAGAGCTACCAGGTCGACGCCGAACGCTGCAAGGCGCACCGGGCTTGCGTGGCCGCGTGCGGCGTCGTGCGGGCGATCGACTTCGACCGCAGGGACCGCGCGCGGAGCGCGAGGTTCGACCTCGTGCTCGACCTTTCGCGCAAGCCGTGGTTCCGGATGCACCAGCCGCCGCAGGGCTACTACGCGCCGGGTGCCGACGTGGTCGCGCAGGCGATGGCGGTCGCGGAACTCGCGACGATGACCGGCGAGTTCGAGAAGCCGAAGTACTTCGCCTACAAGGCGTCGATCTGCGCGCACGCGCGGTCGCGCAAGACCGGCTGCACCGCCTGCATCGACGTGTGCTCGACCGAGGCGATCCGCGCCGACGGCGACGGCGTCGCGGTCGAGCCGCACCTGTGCATGGGTTGCGGGGCCTGCACGCTTGTCTGCCCGTCGGGCGCGATGAGCTACGCGTACCCGGCCATGACCGATCAGGGCGAACGCGTGCGCACGCTCATCTCCACCTACGCCGGCGCCGGCGGTCGCGACGCGACGATCCTGCTGCACGCGGAAGACTCGCGCGAGACAATCGCGCGCATGGCGCGGCGCGGGCGCGGTCTGCCTGCGCGCGTGATTCCGCTCGAAGTCCACCACGTCGCGTCGACCGGGATCGACCTGTGGCTCGCGGCGCTCGCGTGGGGCGCGGCCGGCGTGTCGGTGCTGTTCACCGGCGACGAGGCGCCGCAGTACCGCGAGGCGCTCGCGTTCCAGATGAAGCTCGCCAATACGGTCGCCGGTGCGCTCGGCTATCAGGGCGAGCACTTCCGCGTCGTCGATGCCGCCGATCCGATGGCAGCCGAGGCGGCGCTGTGGTCCGCCGCGCCCGCGCTCGGCGTGCGCTCGCCCGCCACTTTCGCGGCGACGCCGGAGAAGCGCACGACGCTCTCGCTCGCGCTCGACCACCTCGCGCTGCACGCGCCGGTGCCGCGCGAGATCGTGCCGCTCTTCGCCGGTTCCCCGTGGGGTCGGATCGACGTCGATCCGGGCAAGTGCACGATGTGCCTCGCCTGCGTCGGCGCGTGCCCGGAGGGCGCGCTGCTCGACCATCCCGAGGCGCTGAGGCTGCGCTTCATCGAGGCGAAGTGCGTGCAGTGCGGCCTGTGCGAGAAGACCTGCCCGGAGTCCGCGATCGCGCTGGTGCCGCAGCTCGACCTGACCGCGGAGGCGCGCTCGCCGCGCGTGCTGAACGAGGCGGAGATCGCGGGCTGCACGTCCTGCGGCAAGCCGCTGGGCCCGCGCCGGATGATCGACGGCATGGTCGCGAAGCTCGCCGGCCATTCGATGTTTGCGAGCCCGGGATCGCTCGATCGCCTCCGAATGTGCGCCGATTGCCGGGTCAAGGCGATGGTCACCGAGGAGCCCGGCGGGATCGACCTCCTGAAGGGCGGTCGGATCCCGTGACGGCACCTCGCCCTGCGGGCATCCTCGCCTTTGCGGCCGGACGTCGGCGTCCGCTGCGCGGAAGCTTCGTCCTCCGATGACCGACGCCCGGGGCACTCCTGTCGCTCTGCCGCATCCGATCGGCGCGGAGGACCGGGTCCGCGCCGATCTCTACG
>JADLBN010000150.1 GCA_020847675.1 Burkholderiales bacterium | reverse complement strand
CTCTGGTCGATGAACGGATTCGCCATGACGAGCCGCGCCTCGATGACGCGCGGCTCCATCGCGGCTCCGTCGCACGTTCGGTCATTCGGCCGGTGCGCGTAGGCCCATGCGGTCCGGGGATTGTCGAGTTGATCTCGCGGATCGCGAGCTTCACGCCGTTGTTGAAGTTCGTGCCGGCGGTGGCGCCGGAGCCGGACAATTCGACCAGGCCGGCGATCTTTACGGGCTGGGCATCGAGATCGCCTGCGGCAACGGCGAGAGCGGAGACGATCGCGAACCCGATCGACATCGGGTGTGGCAGACGGAACATGAGCTTTCTCCAGGAGTCTGGGCGCTTGAGGCCACCGGCCACGCGCGCGCTGGCTCGCCCAGTGACGTCGGTCACGATAGGCTCCGTTGCAGCCACTGTCCATGCGATGGCGGCAATCTGGTTCATGTCGGGACGCAATAGTCCGGACCGTCGTCGGCACGCCCGCCGCACGCGCCCTGGCGAAGGAGCCCGCCGTGCAGGCGCAGGTCGAGCCATCCCGTGGCGCGGCGTGCCTACTTGATGCCGTCGAAGAAGAGCGACGGCGCCCAGGTGCTGATGGCCGGCACGTAGGTCACGAGCAGCAGCACGAACACGTTGACGAGCAGGAACGGCAGCGCCGCGCGGGTCATCGCTCCCAGCGTGCTGCGCGCGAGCACGACCCCGAGGTACAGGCAGTTGCCGACAGGAGGGGTCACCAGCCCGATGCCGAGGTTGACGACCATGATCGCGCCGAACTGCACCGGGCCGATGCCGGCCGCCTGGGCGATCGGATAGAGGATCGGCGCGAACAGCAACAGGGCCGGGACGAGATCCATGAACATGCCCACGAACAGCAGGAACACGTTGATCATCAGCAGGACGACGACCGGCCCCCAGTTCATCGCCTGGAAGAAGGTGACCAGCGCATCCGGAAACTGCACGATGGCGACGATCCACGCCGCCACCGACGTCGTGGCGACGACGAAGCACGGGATCGCGGAATTCACCGCGGCATCGACGAGAATGCGATAGAGACCGCGCCAGTCGTACTCGCGATAGACGACACCGCCGAGGAACAGCGCATAGACCACGCCGATGACGCCGGCCTCGGTCGCGGTCGTGATGCCGGTGACGATCGCCCCCAGGAGAAAGACCGGCAGGAGCAGCGACAGGAACGCTTCGCGGAATGCCGCCCAGAGCTCGGAGGCCTTGGCGCGTCGGGCACGCTTCGGCCAGCCCTTGCGCCGCGCGAGCGCCCACACGAGCCCCATCTGGAAGACGCCCACCAGAATGCCCGGGACGAGTCCCGCGAGGAAGAGCGCCCCGATCGACGTGCTCATGGCAACGCCGTAGAGCACCATCGGGATCGACGGGGGAATCAGGATGCCGATCGTCGACGAGCACACCGTGATGCCGCCCGCATCCGCCCGCGAGTAGCCCTGCTTCTCCATCGCCGGAATCATCAGGCTTCCGATCGCGGCGGTGTCCGCCACCGCGGAGCCGGAGATGCCGCCGAAGAACATCGACGAGGCGACGTTGACATGACCGAGCCCGCCCCGGATGTGTCCGAACAACGCATCGGCGAACCGGACCAGCCTCGGCGCGATGCTGCCCTCCCCCGCGAGCGCGCCGGCCAGGATGAACAGCGGTACGGCCACGAGCGGGAACGAATTCACTCCGTTGATCATCTTGTGCGCGACGATCGTCAGCGGGTAGTTGCCGTCGACGACGAGCGCGACCGCCGCCGCCACCCCCATGCCGATGCCGATCGGCACCCCGATGAACAGCAAGGCGAGGAATGCGGCGAAGATGATGGCGATCACGGAGTTTGCCTCCTGCCGCGGCCACGCACGACGCCCACGATCGCGCCGATGGCGTCGATGGCGATCATGAGGCTCGCGAACGGCAGTACCGAATAGAGATAGCCGAGCGGAAGCTTGAGGGCTTCGGACGGGCTGTCCAGGGTCTGGTTGACGACCATGGCGCCGGTGACGAGCAGGAACAGGGCGAAGACGAGGACGATCGCGTGCACGGCGAGTTCCGACGCGCGCCAGCCCCGCGCGGACAGGCGATCGAGGATCGCCGTGAACGCAATGTGCTTCTTCTCGCGGTAGGCGACGACCGCCCCCAGGAACACGAGCCAGACGAAGAGGAAGTTCGGCACTTCGGTCGCCCAGTACAGCGAGCTGCCGAGCGCGTAGCGCCAGACGACGCCGATGCTGACCGTCGCGACCAGCGCGACGATCAGCACGAACAGCACGAACCGCAGAAGTGCGGTCAGTCGATCCATGATCCTATTTCGCGTTGCGTACGGCGTCGATGAGGTCCTTGCCGATCTTCGCCTCGGACTTCGCGTACGACTCCTGCGCGCCCGCCTCGAAAGAGGCGCGATCGACGTCGCGCACGACGGTCATCCCCTTCTTCTCGAGCTCGGTGATGAGCCTCGCGTTGGCCTCGCGCGTGCTCTTCACCTGGAAGTCGCGGCTCGAGGCAGCCGCCTTCATGACCGCGTCCTGGACATCCTTCGGCAGCTTCTCCCAGTACCCCCGGGACAGCACCATCTGCGAAGGGATGTTGGCGTGTGAAGTGAGGTTGAGATACTTCTGCACCTCGTAGAGCTTGGAAGTGAAGATGATCTCCGGCGGGTTCTCCTGCGCCTTGACGACGCCCTGCTGGAGCGCCGAATACAGCTCGGCGAAGTCGATCGGCGTCGGGTTGGCGCCCCAGGCCTTGAACGCGACGATCCACGGGTCGACGGTCGGGATGCGGATGTCGACCCCCTTGAGGTCGGCGGCCTTGCGGACCGGCGCGGCCTTGGTCGTCACGTGGCGAAAGCCCAGTTCGCCCCATCCCAGCACCTTTACTCCCTTGTCGTACATGATCTGGTCGAGCCGCTGCTGGACCGGCAGGTTCCGGCGCAGCACGGCGTCGACATGCGCGTCGTCGCGATAGATCATCGGGAGGTTGAGCACGTCGAGCCTCGGGTCGATCTGGCCGTGGCGGCCGAAGATCGTGCCGTCGATCGTGCCGAGTTTCATGCCCTCGATGTATTCGGTCTCCTTGCCCAGTTGCGCGTTGGGGAAGATCTTGACGTCGACGCGGTTGCCGACGAGCGCCTTCAGGTCGTCGCGGAATTTCTCCGCCCACAGGTGGTAACCGTGCGTCGTCGGCATCGCGTGCGCGATGCGCATCGTGATCGGCTGCTGCGCGTGCGCATTGGCGGCAAGGGCGGCGAGCGCCAGCGGCGCGAGCCACCGGGCGAATGGGCGAATTCGATCGTGCATTTCTATCTCCGGGTTGGTGGTCGGGTCAGGCGGTTTAGGCGGAGTCAGGCCGGTGCCGGAAGCGGGTGCCGCCGGTGCGCGAGAAACGCGCGAGTCGCATCGTAGGCGAGACGGGCGCGCTCGCCCGGCGCACGTCCCGCATCGGCGGCGCGCGGGATCTCGACCGTCAGCACGGTGGCCGGTGGAAGGGCATCGAGTAGCGCGCCGAGCGGCAGGCCGCCCTCGCCCGGATGCAGTCGGCCGCCCCTGGCTTCGGCGAGCAACCCGGCGTCACCGGGGTCGGCGAGCGGGGCATCGCAGAGTTGCACGTACGCGATGCGTTCGGCTCCGACCCGCGCGATGTCGTCCGGGGTTCCACCCGATCGAACGAAGTGCAGGCAATCGAGGCAGATCGTCGCATTCGTTCG
This sequence comes from Burkholderiales bacterium, assembly GCA_020847675.1. Taxonomy (GTDB): domain Bacteria; phylum Pseudomonadota; class Gammaproteobacteria; order Burkholderiales; family Casimicrobiaceae; genus VBCG01. Next base: position 4,272 of record JADLBN010000150.1, on the reverse strand, counting down.
GTCGGCGAGGTCGAGCAGGGCTGCCGCGTCGTCGATCGTGCGCACCGCGCGCCACCGCATGAACTCGAGCGCGACCCGGAGCCCGAGGGGCGCGGCCAGATCGCATAGTTCAGCAAAGCGCGCGGCGGCGCGGCTCCGGTCGGGGTCCTCGACGACGACCTGCACCAGCGCGGCCCCCAGACGGGCCGCGACCTCGACGGCCCCGCGCAAGGCGGCAATGTCGATGGTCGGGGTAATCGTCAGGGCATCTGCGTCGAAGAATCGCACGCCGGTCGAGCGCAAAGCGGCCGCCACGTCGTTGCACAGGCGCGGGTCGGCGACAGGATCGTGCTCCAGCCGCAATCCGACGGGCGCGACAAGCCGCAGGCCGACGAGGGCAAAGCCGGCGCCTGCGGCCGATTCGATCTGGGCCACCGGATGCGCGCCGGGCGTCGTCAGATAGGCGAGCCCCAGCGGAGGCGGAATCGATCCGATGGCGAGCCCGTGCGGCGTCATCGCTCGCCTCAGTAGGTCGCGCGACCGCCGGAGACGTCGAACACCGCCCCGGTCGAGAACGAACACTCTTCGGAGGCTAGCCAGTTCACGAGGTCCGCGACCTCCTCGGGTCGGCCGAGCCGTCCGAGCGGAATCTTCGCGATGACGCCAGCGCGAAACTCCGGGGTGAGTTGCGCGAGCATGTCGGTTTCGATCGCCGCCGGCGCCACGGCATTGACGCGCACGCCGGTCTTCGCGAGTTCCTTGCCGAATGCCTTGGTCATGCCGATGACCCCGGCCTTCGAGGCGGCATAGCAGGATGCGTTCGGGTTCCCCTCCTTGCCCCCGATCGAACTCAGGTTCACGACGCGCCCCCAGTCCTGCTTCAGCATCTCGGGCACGACCGCGCGACAGCAATGGAACACGGCGTCGAGATTGAGCGCCATCGTGCGGCGCCATCCGTCGAGCGGATAGTCGAGCAGCGGGGCGATGGGCCCGTTGATGCCGGCGCCGTTGATCAGGATGTCGATGCGTCCGAAGTCGTCGACGACCTTGCGCGTCGCCGCGACGACTGCGTCATAGTCGGTGACATCGACCCGGTAGCCGCGCGCGGAGGGAATCGTCGCCGCGGCCGCCGTCGCCTTCGCTCCGTCGATGTCCCACAGCGCGCTCGAGACGCCGGCGCGCGCCATTCGCCTCGCAATGGCGAGGCCGAGGCCGCCGGCACCGCCGGTGACGACGGCGACGCGGCCCGGTTGCGCCGCAGCGGGTGACGCATCGGGGTGGGGCACGGTCGGGTGGACGTAACTGGTATACTAGAATGGCAGATGCTAGAGTGACCGGCGGCATCGTGTCAAGCTCATTCGCGCCGGGCATGATGCGGTCGCCCGATGGGGGCGCCAGCAGGACCGGCGCGCCCGCGATCGATGGAAATGCGGACCAACCCGGGACGCCGCCTTGGCCAGACCCCCCTCCCCCGACATCCGCAAGCGACTTCCGCGACCGACCGTGTCGGCCCGCGAGTCGTGGGCGCGCGGCGCGCGTTCCGCGCGAATCGCGGACATGATCCGCGAGGCGATCATGGACGGCCGCTTCGCGCTCGGCGAGGCGCTGTCCGAGATGCGGCTGGCCGAGGCCTTCGAAGTCAGCCGCGCCCCCATCCGCGCAGCCCTCGCGCAATTGCAGATCGAGGGGGTGATCGACGTGCGCCCCCAGTCGGGCAGCTTCGTGTTCACGCCGACCGACGACGACGTAGTGGCGATGGCCGAGTTTCGCGCGGTCCTGGAGACGACGGCGTTGCGCCTGTGCTTCGACCGGGAGCGCGTCGCGACGCTGCATGGAATGCGCGCCGCCGCCGATGAGATGGAGCGCGCCCGCGCAGCGGACGAACGACTCGCGGTCGCACGCGCCGACACCGCCTTTCACTGGGCGATCATCGGCCAGTGCGGCAACGGCTATCTCGTCGAATCGTACCGGCTGATCTCGGGGCGGGTGGGAGCCTTGCGCACGCACAACCTCATCGCCGCCGACACCGTCCGCAAGGACTCGCTCGCCGAGCACCGGTCGCTCATCGCCGCCTTCGCCCGGGGCAGGATCGCCCGGGCCGAAGCGATCCTCGCCGAACACATCGACCGCATGCGGCAGCGTTACCGCCTCGTCGGCAGGAGCCCTGCACGCCGCGAAGGGTGACGCCCGGAAGCCCGGTCGGCCCCCGTCAGAACGGATTGTTCGGCGGCAGCGTCTGGAGCACGACCTGCTTGCCGTCCCGGATCTCGACGATGTAGCTCACGCGGTCGGGGTCGCCGTTCTTGTCGAACTTGACGTCCATGAGGATGCCGGGGTGGTCCTTGACGTAGAGCGGCGTGTCGCGCAGCGCCGCGTTGAACGCCTTCGGGTCGACCTTGCCGATCCGCTCGCTGACCGCCTTGATGATGTAGGGCACCATGTACCCCTGGATCCCGTTGTGGTCCGACTTCACCTTGAACTCGCGCTGGAACTTCTCGTTGAAGGCCCGCATGACGGCGGTCGGCGCGTCGACGGTGAGCGCGACGTGGCCGCGGATGCCGTTGGCGGCGTCGCCGGCGAGTTCGATCGCCTTCTGGCTGATGATCGTCGCTTCCCCGATGATCGGCTTCGCGTAGCCCTGCTTGCGCAGTTCGCGCGCGAGGCGCGCCGACTCCTCCTCGTTGGTGTAGACGAAGAGCGCGTCCGAGTTCGACTGTTTGGCCTTCAGCACCGCCGACGAGAAGTCGATCTGGTTCTGGTCGGACGAGATGTCGGCGCCCACCTTGAGGCCGAGCTTCTGCGCCGCCTTCAGGAATTCGTCGCGTCCGCCCTTGCCGAAGTCGGTGTTGATCCAGATGATGTCGACCGAACTCGCCTTGAGATCGTCCTTGATGTAGCGCGCGACCTTGGGCATCGACGTCGCCTGCGTGAAGTTGGTGCGGATCACGTACGGGTTGCCCTGCTGCGTGATCGAGGCGGCCGCGGCGCCGGTGAAGTTCGGGATCTCCGCGCGGCGCGTCTCGATCGCGCTCACCACCATCGCGCCGGACAGCGTCGGTCCGATCACCGCGAAGGCACCCATGTCGACGGCGCGCTGCGCCATCGCCTTGGAGACGCCGGCGTTGCTCTGGGCGTCGAGCGTGACGGTCTCGAACTTCCTGCCGAGCACGCCGCCGGCGGCGTTGATCTCCCGGACGGCGAGTTCGACGCCGTTGCGGTAGTTCGTGCCGGCGGTCGCGATCGCGCCGGAGAGTTCCAGCACGTTGACGAGCTTGATCGGGTCCTGGGCGCTGACGAGCGCCGGGGCTGCGGCGAGCGCGAGCGCTGCGGCGGTTCGGGCGATGCGGGTCTTCATGGCATGACTCCTGGAGGTGAAGAGGTGCCGCGCACGACGGGTGCGCGGCGCGGATCGTTGGCGGGAAGCGTGCGGCGATAGGCGGTTCAGCGTCCGCCGCGCGCGCGGGCGACGATGTCGTAGAGCGTCTTCAGGTCGGCGATCGGCATCTGGCCGGGCGCCGAGGCGCCTTCCCCGACCGCGAAGGAGAGCGACGAGCCGAACACCCCGCCGATCATCCGCGTGACCGCGCCCAGCGGCCCCATCGACATGCTGATGAGCGGGATCCTCGACTTGGACTCGGCCTGCGCGGTCGCCGAGAGCAGCGTGAGGACGTCGGCGCGGTCGCGCGGCATGACCGCGACCTTCGCGACGTCGGCACCCAGCCGCTCGGCCTCGAGGAAGCGCTGGACGAGGAAGTCGACGCCGGGCGTGTAGCCGAAATTGTGGTACGAGAGGATCAGGTGCGTTCCCGACGCGCGCGTCGACGCGCGGACCTCGCGGACCTGGTCGGGGTCGTTGCCCATTTCGAAGTCGATCAGGTCGACGAGCCGGCTCGCGGCGACGGCGGCATAGAGCTTCACGACCTCCGCGTCGCCGATCGGGATCGCCTCGCCGCCTTCGCGGATCGAGCGGCGCGTGAAGACGATCGGCGTGTCGCCGACGATGCCGCGCAGGGCGCGGCCCGTGTCGAGCACCGCGGCGGTGTCGGCGATCGCCTCGAAGTAGTCGACGCGCCACTCGATCGTGTCGGGCGCCTTGGCGTGGACGTTCGCGGCTTCGGAGAGCAGGCGCTCGCGTGTCCGGCCCACCAGCGGCGAGCAGATCAGCGAGGGATAGTAAATCCAACGCCTCCGGAGTCGTCGGAGGCAGCATAGCAGGCCGCGACTCACTCGGAGCGACGGGAAGCTGGGGGCGATGAGGGGTCGCTGCGCGGCTCGGGGAGCCCTGCGGGCGGG
>JADLBN010000149.1 GCA_020847675.1 Burkholderiales bacterium | reverse complement strand
GCGACCGGCTCGATGGTCGTCGACATCGGCGGCGGCACCACCGAGGTCGGCGTGATCTCGCTGGGCGGCATGGTGTACTCGGGCAGCGTGCGCGTGGGCGGCGACAAGTTCGACGAGTCGATCGTCAACTACATCCGGCGCAACTACGGGATGCTGATCGGCGAGACCACTGCCGAGCAGATCAAGAAGACCATCGGCAGCGCGTTCCCCGGTTCCGAGGTGCGCGAGATGGAAGTGAAGGGCCGCAACCTCGCCGAGGGCATTCCCCGGAGCTTCACCGTGTCGTCCAACGAGATCCTCGAGGCGCTCACCGACCCGCTCAACAGCATCGTGTCGGCGGTGAAGAGCGCACTCGAGCGCACGCCGCCCGAACTCGGCGCCGACATCGCCGAGCGCGGCATGGCGCTGACCGGAGGCGGCGCGCTCCTGCGCGACCTCGACCGCCTGCTGATGGAGGAGACCGGCCTGCCGGTGATCGTCGCAGAGGATCCGCTCACCTGCGTCGTGCGCGGCTGCGGGAGGGCGCTCGAGAACATGGACAAGCTGCAGACCATCTTCACGTCGGACTGAGGGGGGTGAAAGCAGGGAAGAAATCGGGGGTCGGACTCGGCTGGCGGGGAGCAATGGGGTCAGACTCGATTGAGGGAGCAGTGGGGTCAGACTCGATTGACGGGGGAGCCGACATACGCACGGAGCACCGCTGAACGCCCCGTCAATCGAGTCTGACCCCATTGCTCCTGACCGATGCGCCCGATCCACGCCGAGCCGCTGCCGTTCTTCCACCGCGGGCCCTCGCCGCTCGCGCGGGTCGCGTTCTTCGGGCTTGCGTCGATCGTGCTGATGTTCGTCGACGCGCGCTACAGGACGCTCGAGGACGTGCGCCACGCCGCCGGCAGCGTGCTGTTCCCGCTGCAGCGACTGGTGCAGATGCCGGGTGAGGCGATCGGGGGACTCGCCGCGTACTTCGCGAGCAAGCGCGACCTCGAGGCGGAGAACGCGCGGCTGCGGACCGAGCTGATCGCGCAGGCGCCCGCGGCGCAGGGCTACGCCGCCGCGCGCGACGAGAACGCCAGGCTGAAGGCGCTGTCCGCGCTGCGCGCGCAGAGTGCGCCGGGCGCGGTGATCGTGCACGTGCTCTACGCGGGCCGCGACCCGTTCACCCAGAAGCTCTTCGTGAGTCCGGGCGCCGAAGCAGGGCTCGTTCCCGGCAGCGCCGTGGTCGACGAGCACGGCGTCGTCGGGCAGGTCACGCGCGTGCACCCGACGATGGCCGAGGTGACGCTCGTCACCGACAAGGACCAGGCGGTGCCGGTGAAGGTGGAGCGCAGCGGCGTGCGCAGCGTCCTCTACGGCGCGGGCACCGGGCGTTCCCCCGAGCTGCGCTTCATGCCTCCGTCGGCCGACATCCGCGCCGGCGACCGCCTGGTGACGTCGGGCCTCGACGGCACCTATCCGCCGGGGCTCGCCGTCGCGCAGGTGATGGAGATCGAGCGCGACACCGGCCAGATGTTCGCGCGCATCACCGCCGCGCCGCTCGGCGGCGTCGACCGCAGCGAGACGCTGCTCGTGCTCGCGCCGCCGGCGGCGACGCCGCCGCGGCCGGAGGAGCCCGCCGACGCCGGCGCGTCGCAGAAGGGAGGCCGCGCGAAGGCGCGGCGGGGCCGATGAGGATCGCAGCGCGCGTTCCTTCGTTCACGCCCGCGCGGCCCGAGGAAATCCTCAAGCCGGCGAAGCCGTGGTTCGTCGTGCTGACGCTCGCGCTGGCGTTCCTCGTCAACACGCTGCCCGCTTCGGGCGTGGCGCTCGCGCTCAAACCCGATTTCGTGGCGCTCGTGCTCCTCTACTGGTGCATCCAGGCGCCGCGCTTCGTGGGCGTGGGTGTCGCGTGGACGCTCGGACTGGTGATGGACGTGGTCGACGCCACGCTGTTCGGCCAGCACGCGCTCGCCTACGCGGTGCTGGCCTACGGCGCCGAGTTCTTCCGGCGCCGCGTGCTGCGTTTCCCGCTGTGGCAGCAGGCCGCGCAGGTCGCGGCGCTGCTCGTCGCCTGCGCGGCGATCGTGCTGGCCGTGCGACTCATCGGCGGAGCGCCGCTGCCGCGCTGGACCTACGCGGTGCCGCCGATCGTGGGGGCGCTCCTGTGGCCGCCGCTGTCGGTCGTGCTGCAGTGGCCGCAGCGGCCGCGGGCCTCGTCGTCGACGCTGTGAGGCGCGCGCGATGATCCGCCGTCGCCTCTTCTCCGGACGCCGCAGTTCGCGGCGAGTCGACTTCGGCCCGCGCGATCTCCGGAATCCCGAGAACGAGGTCGCCCGCTTCCGCGGACGCCTCGCGGTCGCGGCCGGCGCCGTGCTGGTCGCGTTCGGCGTGCTGGTGGGGCGCTTCGTCTACCTGCAGGTCGCGCAGCACGACCACTTCCGCACGCTCGCCGAGACCAACCGTATCGCGATCGTGCCGATCGCGCCCAACCGCGGCGTGATCACCGACCGCAACGGCGTCGTGCTCGCGCAGAGCTACTCCGCGTATACGCTGGAGATCCAGCCCTCGCGCGTGCGCGATCTCGACGCCACGATCGACCGGCTCGCGGAGATCGTCGACATCGCGCCGCGCGACCGCAAGCGCTTCCGCAAGCTGCTGGAAGAGTCGAAGAACTTCGAGAGCCTGCCGATCCGCACCAAGCTCTCCGACGAGGAGGTGGCGCGATTCGCCGCCAACCGCTACCGCTTTCCCGGCGTCGAGATCAAGGCGCGGCTGTTCCGCAACTACCCGTTCGGCGAAGTGGCCTCGCACGCGATCGGCTACATCGGACGCATCAACGACCGCGACCTCGCCCGCATCGCGTCCTGGGACGAGAGCGCCGACTACAAGGGCACCGACACGATCGGCAAGGTCGGCGTCGAGCTCGCCTACGAGCGCGAACTGCACGGCACCACCGGCGTCGAGGAGGTCGAGGTCGACGCGGCGGGCCGAGCGGTGCGCACGCTCTCGCGCGTGCCGCCGGTGTCCGGCAACAACCTGCGCCTGTCGATCGACATCGGGCTGCAGGCCGCCGCCGAGGCGGCGTTCGGCACCCGGCGCGGCGCGCTGGTCGCGATCGAGCCGTCGACCGGCGACGTACTCGCGTTCGTCAGCCGACCGGGCTACGACCCGAACCTGTTCGTCGACGGGATCGACCTCGCGTCGTGGCAGGAGCTGAACGAGTCGCCCGACAAGCCGCTTCTCAACCGTCCGCTGCGCGGCGCCTATCCGCCCGGCTCGACGATCAAGCCGTTTCTCGCGCTCGCCGCGCTCGCCTCCGGGAAGCGCACCGCGGCCCAGGCGTTCGCGGATCCGGGGTTCTTCCAACTCGCCGGATCGACGCACCGCTTCCGCGACGACAAGAAGGGGGGCCACGGAACGGTGGACATGACGAAGGCGATCGTCGTGTCCTGCGACACCTACTTCTACCTGCTCGCGAACGACACCGATATCGACGACAACTTCCGCTTCATGTCGGCGCTGGGCTTCGGCAAGCCCACCGGCATCGACATCGAGGGCGAACTTCCCGGCGTGCTGCCGTCGCGCGCGTGGAAACGCCAGCGCTTCGCGGGGGCGCAGTACCGCGAAGAGCACCGCAAGTGGTATCTCGGCGACTCGATCTCGGCCGGCATCGGCCAGGGTTACACCGCGTTCACGCCGATCCAGCTCGCGCACGCGGTCGCCGCGATCGCGAACGACGGCATCGCGTTCGAACCGCACCTCGTGCAGAGCATCGAGGACTCGCGCACGCGCGAGTCCCGGCCGGTCGAGCGCCTCGCGCCGGTCGCGATCCCGGCGCGCCCGGAGCACCTCGCGGTGATCCGCAACGCCCTCGTGCAGGTGAACCGCGAAGGCACGAGCGCCGCGGCGTTCAAGGGCGCCCCGTACGCCTCCGGCGGCAAGACCGGCACCGCGCAGGTGTTCTCGCTCAAGGGCGAGGAGTACAAGGCGCACAAGGTGGACGAGCGGCTGCGCGACCACGCGTGGTTCATCGCCTACGCGCCGGCCGACAAGCCGACGATCGCGCTCGCCGTGCTGGTCGAGAACGGCGGATTCGGCGCGCAGGCAGCCGCGCCGATCGCGCGCCAGGTGCTCGACTACTGGCTGCTGGGCACGAAGCGCAAGGAGCCGGCACCTTCGATCGAGGGGCCGCAGGGCGACGACGAGGACCTGAGCGACTGATGGAACACCGGCTCGCCTTCTTCGACGCCGCCGGGCGCCTGTGGGAGGTGCTGGTCCGGCGCATCGACCGGCCGCTCTTCGCGCTCGCGCTCGCCATCGTCGCGGTCGGGTTCGTGACGCTGTTCTCGGCGGCCGACGAAAACGTCGCGCGCATGACCAACCAGGCGGTGAGCCTGGGCCTCGCGCTCGTCGCGATGTGGGTGATCGCGAACATCCCGCCCCAGAACCTCGCCCGCGCCGCGTTGCCGCTCTACGCGGCGGGCGTGATCATGCTCGTCGCGGTCGCGCTGTACGGCGTGATCGTGAACGGTTCGCGGCGCTGGCTCGACCTCGGCGTCGTGCGCTTCCAGCCCTCGGAGCTCATGAAGGTCGCGCTGCCGCTGATGCTCGCCTGGTACTTCCAGAAGCGCGAGGGGCGCATCGCGTGGTTCGACTTCGTGCTGGCGGCGCTCCTGATCGCGGTGCCGGCGTGGCTCGTGAAACGCCAGCCCGACCTCGGCACCGGCCTCCTGCTCACCGCGTCGGGCTTCTACGTCCTGTTCCTCGCGGGCCTGTCGTGGAAGCTGATCGTCGGGCTCGCCGCGCTCGGCGCGGCTGCGGGCCCGTACCTGTGGACCCACCTGCAGGACTACCAGCGCGCGCGCATCCTCACCTTCCTCGACCCGTCGACCGACCCGCTCGGCGCGGGCTACCACACGACGCAGGCGTCGATCGCGATCGGATCCGGGGGGGTCGTCGGCAAGGGGTGGCTGAACGGCACGCAGGCGCACCTCGACTTCCTGCCCGAGAAGCACACCGACTTCATTTTCGCGGTGTTCGGCGAGGAGTTCGGGCTGATCGGCAACGTGCTGCTCGTCGTGCTCTACCTCGCGCTCATCGCCCGCGCGATGATGATCGCATCGAACGCGTCGACGCTGTTCGCGCGCCTGATCGCCGGGACGGTGACGCTGATGCTGTTCACCTACGCGTTCGTGAACATGGGGATGGTGACCGGCATCCTGCCGGTGGTGGGCGTGCCGCTGCCGTTCGTGAGCTACGGCGGCACCGCGATGGTGTCGCTGTTCATCGGGATCGGCATCCTGATGAGCGTGCAGGCGCACCGGAAGCTCGTGACGAGCTGAAGGCGTCGGGCTGGTGCCCGACCCACGAGTGATGCCGGGGGGAAGCGTCAGGCCTGAGCCCCGACGAATTCAACCCGACGCTGTCGCCGGCGCCGCGATCGCGACCGACTCCGGAAACGCAGGCCCCGCGAGCCCGGCGGCCGAGCGGCCGCGCGAATCCTTGCGCGCGCGGAGCGCGTTCACCATCTCGAGCGCCGTCTTCTCGCACGGTGGCAACTCCGCGTCGCTCGTGGCGAGCGGCGTGATCCGCTCGCCGAAGCGGATCAGGTGCGAGCACCAGGTGAGGCCAGCGCCGAACGCCGGCGTCAGGATCAGCGCCCCGGGCTTCACGCGTCCCTCCTCGATCGCGTCGACCAGCGCGACCGGCACGGTGGCCGCGGACATATTGCCGTACTTGTGCACGGTCACGAACACGCGCTCCATCGGCACGCCCGCGCGCTTCGCGACGAATTCGATGATGCGCAGGTTCGCCTGGTGCGGCACGACGAGGTCGACCGCGTCGGGCGTCACGCCCCCCTTGGCGAGCACGTGCGCGGACGCCTCGCTCATGCCGTGCACCGCGCGCTTGAAGATCTCCTGGCCGTCGAAGTCCCACAGCGTGTCGCCGTAGGAGACCCCGCGGTTGCCGTAGGTGGTGCCGTGCCCGCGCACGCGCAGGATGCCCCGGGCGTCCGCGTAGCAGCCGAGCTTGTCGGCGAGGATCCCCTCGTCGCGCTCGGTCGCCTGCAGCACCACCGCCGCGCAGCCGTCGCCGAACAGCACCGCGACGTTGCGGTTGTCCCAGTCCATGAACGGCGAAATCGTTTCGACGCCGACGACGAGCGCGTTTCGCACCGTGCCCGCGCGGATCATCGCCGACGCCGACGACAGGCCGTAGAGGAAGCTCGTGCACGCGGTGTTCAAGTCCATCGCGGCGGCGCTCCATGCGCCGAGCCGGTGCTGCAGCGCCGAGGCGGTGTTGGGGACCGCTTCCTCGGACGAACAGCTCCCGTAGACGACGAGGTCGAGATCCTTCGCGGCGAGTCCCGCGCAGGCCAGCGCGCGCGACGCGGCGACCTGCGCGAGTTCGCTGCCGAGCACGTGGGTGACGCGGCGCTCGCGGATGCCGGTGCGCTGCGTGATCCACGCGTCGTCGGTGTCGAGGAAGGTCGCGAGATCCTCGTTGCGAAGCACGGCCGGGGGCATGCACTTGCCCCAGCCCGTGATGGCGGCCTGCGTCATCGTCGTCCCCCTTCCGCGGTCCCCGCCGTCGCCCGGACGGGCGCGGTGCGATGGCCCCGGTCAGGCGATTCTACGGGGGACCGGAGAGCGCGCACCGCGGGGCGGCTCCCCGGGGGTGGCCCGGACCGTACGCCGCGACTGTCCGCGCGAGCGAAGTGCGGCCTCCGGGAAGCGCGTCGCGAACGCGAAACGCCGGCTCCGCTGCGACGCGCGGGAAACGCTATCGCCGCCTCGATCCCGCGCGTTTCGCGCCGGAGCGTTTGCCCTTGGGGGACGCCCGCCTGCGTGGCACGGTCGGCGCGTCGGTCGCGGGAGGCGCCTGCGAAGGCGAAGCCTGGTCGCCGATGACGCTCTTCAGCGGACAGACCTTGAACACCGGGCACCTGCGGCAGCCCACGGCGATCGCGATCGGGCAAATCGTCACGGCCACGGAACCTCCCTTGGCGCGAACGGGCGGTGGAAACGGCGCTCGCGCCGCCCATTACAGCACAGCCGCGCCGGAAGTCGAGCGCGCCGTCCGCCCGGCTATCCGCGCCCGCGGCTTGCCCGATGACGCGCGATCGCGCCGGCGTAGATCGCGGCGTTGAGGGCGACGACGACGGCGCCGAGCGCGAACTGGATGTCGAGGGTCAGCCCCGCCGGGTAGAGGAGCGGCAGCAGGTGATGCTCGACGAACCCGCCCGCGTATCCCGCTTCGCCCGCCCGTTGCCGGAAGTGGTTCTCGAGCGGAGTCAGCGGGCAGATCCGGCCGCTGAACTCGACGTACGCGGCCCATGCGGCGGCGGGCAGGTGCAAGAGTGCGTAGCGCAGCGCCCGCCATGCAAGGAATCCGCCCAGGCACGCGAACGCGACGAACGCCGCGTGCAGTACCACGACCGCGTCGGCGGCGAGACGGTCGATCACGGATTCGCGCCGCGACGAGCATCCCCCGGGGTTGCGCGAGGTCGGCGGCATTGCCGTACCCGTGCAACCGGACCGCGTGCAGGGGGGCGCGCCATGCGCATCGACGCAACGACTTCCTCAGCGACGGCGCGGACGCGCGGCAGCCCGCTTTCCGGCGCGCGAGGCGACGGCGGCGTCGACGCGCGCTGCCCACCACGGCTCGAGCGCGTCGGCGAGTGTCGACGGCAGGCGCGTGCCCGACGCGCGAACGCCCCAGCGGAAGCGGCGCCACGGGGGCACCTCGAGTTCGTCGAAGCCGATGAGCGGCGCATCGAAGAGTTCGTCGAGGCGCAGCACGACCGAACGCGAGAGCGCGCCGCTCGCGCGCTTCGCCTCGACCCAGTGGTCGCGCTCCGCCGGCGCGGTCATCACCACGCCCGACCCGACGAGGCCCTTCGGAGGAATGCCGAGGCGCACCATGAACGCGCGGCTGCCGGGTTCGATCGCGCGGAAGCGCCCGCACGACCACTCGATGTCCAGATGGCCGCGCCGGCGCAGCGTGGCGATGTCGCGGGCGAGCGAGGGCCAGTTCCACAGCTTCGGGTTGAAGGCGAAGAGGTGGGTGGGCATCAGGGAACAGGTGACAGGTAACAGAAGACGGTGGCGGCGGCGCGTGGAGGAGAAGGCGGACTCCCGGCGCGAGGGACGAGCCGGTATGCTACCGCGCGATGACCACGACCGCCGCCTTCGCGACCCGCGTGTTCGCGATGCTCGCCGCGGCGGCGCTCGTCGCGTCGTGCTCGACTTCCCCGAAGGCTCCCGCGCGAAGCGGCGCGGCAGCCCCGCCCGCGGCGTCGTCGAAGTACTACTCGGACGACGGGCCGCCCGACCGCATCCCGGTCGATCTCGACGCGGTGCCCGATGCGGTGCCGCGCGCCGAACCGCTCCACCGTTTCGCCAACCGGCCCTACGTCGTGCTGGGGCGCGAGTACGTGCCCGCCACCGCCCTCGGGCCCTACCGCGAAGAGGGCGTGGCGTCGTGGTACGGGCGCAAGTTCCACGGTCAGAAGACCTCGACCGGCGAGGTCTACGATATGTACGCGATGACCGCCGCGCACCCGACGCTTCCGCTGCCCTCGTACGCGCGCGTGACCAGCGTCGCGACCGGAGTCTCGGTCGTGGTGCGGGTCAACGACCGCGGGCCGTTCCTGCACGGACGCATCATCGACCTCTCGTACGCCGCCGCGCACCGCATCGGCATCGCGCAGAAGGGGAGCGGCCGGGTGATCGTCGAATCGTTGCTGCCGGGCGAGGCGAGTTTCGCGTCGGCGCGTCCCGCTACCCCGGCGCCGCCGCAGGCCGCGACGCCCGCGCCGGTGGTTGCAGCGGCGGTGCCGCCGGCGGAAGGCGTGGCAGCACCCGCGGAGCCGCCGGTGCAGGCCGCTCCCGGCGGTTTCGTCGTCCAGCTCGGCGCGTTCGGGAGCGAACCGAATGCGCGCGGATTCCTCGCCCACGTCCAGTCGCGTCTTTCCGGTCCCGACGTCGAGCCGAGGATCCGCCAGACGGGCGGGCTGTTCCGTGTCTACGTCGGGCCCTACGCGACACGCGACGAGGCGATGCGCGTCGCCGGCCGCATCGAATCGGCGTTCGGCATGGCCACCGCGATCGCGCCGAATTGAAAAACTTGCACGCGGACGAACCCCGGGCGGATTCGGCGGTCGTTGTCGCTATAATCGACGCTTCGGCAGCGCGTCGGGGGGGCGCCTGTCCGCGGGATGGGCGCAATCGCTGCGCCCGAACCTTGCCACGATGAGCCCACGTTCCCGACGCCCCTTCCTCCTCCTCTTCGCCGCGCTCCTCGCGGTCCCGTTCGCCCCGGCCCGCGCGCAGCTCACGATCGAGATCGTCGGCGGCGCCGGCACCGCGATCCCGATCGCGGTCGTTCCCTTCGAGGGCGAATCGAATTTTCCGCTCGGGATTTCGGGCATCGTCGCGGCCGATCTCGCGCGCTCGGGCCTGTTCCGGTCGGTCGACACCGGCGGCGTGTCGCCGCGACCCTTCCGCGCCGAGGACGTCAGGTCGGACGTGTGGCGGGGCCGCGGGGCCGACGCGGTCGTCGTCGGGTCGATGCGGCCGCGCGCCGACGGACGGGTCGACGTCGCCTACGCGCTGGTCGACGTCGTGCGCGGCGGCACGCTCGCCTCGACGCACTTCACCGTGGCGCAGGCGCAGTTCCGCGCCACCGCGCACCGGATCGCCGACGAGATCTACGCGAAGCTCACCGGCGATGCGGGCGTGTTCTCGACCCGCATCGCCTACGTCGCCAAGCAGGGAGCGCGCTACCAGCTGGTGGTCGCCGATGCCGACGGGGCGGACCCGCAGACCATCGTGTCGACCGACGAGCCGATCCTGTCGCCCCGCTGGTCGCCCGACGGCAACCGCATCGCGTACGTCTCGCTCGAGCAGAAGAAGCCGATCGTCTACGTGCAGAACCTCGCGACCGGCGCGCGCACGGCGATCGCCGCGTTCCGCGGCAGCAACAGCGCGCCTGCCTGGTCGCCGGACGGCCGGCAGCTCGCGGTGACGCTGTCGCGCGACGGCGGCTCGCAGCTCTTCCTGATGAACGCGGACGGCACCGGCGTGCGGCGCGTGATGACCTCGCCCGGCGCCGACACCGAGGCCTCGTTCACGCCGGACGGCAAGGCGCTCCTGTTCACCTCGGACCGCGGCGGCAGCCCGCAGATCTACCGCGTCGGCGTCGACGGCGGCGGCGTCGAGCGCATCACCTTCGAGGGCAGCTACAACGTGTCGCCGCGTCCGTTGCCCGACGGCAAGGGCATGGTGTACGTGCGGCGCGACGGCAACCGCTACCAGGTCGCGATCATGGATTTCGCGACCCGCCAGACGCAGGTGCTGACCGCCGGCCCGCTCGACGAGTCTCCCAGCGTCGCGCCCAACGGCAAGATGGTGCTCTACGCGAGTGAGACCGGAGGGCGCGGCATCCTGAACGCGGTCTCCGCCGACGGCCGCGTGAAGCAGCGCATCGTCGCGCCGTCGGCCGACGTGCGCGAACCCGCCTGGGGACCGCTTCCGAAGTGATTGCGCGCAAGACCGTCATCCATCGTTCCACCCGAAGGAGGATTCCATGACCCGACCGATCATCTTCGCTGCCGCCGCGTTCGCCGCCGTGCTCCTCGCCGGCTGCCAGAGCACGCCGACCGAGCAGGCTGCAGCACCGGTCGAGGACCGCGCCGCGGCGTCGGCCGCCGGCTCGACCTCGGGGGCGACCACGAGCGGCGCCGGCAGCGCCGGCGTGTCCGGGGCGGCGCAGGGCCAGCAGCGCGCCGCGGGCGCCGGCGGCAATCCGCTGAAGGACCCGGCGAGCCCGCTGTCGAAGCGCAGCGTCTACTTCGAGTTCGACAGCTTCACCGTGATGGACCAGTACAAGCCGCTGGTCGAGGCGCACGGCCGCTACCTCGCGCAGAACCGCAACGCGAAGCTCGCCATCCAGGGCCACGCGGACGAGCGCGGGTCGCGCGAGTACAACATCGCGCTCGGCCAGAAGCGCGCGGACTCGGTGAAGCGGATGATGCTTCTCCTCGGCGCGCAGGAGTCGCAGATCGAGGCGGTGAGCTTCGGCGAGGAGAAGCCGAAGAACCCCGGACATGACGAGTCCTCGTGGGCGGAGAACCGCCGCGTCGACCTCGTCTACGCCGGCGAGTGACGCGCGTGTCGGCCACCCGCAGCGGCCGCGTCGCGGCGCTCGCGCTGCTTCTCGCGGCCGGTGCCGCGCAGGCGGCGCTGTTCGACGACGACGAGGCGCGCAAGCGCATCGCCGAGACCAACGTCCGGCTCGCGCAGGTGCAGGCGCAGCTCGAGGCGCGCATCGCCGCGCTCGAGCAGCAGCTGAAGTCGCAGGGGCTGGTCGAGATGCTGTCTTCCATCGAGCAGATCAAGGCCGACGTCGCGAAGCTGCGCGGACAGCTCGAAGTCGTAACCTTCGAGCTCTCGGAAGCGCAGAAGCGCCAGCGCGACCTCTACGTCGACCTCGACACGCGCCTGCGCAAGCTCGAGGCCGCGCCGGCCGCGGCGCCGGCGGGAGTGGCAGGCGCCGTCGCGACGCCGGGCGTTGCGCCGGCCGCCGCGCCAGCGGTCCCGGGCTCCGGGGCCGCGCCTGCTCCCGCGGCGGGCGTGAGCGTTCCGGTGCCGGGATCTCCCGCCGCAGAGGCCGCCGCGCAGGCCGCCGAACAGCGCGAGTACGACGCCGCGCTGGAGCTGTTCAAGCGCGCGGACTACGCGGGCGCGATTTCGGCGTTCGGCGCCTTCGTCAAGGCGCACCCGAAGAGCCCTCTCGCGCCTTCGGCGCAGTACTGGGTCGGCAACGCGCAGTTCGCGCGCAGGGATTTCCGCGCCGCGATCGCCGCGCAGCGGCAGCTCCTGATGCAGTACCCCGACAGCGCGAAGGTCCCCGACGCGATGCTCAACATCGCGTCCGCCCAGGGCGAGTTGAACGAGAACGCTGCGGCCCGGCGCACGCTCGAGGATCTGATCGCGCGCTACCCGACGTCCGAGGCGGCGGGGAAGGGGAGGCAGCGGTTGGGGGTGAGGTGATTCAGGAATCAGGAATCAGAGGACAGGGATCAGAAACATCCGCGATTCCGGTGGCGGCGGATTGACCGCCGTTGTTGCATGGCGCCATCAACGGTACGACCGCGCTCGATGCGCGGCCACGCGATACTGCGGCGCCTCTGATACCTGATGCCCGATACCTGATACCCGATGCCCGCGTTCTCCCAGCGCATCATCGCCTGGCAGCGCGAGCACGGCCGCCACGGCCTGCCGTGGCAGCGCACGCGCGATCCCTACCGGCTGTGGGTCGCCGAGATCATGCTGCAGCAGACGCAGGTCGCGACGGTCGTTCCCTACTACCTTCGCTTTCTCGAAGCGTTCCCGGACGTGCGTGCTCTCGCCCGCGCGGCCGAGGACGAGGTGCTCGCGCTGTGGAGCGGGTTGGGCTACTACCGGCGCGCGCGCCACCTGCACGCGGCAGCGCGCGAGGTTGCGGGCCGGCTTCGCGGCGCTTTCCCGCGGGATGCCGCGACGCTCGAGACACTGCCCGGCATCGGCCGCTCGACCGCGGCGGCGATCGCCGCGTTCTCGTCGGGCGAACGCGGCGCGATCCTCGACGGCAACGTGCGGCGCGTGCTGGCGCGTCACCGCGGCGTCGAAGGTGACCCGCAGTCTGCCGCGGTGAGCGCGAAGCTCTGGGCGCTCGCGCGCCGCCTCGTCCCGCGTGCGCACGTCGCCGCCTACACGCAGGGCATGATGGATCTCGGCGCGACCTTGTGCACGCGCGCGCGTCCGCGCTGCGGCGAGTGCCCGGTTGCCGGCGACTGCGTCGCGAGACGCGAGGACCGCGTCGATGAACTGCCGGGCAGGCGCGCGACGCGCGAGAGGCCGAGGCGCGAGGTCCAGATCCTGTGGATCGAGCGCGCCGGCGAGACGCTCCTGGTGCGCCGGCCGTCGAACGGTGTCTGGGGCCGGATGTGGAGCCTGCCCGAGGCGTCGGTTGCCGACGATCCGGTCGCCGTCGCGCGCGAGCACCTGGGCATCCGCGCAACGCTCGTCGGTCGTCTGGAGCCGATCGAACACGCCTTCACGCACTACGCGCTCACGATGCATCCGTCGAGGCTCGCGGCGTCGTCCTCGCAGCGCTCCGAACGCGCCGAGACCGCGTGGATCGCGCACACCGATCTCGACGGTGCCGCGCTGCCCGCGCCGATCCGAAGGCTGCTTGCAGCTACCCGGGGCGAGGCGCGCGCTTGACGGCAGAAGCGTCAGCGCGGTACTGCTGCGGCGAAAGCGCGCAGGTCTTCGGGCAGGCGCGCGTCCGCGTCGGCGTGGGTTCTGCGAAAGCGCTGCAGTTCGCGCACTGCGCCGTCACGGTCGCCGGCCGAGAGCCGGCGCCGGATCTCCGCAATGAACGTGGCAGGCGGCGTGACCGCCATGGCTCCGACCTCGGCGCTCGCGGCGGCACCTTCCGCACGGGGCTGGGTGAGCTTCGGCGAAGCGGATGGCATTTCCGGCTTGCCCGGTGAGCCCCGGCCAGGTTCCGCGGCGGTCGGCGGAGCTGCGGACGGCAGCGCCTCGGCAGCGCGCCCCGAAGCCGCGGGCGCGGGCAGCGGCCGCGGTGCGGCTGCCGCGGGCATCGGCGCACTCGCGGGCGGCGCGGGAACGAAGCCGCCCGTCGCATTCGCACCGGCGGCCGGAGCGGCAGCGGCGCTCGCGTCCTTCCGCTCGCGGGCTGCGTCCTCATCGCGGGGGGCCTGTTCGCGCGCTGCGCCTTGTTCCGCGACCGCGGGTCGCGTCGCGTCTCCACCGGCAGTCGATGCTGTCGCAGCGGCGGGCCGCTCGGATGGCGATGGCACGAACTCGTTTCGCACTGGCGCGGAAGGCGATTCGGCTGGCGCGACAGCCGGCTTTGAGCGCTGCTTCAGCGAACCCGCATCGGGCGCTGGGCGGGAGGCCGGCGGCGGCGCAACGCCGGCCGGAGGAGCGGGCGGAGCGGCGGCCGGTCGCGCGGCCTCGACGGCCGGCGCCGCGGCAGGTGGCGGTGCGGACTGTGCAGCCGAAGACGAGGGCCTGCGCGCGGGCGGGGCGTCGCTCAGCACGGTCGGCTCGACCGTCTCCCGCGGCACGGTCTGGATCACGCCGACGGCGACCGCGCCGATCGTCGCGGCGGCCGCGAGCGGCATCCACCAGCGCCACGGTCCGCGCGCCTCTGCGGGAGGCTCCACCCGCGGCCTCGCGCCGGCGGCCCGGTGCGCCGCCGCGAGGATCGCGTCGTCGACCTGCGGCGACGGCTCTTCGCGCATCGCGTCGCGCCAGGCGCGATCGACGGCCCCATCGCGGATCCCGCGTGGATCGCTCATGCGAGATCCCCCAGTGCCGAACGCAGCTTCGCGTACGCGTAGCGCACGCGGCTCTTGACCGTCTCCTCGCCCGCGCCGGTCATCGCGGCGATGTCCGCGAGCGACAGGCCGGATTCGATGTGCAGCAGGAACGCGTCGCGCTGCGGCGGAGGCAGTTGCGCGAGGGCAGCGTCGATGCGTGCGCGCGCGGCGCGCGAGGCGACACGCGTCTCCGGTTCGTCGACGCGCGAGCCGGGGATGGCCTCGACGAGCGATCGCGACTCGTCGTCGCCTTCGTCGTCGATCGACTCCACGCGGACCCGGCCGCTCGAGCGCCAGTGGTCGACGATCCGGTTGTGCGCGAGCGTGTAGATCCAGGTCGCGAACTTCGCGGTCGGTGCGTAGCTCCCGCGGGCACGGATCGCGTTCATCCAGACGTCCTGGAACAGTTCCTCGGCGAGCCCCGCGTTGCCGACGTGCCGCAGGAGGTACCGGTACAACCCGCCCCGGTGACGCGCGTAGAGGCGGTCGAAGGCCCCGGCGTCGCCCGCCGCATAGGCGAGCATCAGCGCTTCGTCGCCCTCGCCTTCGGGCGCGGTGGCGGCTTCGCGGGACGAGCGCGTCGCATCGCGCATGGCCCGCGCAGTATGCGGGCGGGCGTCGGCCGTCGCAACGCCCGCCCGCGTGGGCGGTTCAGCGCGGATCCGGCACGAATCCGGTCCAGCCGGGGAATGCCGAGGGTGTGCGCTGCGCGTACCGCGGTCCGGGGATGATGCCGCGCGCGACGAGCGACTCGCGCCGGTCGTAGCGGATCGCGATCACCGACTCGGGCGACGGGGTCGCGCGCTCGAACGCCACGCGCTGCGCGTACGAGGTCTCGTTGCGGCCGTGCCCGGTGCCGAGACGTTCGTCGCGGCGCTTGGCTGCCAGTTCCGGAGCGGGTGGTTGGGCGAGCGGCGCGGCCTGATCCTTGCCGGGAAGCCCCGACGCACCGGCTGCTTGCTCGTTCGCCGCGGCCGGCGCGGGTGCGGCCATCGGAGGCCCGCCGCGTTCGGCTTCCTGCGCCCTGCTCGCGATCTTGTCGCGCCCCGAGAAGGCGACGGGCGCGCGCTCGCGGAACACCGCGACGCCGATCACGCCGACGTCGAGCGGCCGCCCGGTGCGGCCGGCGTAGCTGTCCCGCACGTCGGTGAAGTAGAACGCCGCGGTGTTGCTCAAGCTCTTGCGCCAGCCCGCGATCTCGACCGACCCCCAGGGGTCGATCACGTAGCCGCTCTGGTCGGGCGCCGCGGTCTCGCCGGTGACCGCGTTCACGCCGTCCACGGAGGGCACCGCGAGGATGCGCGCGCCGGTGGCGTTGCGGATGCGGATCGCGTACTCGTGCCCGGGCACACCCTCGATCCAGCGTTCGGAACCGGACAGGTACACGGGCAGCGCGACGTTGGTCGTGCGGTCGAACACCTCGACCGTCGCGAGGTGGGTCGACACGACCGGCTGCGGGGGATGGGCGCTGCACGCGGAAACCGGCAGTACGAGGGCGGCAGCGAGCGCGAGCGCCCGAACGCCGGGGCGGTGGGCGAGGGAGGGCGAAGCGGGACGTTGCATGGCATCTCTCCGTGGAACGGCCGGCACCGGCCGGCCAGTGGATGCGGTGAACGAAGCGGCGCGCCCGACGGGGTCAGCGTCCGCGAATTTCCGGACCCGGCGAACGCGCCGTACGCGCGGAACGGGGCACCGGGGCGTCGTGGTCCACAGGTCGCGGCGGGCGGCGGGCGCCGGCCGCGGATCCCGCGCCGGTCCGGCCGCGGCGTCACCGGTCCCGACGTTCGCCTTTCGGCGATCGGGGCAGGCGGAACCGCACTGCTGCCGGGGGCGTTCCCGCTCCCGTGCAATAATCCCCTGCCGCCGCGCCCGCGGGACACACCGATGAAGGACGCCGCCCAACTCGCCCCGCTCGTCACCGGCCTCGCGTTCGCGCTCGCGTTCACGATGGGCTGGGTCGCGAACCGCGTGAATTTCTGCACGATGGGCGCGGTCAGCGACGTGGTCGCGTTCGGCGACTGGCGCAGGATGCGGATGTGGCTGCTGGCGATCGCCGTGGCGATCGCGGGGACCGGCGCGCTGCAGGCGGCCGGCTCGATCGACGTCGCGAGGTCGCTCTACACCGGCGCGCAGGTGTCGTGGCTGTCGCACATCGTCGGCGGCCTGCTGTTCGGCTTCGGCATGACGCTCGCCTCCGGCTGCGGCAACAAGACGCTGATCCGGATCGGCGCGGGCAACCTGAAGTCGCTCGTCGTGCTGATCGTGCTCGCGATCAGCGCGTACATGACACTCAAGGGCGCCTTCGCCGGCGCGCGCGCGTTCGGGCTCGACCCGGTCCGGTTCGACTTCGCGAAGCTCGGCGCGAAGACCTCGGACCTGCCGTCGATCGTCGGCGCGTCGGCCGGCGGCGCGAGGCTCGCGATCTCGCTCGCCGTCGCGGCCGCGATCGCGGTGTTCGTGTTCGCGAGCCGGGATTTCCGCGGCACCCGCGAGATGGTCGTCGGCGGCATCGTCATCGGCGCCGTCGTCGTCGGAGGCTGGTACGTCTCGGGGCACCTCGGGTTTCTCGCGGAGGATCCGGCGACGCTCGAGGAGAAGTTCGTCGCGACCAACTCCGGGCGGATGGAATCGTTCTCGTTCGTCTCGCCGGCGGCCTATCTGCTCGAACTCCTGATGCTGTGGACCGACACCACGCGGGTGCTGACTTTCGGCATCGCCGGGGTGCTCGGCATGGCGGCGGGCTCGGCCGCCTACGCGCTCTCGTCGCGCACGTTCCGCTGGGAGGGCTTCGGCGGCGTCGAGGACATCGCGAACCACATCGCCGGCGGGGCGATGATGGGCTTCGGCGGCGTGACCGCGCTCGGCTGCACGATCGGGCAGGGGCTGACCGGCGTGTCGACGCTCGCGATCGGGTCTTTCGTCTCGCTCGCCGCGATCATCGCCGGCGCGGTCGGCGCGATGCGCTACCAGGCCTGGCGGCTCGATCGCATGGCCTGATCCGCCTCGACGGCGCGCGCGAGGCCCCCACGTCATCGCCACCATGATCGTGTTCGATCTCCGCTGCGACAGCGGCCACGCGTTCGAGGGCTGGTTCGATTCCGGCGAGGCGTTCGACGCCCAGTTCGCCGCGGGCCTCGTGCGTTGCCCGACCTGCGACACGGCCGAGGTCGCCCGGCTGCCTTCAGCGCGGGTGAGCGTGACCCGGGATCGCGGGTCCGCGGCGGCCCCCGCCTCGGGGTCGACCGAACTGGCGGCCGGGCTGCCGGCCGAACTGCTCGCGAAGCTCCGCGATGCGGTCCGCAGGACCGAGAACGTCGGCCGCCGCTTCCCGGAGGAAGCCCGGAAGATCCACTACGAGGAAGTTCCGCACCGTCCGATCCGCGGCGAGGCGACCGCGGACGAAGCGCGCGAACTCGCCGACGAAGGCGTCGAGTTCTCGCCGATTCCGCCGATCCTGACCCGCGACGAACATTGACCGCGGGATCCGGCCGAATGTCCGCCGCATCGGGCGCGACGGCCGCCGTGGCGGGCGATCGCGACTTCCGCTACAATCCCGCGTTTTCCCGCGGGCCGTTAGCTCAGCCTGGTAGAGCAGCGGACTTTTAATCCGTTGGTCGCTGGTTCGAATCCAGCACGGCCTACCAGGCTCGTCCCGGCCGCGGGCGCGTAGAATCACCCGGTTTCCGGTTTTCCCCCGGCGGGCCGTTAGCTCAGCTGGTAGAGCAGCGGACTCTTAATCCGTTGGTCGTAGGTTCGAATCCTACACGGCCTACCAATCCGCCCGCGGGACCCTTCCGCCCGATCGCGCGCGCCGGCCGCGCGACGCGTTCCGCGCGCTCGCCGCGCGAAGGTTCGCTTCGCGGACGACGCCCATGCGTCCCGGCGGGACGCGAGGTGCCGCGTCGCAGGCACCCGGCGCGACGCTTGACTCACGTCATGGCCCTCTCGCGCACCCGGCCTTCAGACTGCGCGGTATGGTCGACGCCTGCACCTTCGACGCTGAACTCCTGCGGCGCTACGACCGGCCGGGCCCGCGCTACACCTCGTATCCGACCGCGCCGCAGTTCCAGCCCTCGTTCGACGAGCGCGCGCTGCGCGAGGTCGCGCGCGAGAGCAACGACTACCCGATCCCGCGCCCGCTGTCGCTCTACGTGCACGTGCCGTTCTGCGTGAGCCCGTGTTTCTACTGCGGCTGCAACCGCGTGATCACGCGCGACCGCAGCCAGGGCGCCGCCTACCTCGAGCGGCTCGAGCGCGAGATCGACATGACGGCCGCGCTGTTCGACGCCGACCGCGAGGTGGTGCAGCTCCACTTCGGCGGCGGCACGCCGAACTTCCTCTC
>JADLBN010000148.1 GCA_020847675.1 Burkholderiales bacterium | reverse complement strand
AGTGCGCTCAAGCCTTTCCAGGCGCTGCCCTTCGTCCTGGCCGGAGGACCCTCGCGGTTCGGACTGTCGCAGCAGCAGGTGGCGCTCCTGTGCGCCAGCCATTCCGGCGAGGTTCGCCACCAGGTCGCCGTTGCGGACCTGCTCGCGCGAGCCGGGTGCTCCGCGTCGGAACTCGCCTGCGGGAGCCACGCTCCGTACGTCTACGACTCGCTGGACGAGTCGCCGCCCCCGCCGCCGTATTCGCCGCTCGGCCACAACTGCTCCGGCAAGCACGCAGGGATGCTCGCGTGCTGCGCGCTGCACGGCTGGCGCAAGGACAGTTACGTGGATCCTGCCCACCCATTGCAGCGCGCGATCCGCGCGGCGGTCGCGAGGCTCTCGGGCATTGCGGAAGACACGCTGGCGCCGGCCGTGGACGGGTGCTCGGCGCCCAACTACGAACTGCCGCTCTCCGGCCTCGCGTGCGCCTATGCCCGCCTGGCATCGGGCGCGGCCGGGGACGACGGGGCCGCGTGCCGCACGCTCTCGGCCGCGATGGCCGCGCACCCCGAGTACGTGTCGGGTACCGGCGGAGGAGACCTTGCGCTGATGCGGGCGGGGTCGGGTCGGTGGATCGCCAAGACCGGGGCCGAAGGCGTGCAGACCTTGGGCCTCGTCCGCGAGGGCGTCGGCATCGCGATCAAGGTCGCCGATGGCGCCCACCGGGCCAAGCTTCCGATTGCCATCGCCGTCCTCGACGCCCTCGGGTTCCTCGACGGGAACGCGCGCCAGGCGCTGACGCCGCTGGCCTCGCCGCTGTTGCACAATGCGCGGGGAACCGAGGTCGGGCGCATTCGAAGCGTCCTTGTCCTGGACAAAAGTCCCGAAAGGCACGCTTCGGCTGCGGCAGAGCCCCGGAGGTGAACTTGAGGCTTTCGCGGCGGTCTGTGTTCGCAAGCGCGTGTCCGGCGTCCGGCAGGTCCGGATGCACGGATCCGGTGACGGGCCGCCACGGACTCGCGCCTGCCGGCCGATGGGCGGGGCGAAAGGCCCCACGAGGGAAGGGCGGACCGGCGGATGGGTGATCGGGAAATCGACCAGCAGCTGGTCGAACGCGCGCAGCGTGGCGACAAGCGGGCGTTCGAACTGCTGGTGGTGAAGTACCAGCGCAAGCTGGGGCGGCTGTTGTCGCGAATGGTTCGCGACCCCGGCGAGGTCGAGGACGTGACGCAGGAAGCCTTCATCAAGGCCTACCGCGCGCTCCCGAACTTCCGGGGCGAGAGCGCGTTCTACACCTGGTTGTATCGCATCGCGATCAACACGGCGAAGAACTACCTGGTCGCGCTCGGGCGTCGCGCGCCGACCTCGACCGGGTTCGATCACGAGGAGGCGGAGACGTTCGAGGAAGCGGAGGCGCTGCGGGATTCCGCGACGCCGGAGGGCGAGCTCCTCGGCCGGGAGATCGCCACGACGGTGAACAAGGCGATGGAAGCGTTGCCGGAGGACCTGAGGACCGCGATCTCGCTGCGGGAGATCGAGGGCCTGAGCTACGAAGAGATCGCGAGCGTGATGAACTGCCCGATCGGCACCGTGCGGTCCCGGATCTTCCGGGCGCGCGAGGCGATCGCCGCCGAACTGAGGCCGCTGCTGGGGACCGACGAGAACCGGAGATGGTGATGAGCGAGGACATTTCGCGCCTGATGGACGGCGACCTTGGCGACGACGCGGCCGAACGCCTGCTGGGCGGCATGAAGGCCGGCGGCGCGCTGGCAACCTGGAACTGCTACCACGCGATCGGCGACGCGCTGCGCGGCGAGTGCGCGGTCGCGCCACGCCTGTCGCGGCGCGTAGCCGCGGCGCTGGCCCAGGAGCCGACGGTGCTCGCCCCTCCGCGCCGCGTGGAGCGGCCGTCGTCCTGGGCCTGGGCCGCCGCGGCCACGGTCGCGGCTGTCGCCGTCGTGGGCTGGACCGCGGTGTCGATGACCGACGCGCCGACCCAGGCGGTCGCCTTCGCGCGCGATGCCGCCGACGTCCGGTCGGAGTCGCTGCGCCCGCAGGTCATCCCGGCCGACTACCTGCTCGCCCACAGCGACTTCTCCCCGTCGACGCCGATCCAGCGGCTCTCGCCGATCCAGCGCGCCGATTTCACCCGGGTGCAGGCGCCGTCGCAATGAGGCTTTCGACTGCCGGAGGCCGATCGCCGGCCGTTCGCATCGCGCGGCGCGCGGCCTTCACGGTCGCAGCCATCGCGGGGCTTGGGGTGGCCGCGCCGGGATTCGCGCAGGGCGCCCACGAAGTCCTGACGCGCGCCGCCGAGGCGGCGCGCACGCTCAACTACTCGGGCACGATCGTGTACCAGCGCGGCAATACGATGGAATCGTCGCGGATCGTGCACGTCAACGAGGCCGGCGACGAGCAGGAGAAGCTCGTGAGCCTCGACGGCCCCGCGCGCGAGGTGATCCGCGAGAAGGGCGAGGTGCGCTGCTACTACCCGGATGCGAAGACGGTCCGGATCGAGCCCAGGACCTTCCGCAACGCGTTCCCGGCGCTGTCGCCCCAGCAGCAGGGTTCGCTCGTCAACTACTACACGATGCGCGCGGGCGAGGGCGGGCGGGTCGCCGGCATCGACGCGAAGTCGTGGCGCTTCGAGCCGAAGGACGGGCTGCGCTACGCGCACGAGTTCTGGACCGACCCGGCGACCGGAATGCTGCTCAAGGCGCGCATTCTGAGCGAGCGCGGGGAAGTCGTCGGGCAGTACGCGTTCACGGATCTCGCGATCGACCCGAAGCTCGACCGCGCCGCCGCCAATCCGACCTGGTCGCCGGCCCCGGCGAACTGGCGTGTTCGCCAGATGAAGCTGGAATCGTCGGAACTCACCGAGACCGGCTGGATGGTCGCGAAGCCGCCGGCCGGATTCGTGAGGATCATGGAGGGTCGGCGAGGCGTGGGCGATCGGCTCGAGGGGCTCACGCAGATCGTCTACTCCGACGGCCTCGTCGCGGTCAGCATCTTCGTCGAGCGCCGCGGCGGCGCGCAGCGGTACTATGGCAAGGCGCGACAGGGCGGCATCAACCAGTACTCGGTCCGGCAGGACGACTACGTGATCACCGCGCTCGGCGAGGTCCCGGCCGAGACGGTGCGCCAGTTCGCCACGTCGGTGGCCCGTCGCTGACCGGCCGCGCCCGGGCGCAGCATCCGTTTTGAAATGCCGCCGGCGACGATCCACGCCGGCCCGGCTCCACGTTCCGAGGAAACCATGCTCCACCCGTCGTCCCGTCCCGTCGCCGTGCTCGCTTTCGCCGCAGCCGCCCTCGCGGCACCGCTCGCCTCGCCGCCCGCCGCCGCGCAGGGTCGCGTCGTCAACGGGCTTCCCGACTTCACCGAACTCTACGAGAAGCAGAGCCCGGCGGTCGTCTCGATCGACGTGACGCAGCGTGCGCGCCGCGCGCCGGCGACGCCGGACCTTTCGGAAGACGACCCGTTCTACGAGTTCTTCCGCCGCTTCGGTCCGATCCCGCGCCGAGGTGCGCCTCGCGATCCCGAGGCCCAGGCGACCGGCTCGGGGTTCATCCTCGCGGGTGACGGCTTCATCGTGACCAACGCGCACGTCGTCGACGGCGCGGACGAGGTGAAGGTGCGGCTGTCCGACCGGCGCGAATTCGTGGCCAAGGTCATCGGCGCGGACAAGCGCACCGACGTCGCGCTGCTCAAGATCGACGCGAAGGAACTGCCGCGGGTGACGATCGGCGATCCCGACAAGCTCAAGGTGGGCGAGTGGGTGGTGGCGATCGGCAAACCGTTCGGCCTCGAGAACACGATGACCGCCGGCATCGTGAGCGCGAAGGGCCGCGACCTGCCGCAGGAGAACCTGGTGCCGTTCATCCAGACCGATGTCGCGATCAACCCCGGGAACTCGGGGGGGCCGCTCTTCAACCTGAAGGGCGAGGTCATCGGCATCAACTCGATGATCTACTCGCGCACCGGCGGTTACATGGGTCTTGCGTTCGCGATCCCGATCGACGTCGCGATGAACTCGGTGTCGCAGCTCAAGGACAAGGGCAAGGTCACGCGCGGACGCATCGGCGTCACGATCCAGGAAGTGTCGAAGGAGGCCGCCGAGGCGTTCGGCCTCAAGGGGCCGTCCGGCGCGCTCGTGAATTCGGTCGAGCGCGGCGGCCCGGCGGAGAAGGCCGGCGTGGCCGCGGGCGACATCATCCTCAAGGCCGACGGCCGCGACGTGAAGTCCTCGAACGACCTGCCTCGCATCATCACGGCGCTGCGTCCCGGCCAGACGGTGAGGCTCGTGGTCTGGCGCAAGGGCGCGCAGAAGGAGATGACCGTCACCGTCGCCGAGTTGCGCGAGGATGCGCCGCAGGGCCAGCGCCGGACCGAGCCCGCTCCGAAGGAGAAGGCCAAGCCCAACCGCATGGGTCTCGTGCTGTCCGACCTCACCGAAGAGCAGAAGCGCGAACTCGACCTCAAGGCCGGCGTCCTGGTCGAGGACGTGGCGCCGTCGGTGCGCGGCAACGTGCAGCCGGGCGACGTCATCCTGGAGATCGTCAGCAAGGGGGTCACCAGCGACACGAAGTCCGCGGCGCAGGTGAACGAGTTCCTGTCGAAGCTCGAGTCCGGGGCCGCGGTCACGCTGCGGCTGCAGCGCGGCGCCAACCAGTTCTACGCGACGATCCGGCTGCAGAACGGAAGCAACTGAGCCCTTCGGTCGCACCGTTGTCCGGATCGCGACGCCGGCGGATGCGGCACCGGGTCGGGTCGCGGTGAAGCGGCGTCATCTCCTCGCCGTGGACGGCTCGCCGGAAGGCACCGGCGCCGACCTGACGATGGTCGTGCGGCGCTGGTGCAGCCTGTGCGACGCGATGCGCGAGGCGCTCGCGCCGCTGGT
>JADLBN010000147.1 GCA_020847675.1 Burkholderiales bacterium | reverse complement strand
CTAGCAGGTCGATACAAAAGGCGTCCGAGCGGTTCCCGGATGACGAGAAGGCTGCGTTGCGCCTCTTGCATCGAGGGGATTTCAGGCGGTCGCCCTAGGGGCGGCCCGTCGGGCGACCGCCGGCAAAGGCACGAAACAACGGGTGTCGTGCGCATACTGTCGCCTTGGGCCGCGTTTTGCATCATGCTGATGGATCGCGCCTTCGCGTCAGGCGACCGGCCGTCGGTCCTCGCGCCGCGGGTGGACGCCGCCCAGTCCCGGGTGGTGCAGGTACGAAAGGGCCGGCAGGTAACCGGCGTCGACCGGCAGCACGACGCCGGTGATGCACGACGCCGCGTCCGAGCAGAGGAAGAAGATGCCTTGCGCGACGTCCTCCGGCGCGACCATCCGGCCGAGCGCGCTGTGCCCGGCCATCGAGCGCGCGTCGCGCTTGCCGGCGTCGATGCGTGCCTGCATCGCTTCGGTCAGCACGTAGCCCGGCATCACGGCGTTGACCCGCACGCCGTCGGGGCCGAGTTCGACCGCGAGCGCGCCGGTCAGGTTCTGCACCGCGGCCTTGGAGGGCCCGTAAGCGAGCAACGGCATCGGGTCGACCGCGGAGGTCGACGAGATGTTGACGATCGAGCCGCGTCCGCGCGCCGCCATGCGCGGGCCGAAGGCCCGGCACGACAGGTACACGCCGCGATAGTTGATCGCCCACACGCGGTCGTGCTCGGCCAGGTCGAACGACGCGATGTCGGTCGCGTTCTGCAGGATGCCGGCGGAGGTCACCAGCACCTCGACCGGGCCGACCGTGGACTCGACGTCGGCCGCGAGCGCGTCGACCGACGCCTGCTCGGCCACGTCGACGCGGCGGAACTCGGCGTGTCCGCCTTCGGCCCGGATCGCGTCGACGACGCTGCGGCCCGTGGCCTCGTTGAAGTCGGCGACGACGACGAGGTCGCCGTGCAGGGCGAATCGCCGCGAGGCGGCCTTCCCGATGCCGCTGCCCCCACCGGTGACCACCGCGATGCGCTGTCCGCTCACGTTGCGCTCTCCCTGTCGTTGCCCGGTGGACGTCTACGCGCCCGCGCGCACCTCGCGCAGGATCTCGTCGACGACCGCGCTCGTGCGCGCCGCCGACTCGCCACTACTCGGGCAACGCCCCTTGCCGTTCAGTTCGTCGACGATCGACTGGATGAGCGGCTGGTGGACGTGCGGCGGGTCGGCCACCGGGTGCTCGGCGACCGTGGCGCCGGTGAGCACCCGGATCGGCACGGGCGAGGTGGTCGAGAAGCGGATGCGTCCGCGCGAACCGACGATCTCGTTCATCTCCTCGTCGCGGTCCGCCGCGTAGCACCATGCGCCGCTGCCCATGGCGCCGGATGCGTGACGCCACGACGCGGTGATCGTGTCCTCGGGCGCGTAGGCGCGGCCGAGGTTGCCGGCGTGCGCGCGCACCGAACCTATCGGGCCGAGCAGGAAGTCGAGGAAGTCGAGCGTGTGCACCGCCACGTCGACGAAGAGTCCGCCCCCCGAGCGTTTCGCGTCGACGCGCCAGAGATTCGCGCCCGACACCGGGAGCCGCTGGAACTGGCGCGAGATCACCATCCGGACTTCGCCGATCGCACCGTCCGCGACGAGGTCGCGCACGGCGAGGAAGCGAGGCAGCGCGCGCCGGTAATAGGCGACCCACAGCGGCACCCGCGCGGTCTGGCAGGCGGCGATCATCGCCTCGCACTCGGACGAGTCGCGCGCCATCGGCTTCTCGACCAGCACCGGCTTGCCGGCGGCGGCGCAGCGCTCGACGTACTCGCGGTGGGTGTCGGGCGGCGTCGCGACGTAGACGGCGTCGATGTCGCCGGCGCGGAGGATCGCGTCGGCGTCGTCGTGCCAGCGGGGGACGCCGTGGCGCCTCGCGTAGTCGGCGGCGAGCGCGCCGTCGCGGCGCATGACCGCGACCAGCGCCGAGTTCGCGGCCTTCGCGAACCCCGGGCCGCTCTTCACCTCGGTAACGTCGCCGCAGCCGACGATGCCCCAGCGGATGGTCTTCACCGCGGGACGCTCCGAGCGTGCGGGAACGGCGTCCGCGGAAATGCCTCGGGGTGGCGGTGGCTGCGAGCGGTCATTGGCCGCCGGCGCGGTGCCGCTCGAATCCGGGCACCCGCAGCCCGACCTCGACGCCCTTCATGCAGGCGACGAGCGTCGCGTTGACCGGCGTCGGGACGCCGCAGCGCTCGCCCGCGCGCACCACCGACCCGTTGATGAAATCGATCTCGGTCGGCAGCCCCTTCTCGAGGCTCTGCAGCATCGAGGTCTTGAACTCCGGAGGCAGGCCGGCCGACGCGAGTCGCCACGGCTCCTCGGGCTTCGTCGTGGCGATCTTCACGCCGAGCGCGCGTGCGACCGCCATCGCCTCGGACACCGCGGCGAGCGCGCAGGCCTCGACCGCCGGCACCTGGTAGAGGTCGCCGTAGGTGAGGCGCGTGATGCCGGCGAGCGCGCCGGTCGCGACGTTGACGAAGAGCTTGTCCCACATCACGCCCGCGATGTTGTCGCTGACGGAGGTTTCGAGTCCGGCCGAGGTGAACGCCGCGGCGATCCGCTGCGCGCGTTCGGTGAGGCGGCCGTCGAGTTCGCCGACGACCGACGCCTTGCCGCGCGTGCCGGCGATCACGTGCCCGGGACCGAGCACGACGCCGCCGGTGTAGGTCTTGCCTGCCATCGTTCGCCCGCGTCCGACGATGCCGGCGATCACGTCCTCGTGGCCGAGCCCGTTCTGCATCGACATCACGACGGTCGAGGGTCCGACGACACCGGAGGCGAGCGCCGAGCGCACCGCTTCCTCGGTGTGGTAGGACTTCACCAGCACGACCACCAGTTCGGCCGGGCCGATGCCTTCGCAGGAGGTCCTCGCCTGGACGCGCACCGTGCGGTCGGCGCCGTCGCGCATCGTGAGCCCGCGCGCGCTCATTGCCTCGACGTGCTCGCGCCAGGCGTCGACGAGCCATACGTCGTGGCCGCCTTCGGTCAGGACGCCGCCGATCGCGCTTCCCAGCGCGCCTGCGCCCAGCATGCAGATCTTCATCGCCATCTTCCTTGATTCGCGCGGACGCGAGCGGCCGACGATGCGGCGTGCTCTCGCGGCAGCAGGTTCAGGCCGCCCGCGGGCGCCATTGGGCGAGCACCCGCATCGCGCCGGCGTGCGCGCGCTTCGCGCTCTCGAGAGGCGAGAGGCCGGGAAGGCTGCCGGTCGTCACCGATTCGGTGGACAGCGGCACGCCGGAGGGCAGCGCGTTCATCATCGCGACCAGCGGCAGTTCGCCCTCGCCCGGCGGCAGGCGGCGCCCCCGGGCCTCCGTTACGAGCGCGTCGTCGGGCGGCGCGGCGAGCGGCGCGTCGGACAATTGCACGTGGCCGATGAGCGAGGCCGGCAGCTTCGCGAGGTCGGCGGCGGTTCCGCCCGAGCGCGCGACGTGGAGCAGGTCCACGAGGATGCGGCCGTTGGGGCGGCCGGCCCGGGTCACGAGATCGACCGCGTCGGCGAGCGTCGCGACCGGGGGACGGTAGCGCATGAACTCGACGTCGACGCCGAGGCCGTGCCGCGCCGCGACGTCGCACAGCGCGCCGAAGCGTTCCGCGCAGCGCGCGAGGTCGGGATCGTCGGCGGCGCCGCAGTTGACGCGCTGCGCGCCCAGCATCGCCGCGACTTCCATCCAGCCTTCGAGCGCGTCGGGCTCGAGATCCTTCGAGAGCGGAACGAACTCGGCGTCGAAGATCTCGACGCCCGCGTCCTGCGCGCGACGCCTCAGAGCCGCCGCATCCTTCCGTGCGACCGGATACCAGGGCACGCCCGGCCCCAGCGCGTACATCCGAAGTCCGGTGCGGCGGTATCCGGCCTGCGCGACGACGTCGAAGAGTTCGGGCGGCCCGATGCCGAGGAGCGGGAGGTGCGCGATGCCCAGTTCGATCGAGGCGGTGTTCGTCATAGCTCTCTCCATTGCCCGTCGCGTGCGGACGCGAAGACCGCCTCGATGATGCGCAGCGTCGTCAACGCGTCCTCGATCGGCCAGCTCTCGACCTCCTCGCCCAGGAGCTTGCGCGAGAAGCGCTCGAACTGCAGCGCGTACTGGTTCGCCGGCTCGAAGGTCCAGGAGCGGGTCGGCATCGAGCCGGCGCTGCCTTCGTCGCCGACGTGGACCTGGCAGCGGGTCGGCCTGCCATGCGCGTAGGGAAAGTCGCAGGCGAGCCAGCCGCGGCTGCCCACCACGGTGAACTGCTGGTGCGAGGCCCAGGCGCTCGGTCCGGCCTGGGTCGCGACCGAGATCGTCGCGTGCGCGCCGCCGTAGTCGAGGATCGCGGTCGACAGGCGGTCGATGCGAAAACGCGGGTCGCGGTCGATCGCGCCGATCACGCGCCCGGGCGCGCGCCCGAACGCGAGCGAGCAGGCGCTGATCGCGTAGGACCCGAGGTCGTAGAGTGCGCCGCCGCCCTTGTCCGGGTTGTTGCGGATGTCGTTCGGGTCGTGGAACTGCTTGGCGAGCGTCGCGTGGACCGCGAGCGGCGCACCGATAGTGCCGTCCCGCAGGACTTCGCCGATCTTCGCCCACTGAGGGTGGTTCCGGTACGAGAACGCCTCCTCGATGTGGCGGCCGCTCGCCTCGCGCGCCGCGACGAGCGCGGCGACGTCCTCCGCTGCGAGGACCAGCGGCTTCTCGCACAGCACGTGCTTGCCGGCTTCGAGCGCGCGCACCGACCACTCGAGGTGCAGGTGGTTGGGGAGCGGCACGTAGAGCGCGTCGACCTCCGGGTCGGCGATGAGCGCCTCGTAGCTGCCGTGCGCGCGCGGCGCGCCGAACTCGGCGGCCATCGACTGCGCCTTGGCGAGATCCCGGGAGCCGATCGCCGCAAGCATCGCGTGCGGCGCGTCCTTCATCGAAGGCAGCGCGCGCGCCCGCGCGATGTCTGCCGTGCCGAGCACTCCCCAGCGAATCCTGCGCATCTTCGTCACCTCCGGAAGAACCTCGACCGGGTCCGCGGCCGGTCAGTAGGTCGCGCGCCCACCCGACAGGTCGAACGTGAACCCGGTGCAGAACGTGCACTCGGGTCCGACGACCCACGCGACCATCGACGCGATCTCGGGGATGGTGAGCAGGCGGCCCATCGGGATCTTCGCCTTCGTCGAGGCGATGTGCTCGGCGGTCATCTCGCGGAACAGTTCGGTTTCGGTCATGACCGGCGCGAGCGCGTTGACCAGCACGCCGGAGCCGACCAGTTCGCGCGCGATCGACTTGGTGTAGCCGATGACGCCGGCCTTCGCGGCCGCGTAGGCCGCGATGTTCTGCACGCCTTCCTTGCCGGCAGCGGACGAGATGTTGAGGATGCGCCCATGACCCGCGGCCCTCATGCCCGGGATGACGGTGCGGCAGCAGTGGAACACGCCGGTGAGGTCGATCGCGAGCACCCTGTGCCAGGCGTCGACCGGATACTCCCAGGTGGGAGCGACCGGGCCGTTGACGCCGGCGTTGTTGACCAGGATGTCGACGCGGCCGGCGCGCGCGAGTGTCTCCGCGTGGGCGCGCTCGACCGACGCGAGGTCGGCGACGTCGGCCTCGACGAGCGCCACCGGCGCGAAGCCGGCGGCCTTTGCGTCGAACGGCGCGAGATCGCGGTCCCAGATCGCCACCGCCGCGCCGTCGCCGGCGAGGCGCTGCGCGATGCCGAGTCCGATGCCGCGCGCCGCACCGGTGACGATCGCGACCCGCCCGGCGAGCGGTCCGCTCACTTCGCCGCCCAGACCGGCTTCAGCGTCTCGATGACCTGCGCGCGGCCGTTGACTACCTTGACGATGAAGCTCTCGCGGTCGAGGTCGCCCTTGTCGTCGTAGCGGACGTCGAACAGGAGCCCCGGGTAGGCCTTCGCCGTGAACTGCGCGCCGTGGAGCGTATCCGCGAACGCCTTTTGGTCGAATTTGCTGCCGAGCTTGTCCTGCGCGGCCTTGATCGCCCAGGCGCCGGTGTAGCCCTTCATCGCGTTGTGGTCGGGCCGCGCCTTGTACTCGGCCTCGTACTTCTTCGCGAAGGCCTGGACCGTGGCGTTGGGCGCATCCGCCGTGAGGCCGACGTGCGCGACCACGCCGTTCGCCGCCTCGCCCGCGAGTTCGATGACCTTCTCGTTGGCGAGCGTCGTCTCGCCGACGATCGGCTTGTCGTAGCCCTGCTTGCGCAGTTCCCGCAGCACCCGCGCCGACTCCTCCTCGTGCAGGTAGACGAACAGGACGTCGGCGTTCGCCTGCTTCGCGCGGAGCACCGGCCCGGAGAAGTCGACCTGCGGCACGTCGGTCGAGATGTCCGCCAGCACCTTGATGCCGGCGGCAGCGAGGTCCTTCACGATCGCGTCGCGCCCGCCCTTGCCGAAGTCGGAGTTGGCGAACATCACGACGACCGACTTCGCCTTCAGGTAGTCCTTGATGTAGCGGACGACCTTGGGCATCGCCGCCGCCTGCGTGAACGAAGTGCGGAAGACGAACGGGTTGCCCTGCTGGGTGATGGCGGCTGCTTCGCCGCCGATGATGTTCGGCACGCCGGAGCGGCGCGTCTCCTGCATGCTCACGAGGATCGAGCCGGAGAACACCGGGCCGAGGACCACGTAGGCCTTGTCGTCGATCGCGCGCTGCGCGAGGCCTTTCGCGACGCCTGGATTGGTCTGCGTGTCGGACGGGTTGTACTCGATCGGCCGGCCGTTGAGCCCCCCGGCCGCGTTGATCTCGCGGATCGCGAGCTTCGCGCCGTTGTTGAAGTTGGTGCCGGCGCTCGCGCCGGGGCCGGACAGTTCGACCAGGCCGGCGATCTTCACCGGCTGGGCGAGGGTGGCGGCCGGTGCCGCGGCGAGGGCGGCCGCGAAGGCGAGCGTGAGCAACGAAGGCGACGAGCGGGACATGACAGGGCTCCGATAGGGGGGCGCCGTCAGGTCCCCGGGCATCGCGGACGTCCGGCGCGGGTCCGGCGGCGGTCCGCCGGGTTGGGCACGCCGATCATGGGCGCGCCGCGCCCCGCAGTCCATCGCATGAAGGCAATTCGGATCATTGCGTGTCGCAATGTTTCCCGCACCCGCGCGGAACCGGCGCGCCCTCCGCCACGCTCCGGTCACTTCACGCCTTCGAAGAACAGCGACGGCACGAAGGTGCTGACCGCGGGAACGTAGGTGACGAGCATCAGCACGAAGACGTTGACCAGCAGGAACGGCAGCGACGCCTTCGTCATCTCCCACAGCGTGCTCCTGGCGAGCACGACCCCGAGGTAGAGACAGTTGCCGACCGGCGGCGTGACGAGGCCGATGCCGAGGTTCACCACCATGATGGCGCCGAACTGCACCGGCCCGACGCCGGCGGCCTGCGCGATCGGGTAGAGGATCGGCGCGAACAGCAGGAGCGCCGGCACGAGGTCCATGAACATGCCGACGAGCAGCAGGAACAGGTTGATCATCAGCAGGACCGCGATCGGTCCCCAGTTCATGGCCTGGAACAGCGCGACCAGGGCGTCGGGGAGCTGCTGGATCGCGACGATCCACGCGGCGACCGAGGTGGTGGCGACGACGAAACAGGGCACGGCCGTGTTGACCGCGCTGTCGACGAGGATGCGGTAGAGGCCCTTCGCGTCGTACTCGCGGTAGACGACGCCGCCCAGGAACAGCGCATAGAGCACGCCGATCACGCCGGCTTCGGTGGCGGTCGTGATGCCCGAGATGATCGCGCCGAGGAGGAACACCGGCAGGAGGAGCGACAGGAACGCCTCGCGGAACGCGGTCCACAGTTCCGGCATCGGCGCGCGCCGCGCGCGCTGCGGCCAGCCCTTGCGCTTGGCGAGCGCGTAGACGAGCGCCATCTGGAATATGCCGACCAGCACGCCGGGGACGAAGCCTGCGAGGAAGAGCGCGCCGATGGACGTGCTCATCGCTACCCCGTAGAGCACCATCGGGATCGAAGGCGGTATCAGGATGCCGATGGTTGACGAGCAGACGGTGATGCCGCCGGCGTCGGCCCGCGAGTAGCCCTGCTTCTCCATCGCGGGAATCATCAGGCTGCCGATGGCCGCGGTGTCAGCGACCGCGGAGCCGGAGATGCCGCCGAAGAACATCGACGAGGCGACGTTGACGTGGCCCAGCCCGCCGCGGATGTGGCCGAACAGCGCGTCGGCGAGCCGCACGAGCCGCGGGGCGATGCTGCCTTCGCCCGCGAGCGCGCCGGCGAGGATGAACAGCGGCACCGCGACCAGCGGGAACGAGTTGACGCCGTTGACCATCTTGTGGGCGATGATGGTCAGCGGGAAGTTGCCATCCACGATCAGGGCGACGGCGGTCGCCACGCCCATGCCGATGCCGAGCGGCACGCCGATGAAGAGCGCCGCGAGGAACACCAGAAAGACGACGCCGATCATGGCGCGGCCCCGGCGGGCGTCCGCCGCCGCACGATGGCGGCGATGGAGGCGAGCGTGTCGATCGCGATCAGTGCGGCCGAGACCGGCAATACCGAGTACAGGTAGCCCTGCGGCATCTTGAGCGCCTCCGACGGACTGCCCATCGTCTGGCTCACCACGGTCGCGCCGGTCACGACGAGGAAGAGCGCGAAGCCCAGCACGACGGCGTGGACCAGGACCTCCGGCGCCTTGCGCCCGCCCTTCGCGACCAGCTCGAGGATCGCGGTGAACGCGATGTGCTTCTTCTCCCGCCAGGCGACGACCGCGCCGAGGAATACCATCCAGACGAACAGGAAGTTCGACGCCTCGGTCGACCAGTAGAGCGACTCGCGCAGCGCGTAGCGCCAGAACACGCCGACGCTGACCGTCGCGACCAGCGCGACGGTCAGCAGGAACAGCGTGAACCGCAGCAGCGCGTGCAGTCGGGCCATCCGGCTATCTCGTGTTGCGGACCGCGTCGATCAGGTCCTTGCCGATCTTCGCTTCCGACTTCGCGTAGGACTCGAGCGCGCCGGCCTCGAACGACGCGCGGTCGACGTCGCGAACGACGGTCATGCCCTTCTTCTCGAGCTCCGAGATGAGCCTTGCGTTGGCTTCGCGCGTGCCCTTCACCTGGAAGTCGCGGCTCGACGCGGCCGCCTTCATCACCGCGTCCTGCAGGTCCTTCGGCAGCTTCTCCCAGTAGGCGCGCGCGAGGACCATCTGCGGCGGGATGTTCGCGTGCGAGGTGAGGTTCAGGTACTTCTGCACCTCGTAGAACTTGGAGGTGAAGATGATCTCGGGCGGGTTCTCCTGCGCCTTCACCACGCCCTGCTGCAGCGCCGAGTAGAGTTCGGCGAAGTCGATCGGCGTCGGGTTCGCGCCCCAGGCCTTGAACGCGACGATCCACGGGTCGACGGTCGGAATCCGGATATCGACGCCCTTGAGGTCGGAGGCCTTGCGGACCGGGGTGCTGCGCGTCGTGACGTGCCGGAAGCCCAGTTCGCCCCAGCCCAGCACCTTGACGCCCTTGTCGTACATGATCTGGTCGAGGCGTTGCTGGATCGGCTTGTTCTGCCGCAGCACCGCGTCGACGTGGGCGTCGTCGCGGTAGATCATCGGCAGGTTGAGCACGTCGAGTCGCGGGTCGATCTGGCCGTGGCGGCCGAAGATCGTGCCGTCGATGGTGCCGAGCTTCATGCCCTCGATGTACTCGGTCTCCTTCCCGAGCTGGGCGTTCGGGAAGATCCTGACGTCGATCCGGTTGCCGACCAGCGCCTTGAGGTCGTCGCGGAACTTCTCCGCCCACACGTGATAGCCGTGCGTCGTCGGCATCGCGTGGGCGATGCGCATCGTGACGGTCTGCTGCGCGTTCGCGCCGGCGGAGAGGGCGGCCAGCGCGAACGGGGCGAGCCACCGGGCGGCCTTGCGGAAGGTGCTGTGCATCGGATCCTCCTGGGTGAGAAACGGACGTGATCGGCGCGCCGGTCAGGCCGGCGCGAATCGGTGGGCGGTGCGCCGCGCGAGAAACGCGCGGGTCGCATCGTGGGCGAGGCCGGCGCGCTCGCGCGCGGAGCGTCCGGCGTCGGCGGCCCGCGGAGCCTCGATCGTCAGGACGGTCGCCGGCGCCAGCGCATCCAGCATGGCGTCGAGCGGAAGTTCGCCCTCGCCGGGGAAGAGGCGGCCGCCTCGGGCTTCCGCGAGCAGTCCCGCGTCGCCCGGGTCGGCGAGCGGAGCGTCGCACAGCTGGACGTAGCCGATGCGCTGCGCACCGACGCGGGCGACGTCGGCGGGGGTGCCGCCGGAACGGACGAGGTGCAGGCAGTCGAGGCAGATCGTCGCGTTCGGCCGCCCGGCGCGGTCGATGAGCGACGCGGCCTCGACGATCGTGCGGACCGCGCGCCAGCGCATGAACTCGAGCGCGACATCGAGCCCGCAGGCAGCGGCGAGGTCGCACAGCGCGGCGAACTGGTCGACCGCCCGCGACTCGTCCGCGTCCTCGACCACGACCTGCACCAGGGCGGCGCCCAGTTCGGACGCGGTCTCGACGTGCTTCTGCAGCGCGCGCACGTCGCGTCCCTGCGCGATCGTCAGCGCGTCGACGTCGTAGAGGCGCACGCCGGTCGCCAGGAGCGCTGCGCCGACCTCGCGCCGCAGACGCGGGTCCGCGACGACGTCGTGCTGCAGGGCGACGCCGAGCGGCGCGACCAGCCGCAAGCCGACTAGCGCGAACCCCGAAGCGGCGGCCGCCTCGATCTGCTCGACCGGGTGGGCGCCGGGCGTCGTCAGGTACGCGAGGCCGAGCGGAGCCGGATCGTCCGAGCCGGCCTGCGATGTCGTTGCCCGGTTCACGTCCCGTCTGCTGCGTCAGTAGGTCGCGCGCCCGCCGGAGACGTCGAACACGGCGCCGGTGGAGAACGAGCACTCGTCCGAGGCGAGCCAGTTGACGAGGTGCGCCACTTCGTCCGGACGCCCGAGCCGTCCCATCGGAATCTTCGCGACCACGCCCGCGCGGAACTCCGGCGTGAGCTGCGAGAGCATGTCGGTCTCGATCGCGGCGGGTGCGACCGCGTTCACGCGCACGCCGGTGTGCGCGAGCTCCTTGCCGAACGCCTTGGTGAGGCCGATGACGCCGGCCTTCGACGCGGCGTAGCACGACGCGTTGGCGTTGCCTTCCTTGCCGCCGATCGAGCTCAGGTTGACCACGCGCCCCCAGTCGTTCTCCAGCATCCGCGGCACCACCGCCCGGCAGCAGAAGAACACCGCGTCGAGGTTGAGCGCCATCGTGCTGCGCCAGCCGTCCAGCGGATAGTCGAGCAGCGGCGCGATCGGGCCGTTGATCCCCGCCGAATTGATCAGGATGTCGATGCGGCCGAAGTCGCGGACCACGTCGGCCGTGGCCGCCGACACGGCGGCGTGGTCGGTGACGTCGACGCGGTAGCCGCGCGCATCGGGGATGGACGCCGCGACCGCGGCGGCTGCCGCGCCGTCGATGTCCCAGAGCGCGCAGGCCACGCCGTCCTTCGCCATGCGACGCGCGATGGCTGCGCCGAGGCCGCCGGCGCCCCCGGTGACGACGGCGACGCGGCGGGGCTTCGAAGGACGGTCGGCGGAGGGGCTGGACATTCGCGGGCGGCCGCAACTAACATACTAGGATGCCAGATCCTAGGCCGAGGCTCGTTGACCTGTCAAGCGACGGGTTTCCCCCGGTCGCCGGCCCGGCGCCGTCCCGGAGGGCCGGACGGTGGCTTCCGCCGCGTCCTTCGGGCACGCGTTCCGTCCCTCCCGCATTCGCGGCCCCGCAATCGGCAACCGGATCGCCGGTTCGCCGGTGGAGCGCAACGGGTGCACCGCGGACGGGCGGATCACGCAGGGCTGCGTCGGCCGCAGGCCGGCGCGTGCGCGAGGCGGCCGCGCTCGGACACAGGATGTGACAATGGCGACCCCTCGACCGGGCCCGGCCCGGGACACGTGCCAACAGGGAGGACATCGATGACACGCGCGTCGACGGCGGCAATCCGCAAGGCCCTGCCCGGGGCTTCCCGGGCCACCTCGCGTCCGCGTGCACGCGGTTCGCTGACCGCGATCGTGACCGATCGCCTGCGCGAGGCGATCATGGACGGGCGCATCGGGCTCGGCGAGACGCTGTCGGAGGTCCGTCTCGCCGAGGCGCTCGGGGTGAGCCGCGCGCCGGTGCGTGACGCGCTCACCCAGCTTCGCATCGAAGGCCTGATCGACGTGCGGCCGCAGGCCGGAAGCTACGTCTACGTGCCGTCGGAGGACGACGTCGTCGAGTTGTCCGAGTTCCGCGCGATTCTCGAACTGACCGCGCTGCGGCGTGGCTACGCGCGGCAGCGGGGCGAGATGCTGCGCCGCATGCGCCTCGCGGTCGAGCAGATGGAGCGGGCGCGCGCGGTCGACGACCGGCTCGCCGTCGCGCGCGCCGACACCGCGTTCCACCAGGCGATCATCGAGTGCGGCGGGAACGCCTACCTGATCGACGCGTACCGATTGATCTCGGGACGGGTGGCGGCACTGCGGACGCACAACCTCGTGATGGCCGACACGGTCCGCAAGGGTTCGCTCTCCGAGCACCGCGCGCTCGTCGCCGCCCTCACGCGCGGCGACCTCCCGCGCGCCGAGGGCATCCTCGCCGACCACGTGCACCGGATGAAGCAGCGCTTCCAGCCGGTGGCCGGCCGCTCGCCGCGGATGCGGGAGGTCGCATGACGTCCCCGTCGGGCGCGCTCCTGCTCCTGTTCGACGTCGCGGAGGGCGCGATCGTCGAGCACGACGAGTGGCACACGCGCGAGCACCTGCCGGAGCGGGTCGCTGTCCCGGGCTTCCGCCGCGGAACCCGCTGGATCGCGCGCGAGGGGTCGCCGCGCTACTGCGTGATCTACGACGTCGACGATCCCGCGGTCCTCGACTCGGCGGCCTACCGCGAGCG
Source organism: Burkholderiales bacterium (assembly GCA_020847675.1). GTDB lineage: Bacteria > Pseudomonadota > Gammaproteobacteria > Burkholderiales > Casimicrobiaceae > VBCG01. The sequence continues at coordinate 467 of JADLBN010000147.1, read as the reverse complement.
CCTCGACCACCCGACGCCCTGGACTGCCGCGATGATGAAGGCCTATCTCGGCATGCGGCGGACGCTGTGCCGGGTGGTGGCGGGCGAGGGCGAGGCCCAGGGCGGGCACGCGCTGGTGATCGCGCACGCGCCCGCGCGCGGAGGCGCGGATGCGTTCAAGCGCCGGCTCGTCGACGAGGCGATGCCTGCGATCGCCGCAATGCGGGGCGTGGTCTCCTGGCGCCTCTACGAGAACGCGCTGCCTGCCCCGATGACGCACGAGCAGTCGATCCGCGGGCGCGACAGCGCGGTGCCTGCCGCGCTGGCCGTAACCGGCCACGACGCGGAGGCGCTCGCCGAAATCGCGCGCACGGCGCTCGCTCGCGACTGGTGGCTTGCCGCCGGGGCCGAGTGGACCGAGCCGCGCAGTTTCGGCCTCGCGTGCACGATTGCGGCGGCGAGCTGAAGCGCGTTCGGGCTCCGGCACG
>JADLBN010000146.1 GCA_020847675.1 Burkholderiales bacterium | reverse complement strand
CCGCCGAACTGGACCAGCTTCCGCGACTTCTGGAAGATGTTCTACGACGAGGGCGCCGTCGTGGTCGCGTCCACCTACTCGAAGGTCGGCGGCCTCTACGACTTCGGCTTCCGGCACGACGCCGACCACCCGCTCGAATCGCTCGCCGACTACTGCCTCGGCTGCTACACCAACCTCAACCTCCCGTCGCGGATCGACATGATCTGCAAGTACATCGATGAGTACCAGGCCGACGGGCTGCTGATCAACTCGATCAAGAGCTGCAACAGCGTCTCGGCCGGGCAGCGCCTGAGCCTGCGCGAGGTCGAGCGGCGCACCGGCAAGCCGGCCGGCTTCATCGAGACCGACCTGGTCGACCCGCGCTACTTCTCGGCCGCCAACGTGAAGAACCGGCTCGAGAGCTACTTCCAGATGATCAAGCAGAAGCGCACCGCGCACTGAAGGGGCCACCATGCGCTGTTTCGTCGGCATCGACCTCGGCTCGACGACGACCAAGGCGGTCGTCATCGACGAGAACCAGAACGTGCTCGGCCGCGGCATCACCAACTCGCGCTCGAACTACGACACCGCCGCCGCGATCGCCAAGCAGGAGGCGCTCGTCAACGGCCGCTTCCACCTGTTCCGGCGGTCGCTGTCGACCTCCGGTGCGCTCGACGGCGATCTCGACGCGTTCCTCGGTCAGCTCGAGCGCTCGTTCCGCCTCGAGCAGTACCTCGAGCAGCTCGCCGACCTCGAGGAGACATGCCAGCGCGCGCTCGAGAGCGCGAAGTTCGGCGACGCGACGAAGGACGTCTCCGCCGCGCTGACCGAGGTGTTCCGGCGCATGCGCGACGACGCGCCCGGCCTGTTCGCTCCCGGCGCCAAGCGCAAGAGCGACTTCTTCCGCGACATCGCGGGCAGCGTCTACCTCGCGACCGGCGAAACGGTGGCGAAGGAGGCTGGCATCCGCTACGACTTCCTCTTGAACGTCTTCGACCGCTCGATCATCGAAGTCGAGAACCGGGTCTACTCGGAGTCGGTCCGGCGACACCTGGGCACCGCGCTCGAGCGCACGTTCGCCGCGATGCCGGGCACGGCCGGCCGCCGCGGCCAGGTCGAAGCCCCGATCAAGGGCATCCTCGACCTGCCGATGGAGGAGACCTACGTCGTGGGCACCGGCTACGGCCGGGCGAGGCTGCCGTTCTCGAAGGAGCACATCCGATCCGAGATCCTGTGCCACGGGCTGGGCGCGCACGTCATGTACCCGCAGACCGCGACGGTGCTCGACATCGGCGGACAGGACACCAAGGCGATCCAGATCGACCGGCACGGGATCGTCGAGAGCTTCCAGATGAACGACCGCTGCGCCGCGGGGTGCGGGCGCTACCTGGGCTACATCGCCGACGAGATGAACATGGGCCTGCACGAACTGGGGCCGCTCGCGATGAAGTCGACCAAGACCATCCGCATCAACTCGACCTGCACCGTGTTCGCGGGGGCGGAGCTGCGCGACCGGCTCTCGCTCGGCGACAAGCGGGAGGACATCATGGCGGGGCTGCACCGCGCGATCATCCTGCGCGCGATGTCGATCCTCGCGCGTTCCGGCGGCATCCGCAACGAGTTCACCTTCACCGGCGGCGTGGCCAAGAACGAGGCCGCGGTGCGGTCCCTCAAGGAACTCGTCAAGGAGAACTATGGCGAACTGACCTTGAACATCGATCCGGACTCCATCTATACCGGCGCGCTCGGCGGCGCGACCTTCGCGTGGCGCGCGGTGGTCGAGGAAGGCCGGACCGCCGAAGCCAAGGCTTGAAACGGAGGGACGCCATGACCTGCACGATCGGCATCGACATCGGCTCGGGAGCGGTCAAGACCGTGCTCTTCCGCATCGAGGGCGGCGAGGAACGCTGGCTCGCCAAGCGCTGCGAGCGCATCCGCCGCCGCGACCCGATGACGCTCGCGGAAGAGGGCCGCGACGGCGTGCTCGCCGACGCCGGCCTCGCTGCGAGCGCCGTCGACTACATCGCCACCACCGGCGAGGGCGAGAACGTCAAGTTCGCCACCGGCCACTTCTATTCGATGACCACCCACGCGCGCGGCGGCGTTTTCCTCGACCCGAGCGCCCGCGCGGTGGTCGACATCGGCGCGCTGAACGGCCGCGCGATCTCGATCGACGAGCGCGGCAAGGTGCTCTCGTACAAGATGACGAGCCAGTGCGCATCCGGGTCGGGACAGTTCCTCGAGAACATCGCCCGCTACCTCGGCGTCGCGGTCGAGGAGATCGGCCCGCTGTCGCAGACCGCGCCCCACCCCGAGAAGGTGAGTTCGATCTGCGCCGTGCTCGCCGAGACCGACGTGATCAACATGGTCTCGCGCGGCATCCCGACGCCGGACATCCTGAAGGGCATCCACCTGTCGATGGCGTCGCGGATCGTGAAGCTGCTCAAGGTCACCGGCGTGAAGGGCGGCACGGCGCTCCTCACCGGGGGCCTCGCGCTCGACACCGGGCTCCTCGCCGCGATCCGGGAGGAAATGGTCAACGAGAAGGTCGGGGTGAACGCGGTGAGCCACCCGGACTCGATCTACGCGGGCGCGATCGGCGCGGCGCTGTGGGGCGCTTACCGGCACGGGAAGCTCGAAACGCTCAAGATGAAGGCAGCCGCCTGAAGGCGGGACGGGAGAAGGCGATGGCGCTCTTGATCAACGAGAACTGCACGCTCTGCGACGCGTGCCGGCCGGTGTGCCCCAACGAGGCGATCGCGGTCGGCGACCCGGTCTACGTGATCGACCCGATGAAGTGCACCGAGTGCGTCGGCGCCGAGGACGAGCCGCAGTGCAAGCTGGTCTGCCCGGCGGACTGCATCGTGCAGCACCCCGACTACGTCGAGACGCCCGACGAACTGATGGCGAAGTACCAGTCGCTGCACGGCTGACGATCGCCGCGCCGGATCGTCTCCGCGCAGAGGCGTTCCGGCCGACGGGGGGATCTGCGCCGACCCTTGCGGGCACGCGTACCGACCCGCGGGTCCGCAACCGGCTCGCTTCCCTCGGCGTCACCACGCCGCGCCCGGCGGGATCGCCGGGCACCGCCTCAGCCGGCGTAGCCCAGCACCGCGAAGTAGTGGCAGACGGTGCCGGCCACGACGAACAGGTGCCAGACGAAGTGGCCGTAGCGCAGGCGGGAATCCAGCGTGAAGAACACGACCCCCGCCGTGTACGCGAGTCCCCCTGCAGCGAGCAGCACGAGCCCGCCGCCCGCGACGCGCTCGATGAGCGGTCCGACCGCGATCAATACCGACCAGCCCATCGCGAGGTAGAGGCCGGTCGACCACGCCGGATGCGCCATCCGGTCGAACGCCTTGAGCGCCACGCCGACGACGGCGAGCGCCCAGACGAGGCCGAACAGCGTCCAGCCCCAGGGCCCGCCCAGCGCGCCGAGCGTGAACGGCGTGTAGGTGCCTGCGATCATCAGGTAGATCGCGCCGTGGTCGAGCCTGCGCAGCACCCGTTTCGCGCGCGGATGCGGCACGGCGTGGTAGAGCATCGACGCCGCGTAGAGCAGCACCATCGCGGCGGCGAAGACGCTCGCCCCGACGACCGCCGATGCCGAGCCTCCGCGCGCGGCGGCGACGATGGGCCAGGGCGCGGCCACGGCCGCAGCGACGAGTGCCACCCCGTGGCTCACGCTATTGGCGACTTCCTCGCCGCGGGACTGCGGGCGCTCTTCCATTCACGAATTGTCGCACGCGCACGAGCGGTCCCGCGGCCCGGGAAGGCCCGCCGGCCGCCTGCGTCCGACGCGGCACGCGCGTGTGCGCAAGCGGTCGGCCCCCGCATCGCCGCAGGATCCGCGGCACCGGGATGCGGCTGCGTCAGCCGCGCGCCGCCGCGCGCGCCGAAGGCGGCTTCGTTCGCCGGCCGCGGACGGCCGCCGAGAGCAGCGTCACGACGAACGCACCGAGCGCGACGGCGTTGGCGATCGCGCCGGCGCGCAGCACGTCGATCGAGGCGACCGCGTCGCCGGAGAGCCGCAGCGCCACGCTCGCGTGCAAGAGCGCGAGCGGCAGGTAGAACCAGGGCGAGTACGCGAGCTTCACCCTCAGCACGGCCGGCACGATGATGAGCGCATGGCCGAACACCATCGAGAACGTGAAGCCGAGGAAGAGCGCATGCAGCGCGGCGTCGTACGCGCGCGAGCCCGGCTCGAGCCCGAATGCCAGCAACGTCGCGCCCGCCACGGCGAGCCACACGTAGCCGGTCAGCAGGCACACCGCCGCGAATCGGGTGAGCCCGCGCTCGCGGACGGTGCGCCGCGCGAGGTCGAAGGCCGCGAGCCACGCCGCGAGCGCGAGGAGCGCGGCCCCGAAGATGCGCGCACCGCGCGGATCGGCCGAGGCGAGCGCCCCCGCGGCGAGCGCAACGACGATGGCGACGAACGCCGCCTGCGCCTTCGGCGACCTCGGAAGGAAGCGCGTGAGTTCGAGGCGCTCGCCGGCAATCGTCAACACGAGGAACGTGGCCCACGCCGCCACCGCGGCCGACGGGCTCGCGCTCGAGAGCCACGCGAGATTTCCCGCGACCAGCGAAACCGCGCCGGCGGCGATCACCATCGTGTGGAGCTTCCGCTCCATCGCCACGAACCGCAGCGAGGCGAACGCCAGCACGGCCGCGCCGGCCGTCGCGAGCATCGCCGCGACGTCGAGCACGCCAGCGACGAGGGCAACCGCCGCGAGTCCGGAGAGCGCGGGTGCCGCATAGGCCCACAGCCGCGCGGTCGCCACCGCCCGCTCGAGGGCGATCACCACGCCGAAGAAACAGGCGACCATCAGCGGACCGTGCATGCCGGCGAGCGAGGCCGCGGTCGAGTCGATGACGAGTCCCAGCCGCGCGAGGCCGGTAGCAACTCCGAACAGGAGCGCCAGAAAGCCGAGTGCGAGCAGCGGAATCCGCGCGCGCGGCGGAAGATCGGCCATCGGAAGTCGCGGCCCGTCGGGGAAGCGTGTTCAGCCGAGCGCGCGCACGAACGGCAGGCGCGGCGACGGGACGAAGCCCACGTCGAACAGGAAGCCGAGGAGCCCGAGGTCGCGCGGCGCGACCACCGTCTCGACCCGGTCGATGCGCAGCGCTCCGAGGTTGAGCAGGAGCTGCGACAGCAGTGCGTGACCCACGCCGCGATGCTGGTAGGCGGGATCGACCGCGATCGTGTCGAGCACCGCGGCCGGCTCGGTGCGCCCGAAGTCGCCCAAGTCCGCCCGCGCCATCAGAAAGCCGACGATGACGTCGTCGAGCCGGGCGGTGAGCGAGACGCGCAGGCCGGACTCCTCGAGCGCCTCGGCAAGCTTGCGTCCGATCGCGCCTTCGCGGTCGCGGCCGGTGCTGGCGCGATCGATTCGGACCGCATCGCCGAGATCGGCGCGGGTCATCGAACGCACGTCGCAGGTGTCGCGGGCGAGCCGCTCGTAGTCGTTGCCCTCCGGCGCGCCGTAGTCGATCTCGCGCCCCGGCCCGGTCCCCGCTTCCAGCGTCACCGGCCGGTCGACCGGCGCGTCGATCTCGGAGGAGTCGATCGGTCGCTCGACCACGTGGTTTCGCGCAAGCGCGAAGCCGTGCTCGTCGAGCCAGCGCAGCATCGAGTGGTCGTTCCAGCGCGCCGCAGTCCGCAGCTCGCGGATGCCCCTCTTCACCGCCTTCGCGGCGAGCGCATCGAGCAGGCGGCCGCCGACGTTGCGCCCCTTGGCGTCGGGGCGCACGCCGATGGTCTCGAGCCGCAGGGCGAGCGCCTCGCGCCCGAAATCGCCGTCGGCGACCCGCCCGAGCACGTAGCCCGCGAGCCCGTCGCCGTCGTCGATCGCGAGCTGCAGGTGCAGCGACGGATCGCGCAGCGCGCTGGCGAGCCTGCGCTCGAAATAGGCGCGGCGCGTGCGGCCCTCGAGCCGGGCGTCGATCGCGACGACGGCGTCGAGGTCGGTGCGCGCGAGCGAACGCGCGCCTGTCTCGTGCAACGGGGCGATGGTGTCCATTCTGACGCTCCTCGGGTGACGGTTCTCAGGGTGCTGCGCAGGCGAACGAGAGCTCGCGATCGACGTCGTCGTCGAGCAGATCGTCGAGCATCGGCAGGAGCGCCATCGACTCCTTCTGGATGTGCGCGACCTGCCGCTCGGTCAGTTCGAGCGCGAGGCGGCGGAAGTTCTCCATCGCGACAGCATCGAGCGCGGCCGGATCCCGAGCGGCGAGCGGCGCGAGCTCCGCGACGACCTCGCGGATCGAGGCGTGCTCCTCGCGCAGGAGTTCGGTGATGTCACCCTCGCCGGCGTCCGCGAGCCGGGGGAAGAGCTCGCGCTCCTCGAAGCTGAAGTGGTGCTCGATCTCCACGGCCAGGTGGCGCGCGAGCGCCCCGGCGAGCCGGGCGAGCGCGCCCCGGTCGCCCGCGACCACGGCCTGTTCGAGTTTGCCATACAACTCGAGGGCCGCGCGATGTTCGGCGTCGAGCGCCTGCGGGGTCTGGCGGTAGAAGGCGTTCATGGCGAGGCTCCCGGTGGAGTGGCCGTCGCGGCTGCGCGGCGCACGTGGCCGATGACGTTCACGAAGAAAGCGGCGTAGGCGAGTGCCCCGGCCGCACCGACCGCCGCGGCCGCAGCGGCGAGCCACGCGAAATCGCCGACGATCGCGACGGCGAGCAGAAGCAGCGCGGCTGCGTGCAGCATGAGGTGGGCGCGCAGCGGCCGCACCGCCGTCATCGACGACGGCGTCGGCGGTCTCCGGTGGCCGCGCGCCGCGTGCATCGACGCGAGGAACGGCACGACGCGCACGAGGATGCCGAGCACGAACGAAAGGAGCCAGCCGGCGACGAGCGCGGCGCCGAAGAGCGTCGCGAGCCGCGGCCACTCGACGCCCCATGCGAGCGCGCCCGCGAGCCCGAGGCTTGCGATCATCGCGGCCCAGCCGAGCCGCACCAGCGTGAAGCCGCTTCCGAGCTCCTTGCGCAGGCCGCGCGCGATCGACTCGCGCATCAGTTGCACGTGGAGGATCGCCGCCACCGCGCCGGCTCCGGCGCCCGCGACGCCCAGCGCGTCCGGTGCCAGGTCGAACGCGGCACCCGCGGCCAGGACGAGTCCGCCCGCGGCGAGCGCGAACGACGCCCAGGCGCGTCGCGCATCCGGCGGCGGGCCGAGCGCGAACATCGGCACGAGCACGCTCGAGAACCCGAGCGCGAGCATCCCCATGAATCCGTAGCCCGCGAGGACGACGTGCAGCGGGACGAACGCCTGCCGGTCGACCCCCGCGCCGAGCGCGTACGCGGCGACGAGCAGTCCGCCGCTCACGAGCGTGGCTGCGAGCGAGAGCGCGGCGACGACGCCGTGCGCGACGACCAGCGGCATACCACGGGCGCCCGCGAGGTTCATGCCGAGCAGTGCCACGTACGCGACGAGCGCGCATCCGACCGCCAGCGCGCCGGCGCCGAGCAGCCCGGGCACGGCGAGTCCCATTCCGGCGACCAGCGCCGCGACGCCCGGCGTGTAGATCCAGAAGATCGCCGCCGCGAGCTTCGTGTGCGCGATCGGCCGGCGCGTGGCCACCGGGAGCAGTTGCAGGCTCGCCCCGATGGCCGCCATCGCGAGCACGCCGAGCGTCACCGCGTGCAGCGCGGCGAGCGGCCAGCCGAGCCCGCCGGCGAACGACGGCAGCGACGCGGATCCCGCGAGTGCCGCGAGCCACGCTGCGACGTGGAACGCGACCGCGGCGCCGAAGTAGCGGAACGGAATCGAAAACGGGAGCAGCCGGCTGCCGGCTCCCGCGAGGAAGGTCGCCGCCAGCGCACTCATGCGGGCTTCTCGAGCCGCAGCCGGAAGTCGTCCGGGTCGCCTGCCTCCGGCGTCGCGGTCCACCCGCGCTCGGCGAGTTCGGGATAGAGGAACAGCGGGTCGCGGTCGAGGTGCGCGACGAACGAGCCGCCCGCCTCCCCGGTGTCGACGAGCGACAGGATCGCGACCATCGGCCCCGGCGGCGCGAGCCCGCGCACGTCGAGGTGGAGACCGTCCGCGTCGGTCCAGCGGCGCGGCTTGCGGCCGGCGTTCATGGGGTCGCGGCGAGTTCGCGGACCAGCCGCTGCGCGTAGGTGGCGGCGACCTGGCGGCGCCAGTTCGATGACGTCACGCTGGTGCGCATCGGTCCGGCCTGCCGCTGCACCGCCTTGCCGAGTTCGGCGACGAGCGCGTCGTCGACCGCGCGGCCTGCGAAGGCTTCGGTCTCCGCCAGCCTGAACGGCCGCGAGTTGGTGCCGGTGAGCGCGACATCGAGGCGCTCGATCCTTTCACGGTCGCCGGTCACGCGCACTGCGACGCCGGCGAGCGGAAAGTCGATCGCCGCACGAACGCGGGCCTTGCGATAGGCGCTCCGCGCACGGGCCGGTTGCGGAGGGACCACCACCGCGACCACGATCTCGCCGCTCCCAAGCGCCAGGTGCGCGCGCCCGTCGTCGCGGTACAGGTCCTCGACCGCGATCGTCCGCGATCCTTCCGGTCCGGCGAGTTCGGCTTGTGCGCCACACGCGATCAGCGCGGGAGCGAGGTCGCCGCAGAACGCGGCGTGGCAGCGTCCGCCCTGCGGCGCGACGTGGCACACGTCGCCGCCGCGCTTGAGACAATAGCCGTTCGACCGCCGCCACCACTCCGACTGGTTGTACCAGACGCAGCGGGTGTCGAGGCACAGGTTCCCGCCGACCGTCGCGACACTGCGGTGTCCCGGGCCGGCGATCGACGCGGCCGCCTGGGCGACCGCGGGCAGCGCCGCCTGCACGAGCCGGTCCGCTGCGAGCGTGGCGAGCGTCACGCCCGCGCCGATGCGCGCGCCCGCCGGGGTGAGGTCGAGGCCGGCGAATCCGGGTACGCCGGACAGGTCGACCAGCGTCGCCGGCGCCTCGAGCCCGTGGCGCAGGTTCGGCACGAGATCGGTGCCTCCGGCCAGTACGCGCGCGCCGGGGACCGTGGCCATGAGTTCGATCGCGTGCGCGAGCGATTCGGGACGGCGAAGCTCGAAGGCCGCCATGCGTTCCATGTCAGTCCGCCTCCTGCGAAGCCGCCTTCACCGCCCGGCGCACGCGCTCCGCGCGCCGCCGGGCGACGATCGCGTCGTACACGCGGTCCGGCGTCGCGGGCAGTTCGAACAGGCGCAGGCCGATCGCGTCGGCGATCGCGCTGGTGAGCGCCGGCAGGAACGCCGAGAGCGAACCCTCACCCGCCTCCTTCGCGCCGAACGGCCCGTTCGGATCGGGCGCCTCGACGATCGTCACGTCGATCGGCGGCGACTCGGCGATGGTCGGGAACCGGTAGTCGAGGAAGTTGGCGCGCAGGGGCAGCCCGCCGCCGCCGTACTCGGTCTCCTCGCCGAGCGCCTGTCCCATGCCCATCCAGACCGAGCCCTGCACCTGGCCTTCGACCGAAAGCGGATTGATCGCGCGCCCGCAGTCGTGCGCGACCCACACGTCGATCACGCGCACCTCGCCGGTGTCCTCGTCGACCTCGACCTCGACGACCAGCGCCGCGTACGAGAAACCCGCGGAGGTGCCGACCGCGGCGCCGCGGAAGGATCCGCCCTGCGTCTCGGGAGGCGTCGACCACGCGCCGCGCGCGTTGAGCGTGCCCGCGTCCTTCAACGCCTCGGCGACGACTTCCGGGTAGGCGAGTTCGCGGTCGGTTCCCGCGACGCGGCAGGTCTCGCCCTCCCATTCGATGTCGTCGGGGGTCACTTCGAGGCGGCGCGCAGCCGCCGCGACGAGCATCCGCTTCAGGTCCTCGGCCGCGCGGATAGCGGCGTTGCCGACCATGAACGACACGCGCGAACTGTACGAGCCGTTGTCCTTCGGCGTGACCGTGCTGTCGTTGGCGACGACCGAGAAGCGCGACATCGGCAGCTTCAGCACCTCGGCCACCGCCTGCTGGATCAGCGTCGTGCTGCCCTGGCCGATGTCGGACGCTCCGGTGAGCACGGTGACGCCGCAGTCGAAGTCGAGCTTCAGGTGGATCACCGCGTGCGGCTCGCCGGTCCAGTACACCGGCTTCGCGGAGCCGGACACGTAGTGCGAGCACGCCATGCCGAGCCCGCGCCCGCGCGCGAGCCGGCCCTTGCGCGTCTTCCAGCCCGACCGCTCCTCGACCGCGTCGAGGCAGGCCGCGAGGCCGTACGAATTCACCTGCAGGTCGTTGATCGTGCGATGCGGCGCGGTGAGCAGGTTCGCTCGCCGCACCGCGAACGGGTCGAGCCCGAGTTCGACGGCCATCTCGTCGAGCAGCGCCTCGAACGCGTGGCGCACGTCGACGGTGCCGTGGCCGCGCATCGCGCCGTTGGGCGGCGTGTTCGCGTACACGCGGAAGCCGCGGTAGCGCGACGCCGGCACGCGGTAGAGCGCATGGATGAGCGCCCCGGCGTAGAGAATGGTCACGAGCCCGTAGCCCGCGTAAGCCCCGCCCCGCTGGACGACCTCGGCCTCGACCGCGGTGATCTCGCCGTTGCCCGCGAGGCCGATCTTCAGCCGCACGTCGGTTTCCGGCCGGCCGCGGTGGGTGATGAAGGTCTCCTCGCGCGAGAGTTCGAGGCGCACCGTGCCGCCCGCCGCGCGCGCGAGCATCGCCGCGACAATCTCGAAATTGAGCGTCTCGGTCCGGTGCCCGAAGCCGCCGCCCACGCAGGGCTTGATCACGCGGATCGCCGACGCGTCGAGGCCGAGGCAGCGGGCGAGTGCCAGGTGCAGGTAGTAGGGCACCTGCGTGACCGAATGGAGCGTGAGCCTTCCGCGCTCGGCGTCCCACTGCGCGAGCGTCGCGTTGGGCTCCATCATCGCGTGGTGCACCTCGGCGTAGTGGAAGCTCCGCTCACGCACCAGCGCCGCGGCCGCGAAGCCCGCGTCCACGTCGCCGAAGTCCTGCTCGACCGTGCGCTCGAGGTTGCCGCGCTTGTCGTCGTGCAGAAGCGTCGCGCCCTCCGCGCGCGCGGACGCCGCGTCGAAGTACGCCGGCAACGGATCGAGGTCGAGTTCGATCGCGTCGAGCGCCGCCTGCGCGGTCGCCGCGTCGTCCGCGGCCACCGCGGCGACCGGCTCGCCGCGGTAGCGCACCTTGCCGCGCGCGAGCGGGAACTCGTTCTGGGCGATCGGGATCACGCCGTAGGGCAGCGCGCAATCCTCGCCGGTCACGACCGCGCGAACGCCGGGCATCGCGCGCGCGCGCGCGACGTCGATGCCGCGGATCCGCGCGTGCGGGAGCGGACTGCGCAGGATCGCACCGAAGAGCGCGCCGCGCGGGGCGAGGTCCGCCGTGTAGCGGGCCGCGCCGGTCACCTTCTCGACGCCGTCGACGAGCGGCTGGCGCACGCCGACGGACTTCGCGGGGACGGCGGTCTTCATCTCGCACCCCTCGCGGCCGAGTCCACCGCCTCGATGATCTTCACGTAGCCGGTGCAGCGGCACAGGTTGCCCGCCAGCGCGGCACGGATCGCGTCCTCGCCGGGTGACGGATCGGTTCGCAGCAGCGCTTCGGCCGCCATCACCATGCCCGGGGTGCAGAAGCCGCACTGCGCGCCGAGCTTCTCGTGGAACGCGGCCTGCAACGCGCTCATGCGCCCGCCTTCGGCGAGCGACTCGATGGTCTCGACCTTCGTGCCCTCGCAGCGCGCCGCAAGCGTGAGGCAGGAAAGCCGCGGAGCGCCGTCGACCAGCACGGTGCAGGCACCGCATTCGCCGCCGTCGCAGCCGCGCTTGGTTCCGGTGAGGCCCAGGGTCTCGCGCAGGAAGTCGAGGAGCAGCGTCGCATCGGCCACCGCCTCTTCGCGACGGCGTCCGTTCACGGTAAGCGACAGCAGGCGTTTGTTCACGACGGATCTCCCTTCGGCCGCAGGTCGCGCACGCGGACCGCCTTGCCCTGCGAACGGGGCACGGCGCCGGGGGCCTTGACGTCGACCTCCACGGTGAGTCCGATCATCGACTTGAGGTGATGGCTCGCCGCGTAGGCGATCGCGGGCCAGGTGTGCGGTGCCGCGTCGCGCGCCGCCTCGACTTCCAGCGTCACGCGGTCGAGGCTGCCCCGGCGCTCGAGCACGAGCTGGTAGTGGGGCGCGATGCCCGGCATCCCGACCAGCAACGCTTCGACCTGCGACGGATAGACGTTGACGCCGCGCACGATCAGCATGTCGTCGTTGCGTCCGGTCACGCGCAGGATGCGGCGATGCGTCCGCCCGCAGGCACAGCGCTCGCGGCTCATCCGCGTGACGTCGCGGGTGCGGTAGCGCAGCATCGGCAGCGCTTCCCGGGTGAGCGTCGTGATCACCAGTTCGCCCGCCTCGCCGTCAGGCATGGCGGCGCCGGTCTCCGGATCGATCACCTCGAACAGGAAATGGTCCTCCCAGGCGTGCAGCCCCGCGCGCGCCGGGCACTCGCAGGCCACGCCCGGCCCCATGATCTCGGAGATGCCGTAGATGTCGACCGCGACGATGCCAAGGCGCGTCTCGATCTCGCGCCGCATCGCCTCGCTCCACGGCTCGCCGCCGAACAGGCCGAGCGCGAGCCTGCCTTGCGAACGCAGGTCGACCCCGAGGTTCTCCCCCACTTCGGCGATCGCGAGCGCGTAGGACGGCGTCGCGCACAGGACGCGGGCGCCAAAGTCGACCATCAGCGCGACCTGCCGCTCGGTCGAGCCGCCGGACATCGGCACGACGACGCAGCCCAGGCGCTCCGCTCCCGCATGCATCCCCAGCCCGCCGGTGAACAGTCCATAGCCGTAGGCGTTGTGGACGACGTCGCCTCCCCGCGCGCCGGCGCAGGCGAGCGAGCGCGCCACCAGTTCGGCCCAGGTGTCCAGATCGCGCGCCGTGTAGCCGACGACGATCGGCTTGCCTGTGGTGCCCGACGAGGCGTGCAGCCTGGCGAGTTCGTTCACCGGCCGGGCGAAGAGTCCGAACGGATAGGTGTCGCGCAGGTCGGCCTTCGAGCTGAACGGCAGCCGCGCGAGATCCGCCAGCGACCGGATGTCCTCGGGTGCGATCTTCGCCGCGCGCAGGCGCTCCCGGTGAAGCGGCACGTCGTTCCAGGCGAGGGCGACCGTCGCCCGCAGCCGCTCGAGCTGGAGGGCTTCGAGACGCTCGCGCGGCATCGTCTCGATCGCGGCTTCGCGGTATCCGGGGCCTTGCGCCCGCGCCGCGATGCGCGCTTCCTGTCCGGTCGTCGCCCCCATGCTCTTCTCCCGCGGCCTGCGAGTGCGCGGCCCGGTCAGGCCCGCTTGCCGCGCACCGGCATGTGCGGGATCGCGAAACCCTGGTTGAACGCGCCGCGCACGACGAGCGCGATCTTGAAGGCGATGCCGGTCCCGAACGCCAGCGCGCCGGCGGTCCCGGCGAGTCCCAGCACGACGGCCGGCGACGTCGATATGGCGGCGACACCCGCGAGAACGAGCGGCAGCGCCGTTCCGAGCACCGACAGCGCGGTTCCCGCAGGCGCCATCGCAGCCGAAGCCCGCGCGTTGCGCGCGATCGAACGCCGCCAGGCGAGCCACGCGAAGAGCCGCACGCAGAGGAGCGCGCCGAACAGCGCGAGTCCGGTCCGCGTCCCCTGCGCGTGCGCCGCGGCCGCGATCCACCACAGGCCCGCGCCTTCGGCGAGCGAGGTCGCGACGATGAGCCACGGAGTCGCGCTCGACCGCCAGGCCGGGATGCCCTTCGCCGCGCGCAGGATCATGCCCTGGCAGCCCACGAAGACGAGCGCGGCGAGCGCGGCCGCTGCGCCGGTCGCCACCGCGCCCGGGCTGTCGGTCGCATGGAGCCACGCGGCGCGCAGCACGAACACGCCCAGCACGACCGCGGCGATCGCTTCGCGGCTCATCCACGACGTGCGCGGGTTGAAGAACACGTTGAGCGCGCGAAGCGGCCGGCCGATCTCGAGCCACACGGCGAAGAGGCCGACGGCCACCAGTGCGAGCCCTGCGAGGAGCGCGACGGCCGCAGGCGCGTCGCGCGCGCCCGAGAGCGCCGCGACGACGATGAGCCCCGAGCCCGCGCCGCCGGCCGCGAAGTTGGCCGCGGCGCGCAGGTCCCAGTGGCGCTGCACCCAGGGCGTCGGGCCGTAGCTCACGAAGCTTCTCCCGTGACTCCCGTGAACGCGACCGCGGCGCCGCCGGCCCGGGTCCCTGGACGCCGTGGCGCACGCGGAAGGGTCCGCGGGCCGTTCATGCGAGATCCATCGCTTCCTCGACCAGGCGCTTCAACGCCGGCACGCCACCGGTCTCTTCGCTCCGGTCCCACAGGTAGTAGAAGCCGGGACCGGTGCGAAGCTCCTCGTGCATCCGGAAGTGCTCGTTCATCTCCAGGAGCTTCGACACGTTGCTCGACGGGTCGTCCAGATCGCCGAAGGTCAACGCCTGCGCGATGCACGCGTTGACGCAGGCCGGCGTCGCCTCGGGGTCGACGCCCGGCTGCTGCCCCGCCGCGAGCCCGGCGTCGATCCGGTCGACGCAGAACGTGCACTTGGTCGCGACCGCGAGGCGGTCCGGATCGTGGCGCTTCGCCTCGTGCGCCGCCGCCTTGCCGTAGGCGAAGGTCGCGCGCTCGGTCTTGTAGCGAGCCTGGTAGGGGCAGGCGACCGCGCAGTACGCGCAGCCGATGCACAGGTCGTAGTCGATCGTGACGATGCCGTCGGCGCGCTTCTTCGTCGCCTTGGTCGGGCAGACGGTCATGCACGGCGGATCCTCGCAGTGCTGGCAGCCCACCGGCACGAACGCGCGCTTCACGTCGGGGAAGTTGCCGATCTCGATGTCCAGCACGCGGCGCCACTGCACGCCCGGAGGCGTCGCGTTCGCGTGCTTGCACGCCGCCGTGCAGGTCTGGCAACCGACGCAGCGCCGCAGGTCCGCGACCATCGCCCACCGCGTCATCTCCGCCCCTTGCGGGCGCCGCCGACGCGGCGCAGCGACACGCGCACGACGTCGGCGCCCGAGCCGGTCGCGTCGGTGAGGCCGAGCGACATCGTCGCGAGCGTGTTGAGGCTCGCGAGCCCGAACTCCTTCGCGTAGGGCGTTGCCCAGTGGTCGAACTGGCCGATCGCGAGCAGCGTGTCGGGACGGATGCCCTCGCGGATCACCGCGCTGCCTCGGGTCGACCGATGCGGCGTGGCGAGCTCGATCTCGTCGCCGTCGGCGATGCCCAGCCGCCGCGCGGTCGCGCCGTTCACGATCACGCCGCGGTGGCCGGCGATGTTCTGCGACACCTCGCGGATCATCTGCATGCCCACGTTGCCACCCCACGCGTACTGCATGCTGCGGGCGGTGAGCATCCAGAACGGATAGGCGTCCGGATCGCCGCCCTGCTCGCGAAGCGCATCGTCCCACAGCCCGGGAAAGTCCTTCCACGCGGGCAGCGCGCGGTACTCCTCGAGCTGGCGATCCCACCAGCGCATGTCGTGCTCGTGCAGCCGCGCGCCGAGTTCCGCGCCCACGCGCTTCAGCCGCTCCTGGTAGGGCAGTTCGAAGCGCAGGCCCGCCTCGACCAGCGTCGGGAGCAGGTACCAGTCGACCTCGGGGAACGGGTTGGTCATGAAGCCGTGCTCGCGCCACCAGTCGAGGCCGTTCTGTTCCCGGCCCTCGGTGAGCTCGGCGCTCGCCGCCCTGCACACCGCGTCCCAGATCGCCTCGCGCGAGGGCGGCGTGGCGGTGTCGAGTTCGACGTTCCAGCCCGGACCCTTGAGCGGCACGCAGGCGACGCCGCGGTTGATCGCGCCCACGTACTCGCGCGTCAGCCCGCAGCGCGAGGCGAGTTCGGTCGCGACGTCGGTGAAGTCGCGCGCCTCGCCCTGCGCGGCCACCACCGGCTGGCGCAGCGCGAAGCCCTGGTGGTTCCAGAACTGCTCGACGAACTTGGTGCCGCCGATGCGGATCAGCTGCAGGCTCTCGAGGTCGATCGCGTCGGGCAGCAGCACGTCGGCGAAGTGGTTGGTCTCGTCCCGGGTGAACGCGAACGCCACGACGAACGGGAACCGCGCCATCTTCTGCTGCACGGCGGGCGTGTCCCAGAACGAGATCGCCGGGTTGGTCCGGTAGACGAACCAGACGTCGGGCGGCGTCACGCGCGGCAGGCCCTTGGGCGTCTCGTCGAGGAACAGCCACGAGAAATGGGTGGGCCCCAGCGCCTGGCTCCACGGGCCGTCTGAGGCGAGCGGCACCATCGTCTTGTAGTCGTTGCGGATGTTCGGCTTCGGCGACCAGCGCGCCTTGTCGGTCGG